>JBFIJC010000046.1:0-17945 GCA_041600915.1 Nitrogeniibacter sp.
CAGCCTGGATATCGACCACCGCGACATGCGCGTGCAAGTGACCATCGGCGTGCAAGAGCCCGACAAAGTCGACACCGACCTCGTCGCCGACACCTTGCCGCGCGGCTACGCCGAAGTGAAGGCGGTGAAGGGCGGGCTGAATGTGCACGACCCCGAGCAGGGCACCACGCATGTCATTGCCACGGCGGCGGTCGAAGCCTTTGTGCCGATTGCCGATGGGGCCTGGCGATTGAGTGAGGGCGTGTGATGGCGTGAAGCTCACCGACCCGGTGTCGGCGTGAGTGAAACAGGAAGGGCGTATCGCGGGGGTTTTGTCCCGGAGATACGCTCTTTTAGCCCAGCCTTTCTGTGGAAGTGGTTCGGCACCGGCACCGGTCAGCTCACCCGGACCTCGACCTCCATCCCCGCGAATGCGTCAGCCGCACCCACATAGCTGCCCGACACCGGCATCAATAGCGTGATGTCGCGAGCAACGGCGACCGGCACCAGGTTGAATCCGCCGATACTGCGATTGGTCGGGTCGAAGTTGATCCAGCCCGCGCCGGGCACGTAAACCTCGGCCCACGCGTGGGTGGAGCCGGAGCCCGAGGAACCCGTCGCGGTGCTTTGCGGGTCGTAGAGATAACCCGATACGATCCGGGCGCCGATATCGAGGCTGCGTACCGCTTCGGCAAACAGGATGGCGAAGTCGCGGCACGAGCCCTTGCCGCGGTCGAGCGATTCGATTGGCGTCTGCGTGCCTTCACTTTCGCGCACCTCGTACTGCAGCGCTTCAGACACACCGTGGCTGATGGATTTCAGCAATTCCAGTGTGTCGGGTGCGGGGCCCTGAACGAATGACCGGGCCCACTTCTGGAGGCGTCCCATCGGGTCAAGGTATTGCTGGATGGCGAGCGCGCCCAGATCGGCGCGGTCATCGTTCGAATAGAAGAAGGGGTAAGTGAGGGCGCTTGCCGCAATATTGAAGATCGGCCAGGGGTTGCCGGTGAGGTCGAGTTCAAGTTTGCTCTCAATGCGAAGTACATCGGTCTGGCCGCCGAACGAGGCCGTCGCGACCGCATTGCCCGAGACATCGTGTGCCCACGCGATTGTCGCCTCGGGGGACACCTCGAGCGTGTGCGACAAGAGCTGGAGCTCACGACTTTCTCTGGGCCGCAGCATCAGCCTGTGCGGACTCAGGCTGACCGGGGTGCGGTAGTGATAGACCGTTGTATGGCTGATTCGAATTTGGGTCACGGTGTTGAAGGCTCCTCGGTGGCAACCAGACTAACACTGTCAGGGGCGGCGAGCCGGAGACTTGCTTGTCCGGCATGGTCGTCGTACCGCGCGCCACCGCGCCACCCCGAAACTGGTAACGTGCCAGCCATCCCCGCATGGAGCTGCTCATGTCTGACACCGAACACTTCTATGAACCGCGCCACGGCCATGGTCTGCCGCACGATCCCTTCAACGCCATTGTCGGCCCGCGGCCGATTGGCTGGATCTCATCGCGCAGCGCCGATGGCGTGCTCAACCTCGCGCCCTACAGCTTCTTCAACGCGTTCAACTACGTGCCGCCCATCATCGGCTTTGCGTCCACCGGCTATAAGGACACGGTGCGCAATATCGAGCAGACCGGCGAGTTCGCCTGGAATCTCACCACGCGGGACTTGGCCGAGGCAATGAACCAGAGCTGCGCGGCGGTGCTGCCCGAGGTGGATGAGTTCGCGCTGGCGGGTCTGACGCCAGCGGCTTCGCGCGTGATTGGGGTGCCGCGCGTGGCGGAGAGTCCGGTGTCCTTCGAGTGCCGCCGCACTCAGATCATTCAGCTGCAAAGCGCCGCTGGCGACACGGTGCCGACCTGGCTGGTGTTGGGCGAGGTGGTGGCGGTGCACATCGACCGCCGCCTGCTCAAGGATGGTATCTATGACACGGCCAACGCAGGCCATGTGCTGCGCGGCGGGGGCGCGGGGGACTATTTTTCGATCGGACCTGAACAGTTGTTCCGGATGAAGCGGCCGAGCTGAGACCCGCATTGAGAAAGCATGTTGCGACGGGCATCTCCCGCGCCGGTCTGTCAGATCGGCCGCGGTGCGCCGTGGATTCAGGCCGATACGACCGATGGTTCGGGCTGGCCGTGCATTTCGGCGGCAGCGCCGCAAAATGCCAGTGAGGCACCGCCGGGGCTTGGAGTGGCGCCCCGGCGGCAGGGCTTACCGGCCGGCCTGGTGGCCTTGCTGGGCGAACAGTCCGGCGACATCGGCCACGCTGAGCGTGGCGACGGTGTGACCATCGGCATCGAGCACATCGAAGAGCACACCGTCGGTACTGCCGCGCGTGCTGTAGAGCACCAGTGCGCCGTCGGGGCCGCCGCCTTCGCTGTGTGGGTCGGCATCGGCGGCCGTGATGCTGTGCCGGCCGGTTGGGCGGGTGCCGATCAGGGCGCCGTTGGGGGCATAGAGGCGGTGCTCGCCCTGTAGCACCAGGGTATGGGTTTCGGAACGGTGGCGGTGCAGGAAGATGGGTGCGTCCGAGTCGTAGCGGATGATGAGGTCGGTGATCTGGCGCGCTTCATCGACGGCCAGGATGTTGTAGTGGAAGTGCGGAAAGTCGCCGAGGCGGTGCCAGGCGAAAGCCGTGTCGAGGGGGCTGGGGGTGGTCATGACAGTCTCCGGTCAGGGGTGGTTGGACGGGGTGGCAATCCAGGTGGGGTCGGCATAGACGCTGCCGTCTTCGCGGCGCCAGGCGTAGTGCAGGCCATGGGCGAGGAAGTCGCGCGCGTCGCTGTCGCCGGCTGCGGCGGCGGTTTTGAACAGGCGCAGAGCGGCGTCCCGATCGGGCGCCGTGCCGACGCCGAAATACAGCGCGGTGGCGTACTGGACGCGGGCGCCGTCGCTGTAGCCGGGAGTGTGGCTGGCGGCGGCCTGGCGCAGGTACTCGGTCATGCGTTCGGGGCGGCGGGGCACGCCGAGGCCGCTTTCAAAGAACTGCGCCAGCCGGATCAGGCCGCCGGCGTGCCCTTCGCGGACACAGGCGGCGAGGATCACCAGCGCCGACTCGTAGTCGCCGCATTTTTCCAGCTCGAACAGCGCTGATGAGAAGTGGCCGGCGCCGAAGCGGCAGCTGGCCTTGCTGGTGTAGGTGTAGGTGTCGGCGTCCGGGCCGTTGGCAGCAGGCTCTGGCCCCTGGCACAGGTGGTTGGGGCGCGGCAGGCGCGGTGCGGCGTCGGCGACGCGCTGCATCCAGCGTCGGGCAGCGGCGCGGTGCGCGGGCAACGTGTCGGGCGCGTGCCAGCGCAGGTGGGTGCCGCCGGTGGCTGCATCCCAATCTACGCTGACCTCGACCGTGCCGGCCCCGGGCAGCGGGAGGCGGCCTTCGAAACGGTTGAGGTCGAGTTGCGCGCGCTCGCGCAGCTGGTCGTTGTCGAGCTGGCCGAGCAGGGCGCGCCAGGCACGTTCGGGGGCGACGGCGATCGGCAGGGTGTCGGCGGCGGCGGGGGCGGCCAGCAGGGCCGCCAGCAGCAGGGCAGGGAGACGTGTCATCGGGGAGCCTCGTTTGGGGGGGAAGTGGTTTCGGGGACGTACACCATCGCGCCGTCGGGCAGGCGGTAGGCGATGCCGGCGCGCACGCCCTGGCCGATGCCGGCGGTGCCGTCGGCGCGGTAGCGTTCGATGCGCTCGCCGTCCTTGACCACCAGTTCCATGTCGGCGGCGCCGGGATTGCGGATCAGCGTCAGCGCCTCGGCGCCGTAGGGCGACAGCGGACTGTTGGCGATGGACAGCAGCAGCGCAGCGATGAGGACCAGGAATACGTCGATCAGATTGACCACCGACAGGATCGGGTCTTCGTCATGCGCCTCGTCGCGCAGCGGGGGGCGCATCAGGCCGCCTCCGCGCGCTGCGCGGCAATGGCGTCGAGATCGCGCACATACCAGCGCCGCCGCCAGGTGAGCACGGAGTAGGTGATCGAGGCGGCGATCAACGCCAGGATGACCGCCGAGAAGGCCACCGCCAGCGCCTGCGAGACGTCGGCCAGTTGCCCGTCGCCGAGCGCGCGCAGCGCCGGCCCCATCGGAATCATGGTGGCGACCAGGCCGAGCATGGGGGCGATGCGGGTGGTGAGGCGGGCCAGCTCCAGGCGCTCGTGGGCGATGCGTTCGAGCGCGGTGGCGTCCAGCTCGGGGCGGGCCCGGGCCAGCGCCAGCAACTCGAAGCCTGCGGGGTGGCCGCCGCGGCGCTGACGGGCTTGCCAGGCGAGGGCGCCGAGGGCGACAAAGGCGTAGGCGAACAGCGCGGCGATGGCGATCAGCACCGGCGCCAGGAACAACTGGCCGAGGCTGTACATGGCGGTATCGAGGGTGGTGATCATGTCAATGGGCGCCCTGTTGTCCGTCGCGGGCGCGGGCAGCGGCACCCGCGGCGAGCAGCGCCGCCAGTGCGGCGATCAGGCCGAGGGCCGGCGTGGGGGCGGGCGTGGAAGCCGGGGCAACGGGGGCCAGCCGTGGCCCGGTGCTGTCGCGGGCGGCGCGCTGGGCGGCGACGGAGCGGCCGCGCTGGTCGCGGTCGGCGGTGTGGGTGCCGCTGTCGAGAAAGGCCTGGGCGTCGGCGTCGCCTTCGGCGGCCGCCTCGCGAAACCAGCGTTCGGCGGCGGCTTCGTCGCGCGCCACACCGCGCCCCAGGTACAGGGCCGTGGCGTAGTGCAGCTTGCCGAGCGTGGCGTATTCGAGGTCGTCGCTGTGGGCGGCGCGGCGCATCAGCTCGGTGGCGGCGGCGCTGTCCTGCGCGATGCCGGTGCCGTCTTCGAGCAGCAGCGCTTTCCAGATCATGGCGCCGACGTAGCCGGCGGCGATGCAGCGGTCGAAGATGGTGTGGGCAATGGCGTGGTCACCGCATTTTTCGGCCCAGTAGCCGTAGGCACACATGGTCGAGCTGGGGGGCTGTTGCGCCCAGTAGGCGACTGACAGGTCGCTCTGCGCGGTATCGGGGGCGCCCGGCGGGCCGCCGCAGCTGGTCGGCGGGACGCCTGCGGCGGCGGGTGTGATGAGGCCGAGTGCGATGACGAGGAAAACGCTGGTGCGGGGCAGCAGTTGGCGCGGCATGGGGCGCTCCGGGGATGGCAATGCGGCCATCGTGAGCGTCGCGGCCCGCGAGAAAAAGGGGCAAACCGGGGGGCGGGCAGATTGCCCGGGGGGTGTCGGGTGCTTCGCCCGTCCGGCGACGCGGGCGCGGGGTTCAGCCGCGTCCGAGACCGTGTTCGGTGGCCAGGCGGGCGAGCTCGATATCGCTTCTGGCGCCGAGCTTGCGCTTGATCTGGTAGTGGGTGTTCTGCACGGTCTTGGGGCTGATGTGCAGGCGCTCACCGATGCGCGCGTGATCGTCGCCCTCGAGTAGCAGGCGCAGGACCTCGAACTCGCGTGGCGACAGGGCGTGCAGCGGGCCGGGCGCGTCGTCGAGCAGGCTCATTGCCAGCTCCGGGGCGACATCGGGGCTCAGCGTCCGCTCGCCGCCAGCGACGCGATACACCGCCTGCACCAGCACCGACGGCTCACTGCTCTTGGTGACATAGCCGAGCGCGCCGGCCTTGAGTGCCTGGGCGGCAAACAAGGGGTCGCGGTGCATGCTGAAGGCGAGGATGCGCAGCGCCGGGTTGCGCTGGCGCAGTCGTCCGATCAGCTCGATGCCGCCCATGTCGGGCAGGGCAAGGTCGAGCACGACGAGGTCGGGCGCGTGTTCGCGCACGGCGCTCAGCGCGACGGCGGCGGTGCCCGCTTCGGCCACGATGCGCAGGTCGCCGCGCCGTTCGAGCAGGCGGCGGTAGCCCTCGCGGACTACCGCGTGGTCATCGACCAGCAGCAGGCGGATGCTCATCGGCGAGGTCTCCATGGGTCAGTGCCGAGGGCGGGAACCCGGCGTGCAGCGTCATGCCACAGGGCTGGCGCGGGGTGAGCGAAAAGTGGCCGCCGAGGGCCTCGACGCGTTCGGTCATGCCAAGCACGCCGAGGCCGCTGCCGCGGGTGTCCTGCGCGCCGCTGGTGCCGTCGTCTTCAACGGTGAGCGCAATGCCGTGGGCGTCGCGTTCGAGCGCGAGGCGGATCTGGCGCGGTGCACCGTGGCGCAAGGCGTTGCTCAGCCCTTCCTGGGCAATGCGGTAGAGGCTGACCGTGAGCGCGTCGGGGAGGCGGTCGATGTCGTCGGCCAGGTGCAGGTCGATGCGGCAGGCCGGGTGGTGGCGCCGGGCGGTGTCGGCCAGCTGGGTCAGGCTGGCGTGCAGGCCGAACTCTTCGAGCCCGACCGGGCGCAGCTGATGGAGGATGCGCTGCAGGTTGTCCATCATCACGGCGGTGCTGCGGGCGATGGCGTCAATGGCGGCGGCGCGCTCGGCCGGCGGGGCGTCGGCGGCGCAGGCGGCTTCGGCGCGGATCGAGGCCAGCGACTGGCCGAATTCGTCATGCAGCTCACGCGCCAGCCGGCGGCGCTCCTGCTCGCGCACCGTGAGCAGGCGCTGGGCGAGCTGGCGCTGGCGGCGGTCGGTGCGCTGCAGGCGTTCGGCGAGGTGGTCGAAGCCTTCGGCGATGCGGCGCAGCTCGACCAGCGCCGGGCGCGGCATGCGCGCCGCGAGGTCGCCGTGTTCGAGGCGGCGGAGGGTGTCGAGCACCTGCTCGGTCGGGCGTAGTGCACGGCGCACTGGCAGGTAGATGAGCAGGTTGAGCAGCAGCACGCCGGCGGCGATGGCCAGCACCAGGCGCAGCTGTTGCCACAGGGCGGCCGCTTCGCTGTCGAGGTCGGGGGTGACGGTGACATGGCCGACGGTGATGCCGGGGTACTGGCGGATCGGCCCTGAATGGCGCGCCGTGTCGCCCAGTTGCCAGGCCAGGAGAGCGCGCACCGCCGCTGGCGCTGCGTCGGAAGCGGCCGGGTAGCAGCGCTGGCGCGATTCGTTGGCGTAGAAGGTGTGCACCTCGACGCACAGCTTGAGCAGTCGGCCCAGTGCGTCCGGCAGAGCAAGGTGCAGGCGTTCGGCGCTGCGGTCGAAGCCGTCGCGCGGGGTGTCCAGCTCACGGCCGATGAGCTGTTCGACGGTCGGGCCGCTGAGTCGAACATGCTCACCGATGCGCCGTGTGCTGTGGTTGATGACGAAGGCCGATGCGCCCAGACCGATCAGGCACGCGAACAGGGTGACCCGCAGTGCCAGATGGCGTTTGAGGTCGAAGCCCGGTTGGTGGGCGGGGCGCGCAGCGGAGGGGGCTGGGGGCATGGGGTAGTGGCGCGCGGGCGCCGGGCGTCACGGACGATGGCGCTCAGTGTACTGCGCGGTGAGGCGCGGGGTGTGATGCAGGCCGAGCGGCGGGCAAATTGCCCGGTCCTAGCCAGCGTGTGTCGCGCCGTTGGCGATGAACCACTCGATCATCCGCAGCGAGTTGGCATAGACGTGGCGAATCTGAGCCGCGTCGTAGCGTTGTGCCGTGCCGACCGGGCAGGCCAGTCGCGCCACGCAGGTGGTGGCGCAGCGTGAGTCGGCCTGGCGCCGATAGGCAATGCAGGTGTCGAGGGCGAAGTCGCCATCGGCCATGGCGTCGGCCGGGCAGGCGGTGATGCAGGGCGTGGCCTCGCAGCGGGTGCAGGGTGAGGCGTCGGTTTGCGCTTGGGTGAGCGGCAAGGCCGTGTTGGTGAGCAGCGCGACGCGATAGGCAAACCAGGTGCCCCAGCCGTGCTGAATGCCAATCTTGAACGGGCTGGGGTGATGCCAGCCGGCGAGCTGGCCGAGCGCTTGCAGGTCGACAGGCGCGTTGCCCGGGTAGATCGGGTGCAGCCGGTGGCCAGCGCATTGCTGCGCAAACCAGCGCTCGACCGCGCGGACGCTGAAGTCGTCGATGGGGTTGTCGCCAACGAGGCCGTCCGCACAGACCGATCGCCATAGCGCGGGCCCCGCGTTACCGATGAGGATGAGCTGCCGAAAGCGGTGCGCACCGTCGGCGGCGCCCGGCAGCCGGTCTCGCAGCGTGGCGGGCAAGGCGTCGACATCGAATACCGCCTGCAGGTTGAGGCCGACCCGGTCAAGCGCGCCGAAATCGGCCGTGCTCACGGTGTCGGATCAATCAAGGCGAGCGCCTGCTCGAGGGCGGCATCGTCGTCGGGGCGAACCACGCGCGCGACTTCCTGACCATTTTCGAGAAAGACCAGCGTGGGCCACAGTTTGACGCCAAAGCTGCGGCCCAGGCGTCGGCCAGGGCCATCTTCAATGCGCACATGCTGCACATTCGGGTGGCGCGCCAGCGCGGTTTGCACCATGGCGCTGGCGCCGCGACAGTAGCCGCACCAGTTGGCACCGAAGTCGAGCAGGGTCGCTTGAGTGATTGCGTCGACGGCCTCTCGGGTGAGCGGGGTGTCGAGGTAAGGGAGTTGCTGGGCCATGGACGTCTCAGCCAAATGGATGACATCGATAGCATAGTGCAGCTCGGGGCGCGGTGCACCGCAATAGCATTAACCCTATGAAGGATATGGTGATGACGCGAGTATGTCTGTCATAATGCCGCAGTCTTTTCGCGCTATTACCAATGGTCGGTCAGCGCGGACCTGAAAGCCGCGATTTGATTAGAAATGCTTAATATTCGATGAGGCCAGCATGACGACGTCCGAGATGGAATCTTCAGCCACACCCATGGATGCTGCAGTGCGGGGCGAGGATGTCGCTTTTCGGGTGATTGATTTCCTGTTTGCGCATAACCTGAGTACGACGCCAGTGCACTACGCCGTGGTGCATGCCTACTTCGATGGCAAACGCGAGGAAATCTGCGCTGCGATTGATACGCAGTTGGCGGTTGCCAAACCGCTGGACGCTTTTTTTGTCGCTGAGCTCTATGAAGAATATCTGGCGGCTGACGCGATCCGTCGTTTCCGTGGCGTCGGTACCGATGTGGAGCGCTTGCTTGATGGTTTGATGCAGAGCTTGCGCACGGCCGACCAGGGTTCGACGGAATACCAGGCGTCCTTGAAGGAAAATATCGGCAGCATTGGTGAGGAAAGCGATGCCTTGCATCTCAAGCAGGTGGCGCAAAGCCTCCTCGAGTCGGCGCTCAAGGCCAGCGAAACCAATGATGTGCTCAAGCAGAATCTTGAGACGGCGGATCAGGAAGCGCGCCAGTTGCGCCGCGAGCTTGAAAGGCACCGCCTTGAAACCATGACCGACCCGCTCACTGGCCTGTTCAATCGTCGCGGCATGGAAGTGGAAATGGCGCGGGTTTTCGGTGAAAACGCCGACGGCCAGACGGCCATGATGGTGCTCGATATTGACCATTTCAAACGGATCAATGACACCTACGGGCATGCGGTGGGCGATGTGGTCATTCGCAAGGTGGCCGATACCGTCAAGCGCCTGATCCCGAGCGGCGCGGTGCCGGTGCGTTACGGCGGCGAGGAGTTTGCGGTGCTCTTGCCGCAGTGCTCGTCAGAGCAGGCCTCGGGTATTGCGGAGAAGATTCGCGACACCATCGAGAAACTGCGTCTGATCCGCCGCCACGACAAGATGGCGATTTCGCAATTCACCATCTCAATCGGGCTCGCGCGTCGTGACCTGCGCGATGACATGGAAACCCTGTTCCAGCGCGCCGACAAAGCACTTTACGAAGCCAAGACGGGCGGACGGAATCGGGTGGCGCTGGCAGCCTGAGCTCGCCTTTTACAGATCAAGCTGCAGCGAGGCGAGCCGGGCATAGAGTCCGCCTTGCCGGCGCAAGTCGTCCGGCGTGCCGATTTCGACGATGCGCCCGGCGTCCATCACCACGATGCGATCGACCTGCTGCACCGTCGCCAGACGGTGGGCGATGATCAGCGTGGTGCGCCCGGCCATGGCGGCGGCGAGGCCTTGCTGGACAAGAATTTCCGATTCGGCATCGAGTGCGCTGGTCGCTTCGTCCAGCATCAGCAGGCGGGCGCCCTTGAGCATGGCGCGGGCAATGGCGATGCGCTGGCGTTGGCCGCCCGACAATCGCGTGCCGCGCTCCCCCAGGAAGGTCTGATAGCCCTCCGGCAGACGGTCGATGAACTCGTCGACCCGAGCCGCGCGGGCAGCCTGCATCACCTCTTCGTCGCTGGCGTCGCTGCGGCCATAGCGGATGTTCTCCATTGCGCTGGCCGAGAAGATCACCGGGTCCTGCGGCACGATGGCGATGTCCTTGCGTAGCGCATGCAGGCTGAGCTGGCGGATGTCCTGACCGTTGATGGCGATGCTGCCGTCCGACACGTCGTAGTAGCGCAGCAGTAGCTGGAACAGGCTGGTCTTGCCGGCGCCCGAGGGGCCGACCAGCGCGACGGACTCGCCCGGTGCGATGTCGAGGCAGATGTCGTCGAGCGCGTTCAGTTGCGGGCGGGCGGGGTAGGCAAAGCGCACATGCTCGAAGCGGATGGCGGCCTGTGCTGAGGCGGCGGGCGCGATGGGCGTGGCGGCTTCGCGAATGGCCGGCTCGGCGTGCAGCAGGTCGAGCAGGCGTTCGGTGGCGCCGGCGGCGCGCATGGCGTCGCCCCACACCTCGGCCAGCGTGCCCACGCCGCCGGCAACCAGCGCGGCATAGAGCACGAAGGAGAAGAGCTGGCCTTCGGTCATTGTTCCAGCGGCGACCTGGCGCGCGCCAATCCACAGCACGAAGATGATGGTGCCCATGATGGCGGTGATGATCAGCGCGGTGAGCGCGGCGCGCACCCGTGTGCGGCGGATGGCGGTGAGGAAGCTGGTCTCGGTGCGCTCGGCAAAGCGCTGCGCTTCGGCCGGCTCCTGGGTGTAGGCCTGCACGGTCGGCATGGCGTTGAGGATTTCGCCGGCCAGCGCCGATGCGTCGGCGATGCGGTCTTGCGACTCGCGCGAGAGGGTGCGCACCTTGCGGCCGATGATGAAGATCGGCAGGGCGAGCAAGGCCATCAGGCCGAGGTTGAGCGAAAACAGGTGGAAGCTGGTCACGGCCAGCATGATCATGCCGCCGATAAACTGAAACAGGCTGCGCAGGCCCATCGAGATCGAGCTGCCGACCATGGTCTGGATCAGCGTGGTGTCGCCGGTCAGGCGTGAGAGCACTTCGCCGGTCTGGGTCGTTTCGAAGAACTGGGGCGACTGCCGGAGCACCCGCGCGTATACCGCGCTGCGCAGGTCGGCGGTGGCGCGCTCACCAATCCATGACACCGTGTAGTAGCGTCCGGCCACGGCCAGCGCCCACACGCTGGCCAGGGCAAACAAGGCCAGAAAGTGGTCGTTCAGGCTGAGCCCGCCGAGCAGTCCCGACGGGGGCTGCGCCTGCTTGCCGAAGCCGGCGTCGATGAGATCGCGAAAGGCCAGCGGCACGAGCAAGAGCGTGGCCGAGGCCAGGCATAGCAGCACGAAGGCCAGGCCGATGCGGGCGCGGTAGGGCTGGAGGAAGGGCCACAGTCCACGCAGGGTGGAGATTTTTCTGGAGCCGGCAGGGCGATTGGGAACGGAGGGGGAGCGACGGGCCATGCGCGATTATCGTTCATCGCGGCGTGGTGTGCGTCGCGGGTGGCTCAGGCCGTTTCGTAGCGGGGCGCGCGGGCGGTGCTGATGTGTTGCTCAAGCTCGCGCGCGATCATCACGCCGACCCGGCCGACCTCGGGCAGCACATCGGGCTTATGCACCGACAGCTCGACCGACAGCGGACGGAACTCGTCAAAAATCAGGGCGGTGAGGTGCTCGGCCAGATGCTCGAGCAGACCGAAGCGGCGCTGCGCCAGTGCGCTGCGGATGCGTGCGACCAGCACAGCGTAGTCGATGGTGTCTTCGATCCGGTCGCTGCGGGCGGCGCGTCCGTGGATACCCAGGCGCAGCGAGAGGACGACCGGCTGGCTGACGGTGAGCTCTTCGGGGTAGATGCCGACCTGAGCCTGCGCGCGAATGTTCTCGATGAAGATCTGGTTCATGGCGGGCTCAGCTCAGCACGACGGTCTTGTCGCCGTTGAGGAAGACGCGCTGCTCGATGTGGAGGCGCACCGCGCGGGCCAGGGCGAGTGACTCCATGTCGCGGCCGACGGCAAGCAGATCGTCGGGGCGGTGGCTGTGATTCACCCGTTCGACCACTTGCTCGATGATCGGGCCTTCGTCCAGATCGGTGGTCACGTAGTGGGCGGTGGCGCCAATCAGTTTGACGCCGCGGGCGTGCGCCTGGTGATAAGGCTTGGCGCCCTTGAAGCCGGGCAGGAAGGAGTGGTGGATGTTGATCGCACGGCCGGCCAGCGCGGTGCACAGCGCCGGCGAGAGGATTTGCATGTAGCGGGCGAGTACCACCAGATCGGTGCCGGAGCTGTCGATCAGGTTGAGCAGCGCGGCTTCCTGCTCGGCACGGTTGGCGGCGCTCACCGGCAGGTGGTGGAAGGGCACACCGGCCGCCTCGGCCAGCGGGGCGAGGTCCGGGTGGTTGGAGACGATCGCCGGAATCTCCATGCGCAGCTCGCCCATGCGCCAGCGGTAGAGCAAGTCGTTGAGGCAGTGGTCAAAACGCGACACCATCAGCAGCACTTTGGGCAGCGCGGCGGCGTCGGTCAGCCGCCAGTCCATGCCAAAACGTTCGGCCAGCGGGGCGAAGGCGTCGCGCAGATCGGCCAGCGCTGGCGCGCGGATCGAGTCGACGCGGAAAACCGCGCGCACATAAATGCGGTCTTCGATCTCGTCATCGAAGACTGCGAATTCCTTGATGTAGCCGCCGTGTGCGTCGACAAAGCTGGAGATGGCGGCGATCTGTCCCTTGGCGCTGGGGCAGGCGACCGCGAGGATGAATTCGGGGGCGAGGTCGGCAGAGGTCATGGCGTGGCTCTCAATGCGTGGGGCGCGCCGGGCGGGGGCGCCCGGCGGGGTGGTTCAGCCGCGGTAGTAGCGTTGCGGCACGAAGGGCGTTTTGGCCACTTCGATGGGCACCGGCTTGCCGCGCACGATGGCGGTCAGCGCGGTGCCGGGCTTGGCCAGGGCGGTGTCCACATAGCCCATGGCGACGGGCGCGCCCAGGGTGGGGCCGAAGCTGCCGCTGGTGACTACGCCGACCTGACGGCCGGTCTCGTCGACGATTTCGGCGCCTTCGCGCACCGGCACGCGCGCTTGCGGCAGCAGGCCGACGCGCTTGCGCGACACGCCATTGGCGATCTGATCAAAGATGATCTCGGCGCCGGGGTAGCCGCCGGGGCGTGCGCCATCGGCACGGCGCGGCTTGGACAGCGCCCACAGCAGGCTGCTCTCGACTGGCGAGGTATTCACATCCAGGTCGTGGCCGTACAAGCACAGGCCGGCTTCGAGGCGCAGCGAGTCGCGCGCACCCAGGCCGATCGGCAGCACTTCGGGTTGTGCCAGCAGTTCGCGGGCGAGCGCCTCGGCCTTGTCGGCGGGCACCGAAATTTCGTACCCATCTTCACCGGTGTAGCCCGAGCGGCTGATGTAGCACTCGACGCCGACCAGCGTGACGGACATGAAATTCATGAAAATCATCTCGGCCGTGGCCGGGGCGAGGCGTGCCATCACGGTGGCGGCGGCCGGGCCTTGCAGCGCGAGCAGGGCGCGATCATCGAGCACTTCGACCGTGCAGCGGCCGGACAGATGCTTTTGCATGTGCGCGATGTCCTGCGCCTTGCAGCCGGCATTGACCACCACGAACAGGCTGTCGTTGCCGGCGTTGGCGACCATCAGGTCGTCCATCACGCCGCCGGCCTCGTTGGTGAACACGGCGTAGCGCTGCATGCCGACCGGCAGGTCGATGATGTCGACCGGCACCAGCGATTCAAGTGCGGCGGCCGCGTCGGGGCCGGTGAGTCGCACCTGACCCATGTGCGAGACGTCGAACAGACCGGCTTCGGTTCGGGTGTGAGTGTGCTCCTTGATGATCCCGGTCGGGTACTGCACCGGCATCGCGTAGCCGGCGAAGGGCACCATCTTGGCGCCGAGCGAAACGTGCAGGTCGTACAGCGGGGTGCGCAGCGTGGGGGTGTCGGAGGTGGTATCGCTCATCATGACTCCTTGGTGTCGGATGGTGCCTGTTTCAGCACTCAATAATGTTCACGGCAAGGCCACCGCGCGCGGTTTCCTTGTATTTGGTTTTCATGTCGGCGCCGGTCTGGCGCATGGTGCGGATCACTTTGTCGAGCGACACGAAGTGCGTGCCGTCGCCGCGCAAAGCCATGCGTGCGGCGTTGATGGCCTTGATCGAGCCCATCGCGTTGCGCTCGATGCAGGGCACCTGCACCAGTCCGCCGATGGGGTCGCAGGTGAGGCCGAGGTTGTGCTCCATGCCGATCTCGGCGGCGTTCTCGACCTGCTCGGGCGTGCCACCCAGCACTTCGGCGAGCGCACCGGCGGCCATCGAGCAGGCCACGCCGACTTCGCCCTGGCAGCCGACTTCGGCGCCGGAGATGGAGGCGTTCTCTTTGTACAGGATGCCGATCGCGGCGGCGGTGAGCAGGAAGCGCACCACGCCGTCTTCGGTCGCGTTGGGCACGAAGCGGGTGTAGTAGTGCAGCACGGCGGGCACGATGCCGGCCGCGCCGTTGGTGGGCGCAGTGACCACGCGGCCGCCGACGGCGTTTTCTTCATTGACGGCCAGCGCGTAGAGATTGACCCAGTCGAGCGTGGTGAGCGGGTCGCGCATGCCGGCTTCGGGGGCGCTCGACAGCTTGCGGTACAGACCGGCCGCGCGGCGTTTGACCTTCAGGCCGCCGGGCATGATGCCTTCTTGCTCGCAGCCGCGGCGCACGCACTTTTGCATCACATCCCAGATATTGAGCAGCCCGGCGCGGGTCTCGGCGTCGGTGCGCCAGGCGCGCTCGTTTTCGAGAATGACCTGGCTGATCGGAATGCGCTTGTCGCGGCAATGCGCCAGCAGCGCCTCGCCACTGTTGAAGGGGTGGGTGACGCGGGTGGTGTCGGCCACGATGCGGTCGGCACCGGCCGCGGCCTCGTCGACCACGAAGCCACCGCCCACCGAGTAATACACCTTCTCCTTGATCAGCTCGCCGGCGGCATCGAAGGCGCTGATGCGCATGCCGTTGGGGTGGTAGGGCAAGGATGTGCGCCGATGCATGATCAGGTGCTCGCGCTCGATGAAGTCGATGGCGTGCTCGCCGGCCAGCAGCATGCGCCGCTCGCCACGGATGCGGGCGAGCTTGCCCTCGATCTGATCGACGTCGACCACGTCGGGCGCCTCACCTTCGAGGCCGAGCAGCACGGCCTTGTCACTGCCATGGCCTTTGCCCGTGGCGCCGAGCGAGCCATACAGCTCGGCCTTGACGCTGGCCACATTGCCCAGCGTGCCGTTTTCCTTGAGGGCGGTCGCGAAGAGCATTGCCGCCCGCATCGGCCCCACGGTGTGGGACGACGACGGGCCGATGCCGATCTTGAACAGGTCGAATACGCTGATGGCCATGGCAGAGCCTCCGTCTTAGCGGCCGTACACCGGGAAGCGCGCGCACACCTCGGCGACCTTGGCGCGCACCGCGTCGATCACGGCCGGGTTCTCGATATCGTCGAGGATGTCACAGATCCAGCCCGCCAGTGCACTCACCTCGGCAATGCCGAAGCCGCGCGTGGTGACGGCCGGTGCGCCGATGCGGATGCCGCTGGTGACGAAGGGCGACTGCGGATCGTTGGGCACGGTGTTCATGTTTACGGTGATGTGCGCGGCGCCCAGTGCGGCGTCGGCGGCCTTGCCGGTCATGCCCTTGGCGATCAGGTCGACCAGGAACAGGTGGTCATCCGTGCCGCCGGAAACGATCTTGTAGCCGCGTTCGATAAACACGGCGGCCATGGCGCGTGCGTTGGCGATCACCTCTGTCTGGTAGGCGGCAAAGGCCGGCTCCAGCGCTTCCTTGAAGGCCACGGCCTTGGCAGCGATGACGTGCATCAGCGGGCCGCCTTGCGTACCGGGGAACACCATCGAGGCGATCTTCTTCTCGATCTCGGCATTGGCGCGGCCAACGATGATGCCGCCGCGCGGGCCGCGCAGGGTTTTGTGCGTGGTGCTGGTGACGATGTCGGCGTAGGGCACGGGGTTGGGGTAAAGCCCGGTGGCAACCAGACCGGCGACGTGGGCCATGTCGACAAACAGCAGCGCCCCGACCTTGTTGGCAATGGCGCGAAAACGCGGGAAGTCCAGATGGCGGGCGTAGGCCGAAAAGCCGGCGACGATCATCTTGGGCTGGCACTCGACGGCTTGCGCTTCGAGCGCGTCGTAGTCGATCACGCCCTCGTCGGTCACGCCGTACTGCACGGCGTTGAAGATCTTGCCCGAGAAGTTCACCTTGGCGCCGTGGGTGAGGTGACCGCCGTGGGCCAGGCTCATGCCGAGGATGGTGTCGCCCGGCTTGATCAGCGCCAGATACACCGCCGCGTTGGCCTGCGAACCGGAGTGCGGCTGCACGTTGGCCCAGTCGGCGCTGAACAGTTGCTTGACGCGGTCGATGGCCAGTTGCTCGACCACATCCACATGCTCGCAGCCGCCGTAGTAGCGCTTGCGCGGATAGCCTTCGGCGTACTTGTTGGTGAGCACGGTGCCTTGCGCCTGCATGACGCGCGGGCTGGCGTAGTTTTCCGAGGCGATGAGCTCGATGTGGTCTTCCTGGCGCTGGGCCTCGGCTTCGATGGCGCCCCACAACTCGGGGTCGTAGCCGGCGATTTGCATGGTTTTGTCGAACATGGTCGTTCCTGATGAAGTCAGTGGGTCAAACGGGCGGCGCGGGCGCCGCCCCTCGGTCAGTCAATCGGTTCAGGCTTTGGCGCCGATTGCGTCGGCTTCGCCGGCGGCCTCGTCGGCAAAGTATTCGCGGGTCAGGCTGACGATCACCGGGGTGAGCAGCAGCAAGCCGATCAGGTTGGGAATCGCCATCAGCGCGTTGAGGGTGTCAGCCACCAGCCACACAAAGTCGAGGCTGACCATTGCGCCCGGCAGCACCGCCAGCGTCCAGAGCACGCGGAAGGGCTTCTCGCAGGCCGTGCCGAGCAGGTATTGCCAGCACTTTTCGCCAAAGTAGGCCCAGCCCAGAATCGTGGTGAAGGCAAACACCGCCAGCGAGATCGTGAGCAGGTAGTTGCCCACGCCAGGCATGCCGGCTTCGAAGGCCGAAGACGTGAGCACCGCGCCCGATTCACCGCTGGTCCACACGCCGCTGGCGACAATCGCCAGGCCGGTCATGGTGCATACCACGATGGTGTCGATGAAGGTGCCCATCATGCCGATCACACCTGAGAACACCGGGTTGTGCGTGGCGCCGGCGGCCTGGGCGATACCGCCCGTGCCGAGGCCGGCTTCGTTCGAGAAGATGCCGCGCGCGACGCCTTTCTGGATGGCCAGCATGATGGTGGCGCCGATGAAGCCGCCCGTGCCGGCTATCGGCGTAAAGGCGTGGGTGAAGATCAGGTCGAAGGCGTGCGGAATCTGGTCGGCATGGACGACGAGGACCACGGCCGTGCAGGCGATGTAGCCAATACACATGGCCGGCACCAGCTTTTCGGCGACCGCGCCGATGCGCTTGATACCACCCAGAATCACGGCGCCGGTCATGAGCATGAGCGCCACGCCGGTGATCCAGCCCGGCACGCCGAAGGAGTTCTCGATTGCACTGGAGATGCTGTTCGACTGCACCATGTTGCCGATGCCGAAGCCGGCGAGGCCGCCAAAGATGGCGAAGGCGGTGCCCAGCCAGCGCCAGTGCTTGCCCAGACCGTTCTTGATGGCGTACATCGGGCCACCGACGTGCTCACCCTTCGAATCGACTTCGCGGTATTTGACCGCCAGCAACACTTCGCTGTACTTGGTCGCCATACCGACGAAGGCGGTCATCCACATCCAGAACAAGGCGCCCGGCCCGCCCACGGCGATGGCCGTGGCCACGCCTGCGATGTTGCCGGTGCCGACGGTGGCCGACAGCGCGGTCATCAAGGCGGCGTAGGGCGAAATCTCGCCTTCGGCCCGGTTCTCGGGTTTGCGGCTCTTCCAG
>JBFIJC010000047.1:0-17938 GCA_041600915.1 Nitrogeniibacter sp.
GACGGCCACCACGGCCGCGCGCACCGCCAAACAGTTTCAATCCACGCCCCTCGTTGTCGAGGGGCGAAGCTCGCCGCTTGCGTGGCGTTGGTTTCCGGCACGCCGTTTCAATCCACGCCCCTCGTTGTCGAGGGGCGAAGCCCGCGCGCGCGCCTTCGGCGGGTGTGGTGGGTGACGTTTCAATCCACGCCCCTCGTTGTCGAGGGGCGAAGCGCCGGCAACACCATGCCGTTGTTATATGACGCGAGTTTCAATCCACGCCCCTCGTTGTCGAGGGGCGAAGCAGTGTGGTCGCGTTATTACGAACAACCTGATGCCAGTTTCAATCCACGCCCCTCGTTGTCGAGGGGCGAAGCGCGGCGGCGGTGAGCCGGGCGCAGGATCAAACGTCCGTTTCAATCCACGCCCCTCGTTGTCGAGGGGCGAAGCGCCGGCCGCGCTTCCGCGCTTCCAATCGATAGCCACGTTTCAATCCACGCCCCTCGTTGTCGAGGGGCGAAGCTCTTCATCTCCAACCAATTGATTCGACAGCGCTGTGACGCGGAATTGCGCGAACCTGTTCTTGCCGCGTCGAGAAGCTCGGTGTCGTGGATGAGCGAATCATAAAAGTTCTGTTGATTCAGAGCCTTGAAGCTTGCGCGAACCCCTTGGCCTATTCCACGTCGCTTGGGGTCCGCGCGTTGGCTATTTTACAGGACGAGCGGGCCTTCGAAGTCGGTGGCGCGGAAGCTGCCGTGTTCTCGTACTTCGGCGCCACGACTTTCGGGGAGGCGGTAGAGGCGCAGGTTGTCTTCGTCGAGATCGACCTCGGAGAGCAAGCGCTGTTCGAGCGCTTCGAGCTGCATCCGGTCGATCTGGAATTCGAAGACGGATTTCTGGACCCGTTGGCCGACACCTTCGCAGACTTTGGCTACGCGGCGCAGGCGGCGGCGACCGGCGCGGGTTTCGGTGTTGATGTCGTAGCAGGCGATGACCAGCATGGCTTACCTCGTGAGATAGGGCGGGTAGTCGGTGGTTTCGCCGCGCAAGGTGCGGGCGAGCAGGCGGGCCTGGACGAGGGGGATGAGTCCGATGGCGACTGGCTGGGCCAGCAGGGCGTGCGTGATCTGCTCCTGTTTGCGTTCTTGCCAGGCGATTACAACCGTCTTGCGGGCGTCGCCTTCGAGCATGACGGCGCCGCCTTCGCGGTGGTCAAAATCATCGGCGTTGATCTGACCCCGGTTGATCAGGGTGAGCGCAAGGCGGTCGGCGAGGTGACGGAATTCTTCCATCAGGTCGAGTGCGAGTGCGGCGCGACCCGGGCGCAGGGCGTGGAGAAATCCGACTTGCGGATCGAGCCCGGCTGCTTCGATGGCAGAGCGACAGTCATTCATGAGCATGCTGTAGAGGAAGGAGAGCACGGCGTTGAAGCGGTCTCGGGGTGGGCGGCGGCTGCGGCCGTTCATCTGGAAGGCGTCACGCATGTCTTCACGCAGCAGCAGATTGAGTGCGCCGAAATATTGCCGCGCGGCATCGCCTTCAAGGCCGCGCAAGATGTCGAGGTCGGTTGCGGTGGGGAGCGTGCGCAGGGTGGCGGCCAGGTTGTTGGCTGCGCGGGTGATCTGCTCCGCTTCAGCGCTGATCCTGGATTCGCGGGCGCCGCGTAGCAGCACTTGGCGGCTGTTGCGGACTTTTCCGGCAACGAAGTTGCGCGCTACCTTGAGCGTGAAGTCGGGGTCGCGCGTCTTGTCGAACTGGGCGCTGCGCAACAGCACGTTGCCGGAGACCGGGCCTTCAAGGCGTGCCTTGAAGCGGCCGTTGGCGTCGAGCATCACGAGCGATATTCCGTCGTCGGCTACGCGGTGCATGAGGGGCGTGGAGAGCCGGATGTTGCCGAGGCAGACGATGGCGCCGAGGTGGTGTAGCGGCACGCGCAGGCGCGTGTCGTGTTCGACTTCGACACGCAGGGTGTCGTTGTCCAGATGCAGGTAGCTGTCGGGTGTTGTGACGTAGAGCGTATTGAGCAATTGCATGGTCAGTTGTCCGGGTCGAACAGATGAGGGTTGGTGCTGGCGAGCCGCGTGAGGGCGTCGGGTTGGCACAGGTCGCGCAATGAACAGGCGTGGCAGCGTTCGTCATTGACCGGCGGTGGCGTGTGGCGGGTGGCGAGCATCTGCCGGATCTCGCGGGTGGCTGATTCGACGCGTTCGCGCAGGGCGGGGGTGATCGATACGACCCGGCGCCGCTTCGAGGTGGCGTAGAACAGCGCGCCTTCCGGTACGGCTTTGTCCGTCATCTCTTCCAGACACATGGCCTGCGCGGCCAGTTGCAGGTCGTCGCAGGCGGCGACGGCGGCCTTTTTGTTGCGACTACCGTGTTTGTATTCGACGGGGTAGGCGGTGCCGTCCGGCAAGAACTCGACCACATCGGCCTTGCCGATCAGCCCGAGCCGTTCGCTCCACACCGGCAGCGCGCGTTCTACGCGCAGACCGGGGCGCAGTTCCACGCCGGGTTGGTCCGCCCGCGCGTGCACCGCCTGGCCGCGCTGGGTGTAGAGGTTGTCTTCAAATACTTGCTCAAGATGGATCAGCGCGCATTGGCGCGGGCAGTAGGCCCAGTGCTGCAAGGCGGACAGGGGGATCGGGTCGAGCATGTCATCCATGTGAATTGACTCGCGCATTCGTGGTGCTATCATTGATAGCGTTGATATCAAAGGGGTGTGTCATGGCTGACATGGTGCTCAGGAATCTGGATGACGATCTCAAGCAGCGCCTGCGTGAGCGCGCGGCAAAGCACGGGCGATCAATGGCTGCCGAACTGCGCGCCATCGTGTCGGAGGCGCTGACACGGCCCGACACCGACCCCGTGGCAGAATTCAAGCGGCTGGCGACGATCAGCCGCGCGATGTCGGCCGGGCGCTCGCACACGCCTTCCGAGGTGCTGCTGCGGGAGTCGCGCGACAAGGACGCCAAGTGAAATACATTGTCGATGCCAATATCGCGATCAAGTGGGTCATTCCGGAGTCCGATTCGGATGACGCCTTGGCGCTGCTTGGCCATGGCCTTCTCGCGCCGGAACTGTTGCTGCCCGAATGCCTGAATGTGTTGTGGCACAAGCGAGTGAAACAGGAACTGGACGAGGCCGAATCGGATGTCGCACTTACGGCCCTGGCCGCGGCGCCGATTCAGTGGCTGCCGGTCGCGCCAATGATGAAGACGGTGCTTGATCTGGCGGTTCGGCTCAAGCACCCCGCCTACGATTGCACTTATCTGGCAGCCGCGATCCATGTCGGCGTGCCGATGGTCACCGCAGACGGCAAGTTTGTGCGGCGCCTGAGACGCGACGATGCCGTTGCCGATCTTGCGCCGCATGTGCGTCTGCTCGGTGAGCCGCTGGAATCGTTCAATCACTGAGGCCCTGTATGCGTTGTGCGGCAGGCGCTCCATTCGGTTCGCCTGCCGCAGACTGAAGCGATGCCCCGTCAGCCCACGCGGCGCGTCAGCGTCACGCCAGTAGGCAGGGCCGCGTCGTCAATGCTGACGGTGTAGTCGGCGAAACTGCGCGGTACGTCGGCACCGGCCTTGCGCGCGATGCGGATGCGATCGAACAGGGCGTGGGCGTGCGCGTTGCCCAGTTCGGAATCGTGCTTGAACACATACAGCCCGCGGGTCGACATCTCGCCGCGCGCGGCCGAGCGGTCGTGTTCGAACATGTGTTCAAGCGACTGCCACAGAAGGTCGAGGTCCTTGTCGTCAAAACCGGTCTGTCTGGCGAGAAAGGACGAAATGAACCCGTGGGCGACGTAGATGCCATATGGCACGGTGTGCTTTCGGCCCATGGTGCGGTTGTCGCCTTCCTGCTTTTCCGCTTCGGCCTCGGTCGCGACCGCCATGCGAGTGATCGAGTGCTCCAACGCCACGATGGGGTCGACCGAGCGGGCGAAGGTGAGCTGCACCGGGCCACGGACTTGACCGCAGTTGACGCCAAGGCTCATGACCGCGCCAAAAGTGCGTATGTCGAAGAAGTTTGCGCACATCCAGTCGCGCGCTTTGGTCACCGTGTCGCCCTTGCCTTTGCGCTTTTTGTCTTCTCCCTTCAGTTCCTCTTCGGCACCAACGGCGATATAGGCGCGTTCGTGCGCGCGATTAAGTACGGCCTTTTCCTTCACATAGATCTCGAACGGCGGCTCTTCGGCTTTGACCAGCCCGATGAAGTTGCGCACCTTGCGCTTGAGTGAGACGTCGGTGACCAGGCCATGGCCGGATTCGGCGTCCAGGCGCGGCAGGTTGCCGGCGTCCGGGTCACCGTTTGGGTTGCCATCTTTTACGTCAAAGACGAGGACGAAGTCGTAGCGGTTGGCGAGTGCCATCAGAGGGTCTCCTCAAGGGTTTCGGTGGATTCGGCAGGGGTGGATTTGGTGAAGAAGGCCTGTCGCTGGTGGTAATAGCCGAGTGCGAAGCGGCCTTGATCGGGCAGCGCAAGGTGTTTCGGGAAATCGGACAAGCCATCCATGATTTCGCCAATGGTTTTCTCGAAGTTGACGACCCGGCCCGTCGGTAGCTTTTTGAGATGGGCGTTCTTCAAACGCAGCAGTGTTGTGAATACGACTACCGGCGTGCTGGAGGCCGCGCCGTAGTAGCGATCGCGGATCGTTGCGTTGAGCCCCGGGCTGGCGGCTTCCTGGATGCGTTCGAGCACGGCGAAGAGCCGTCCGAGACGGTAGGCCGCGTTGAGATTGCTTGGGTCGAGCATGGGTAGATACTCCTTCTCGGAAGTCGGTGTTTGGGTGGCGGTCTGTCGGAGCTGACGGTTGAGGCAGGCTTTGATGGCGGCGGCACGTAGGGCGTTGACTTGCTGTTCGGCACGACAGCGCTGAACGGCCGCATTGAGCCACGTGGGCGGAAACGGTAGCCCTTCGAGAATCGCGCGCATGATGTCGCCGCTCAGTCGGGGCGGGATGTTGTCGGCCTTGCGTTGCACGGCAATGGCCGTCAGCAGGCGGAACAGGCTGGGAAACTCGGGGTCGTTTGGCCCGCGCACAATCGCCAGGTCGTCGAACCAGGTGGTGATGCGCCGGGCGATCTCGCTTAACGGTGCCACATGCCAGAAGCGGATCGCAATGCGCGCTGCGTTGGGCGCCAGTCCGAGTACAAAAAAACGCGTCTCGCCCCGCGCCCCATCGAACTTGCCGCTGTGCACCGCCTCGTACAGCGCGCGAACCTCGCCGGTGCGGGCATCGGGATCGTCGCTGTCGCCAAACAGGGTGGCGAAGATGTCTTCGACCGAATCGGTCTTTTCTGCCCAGAACACGGTCGAGGCGTCGCCGACCTGAATGCGCTGGCGTGAGCCCTTGGCAAGCAGGTGGTTGAGTGCCGTGGTGTAGGCGAAGGCCGCGGCGGGACTGACCGGCGCGTTGGCGCCTTGCGCCTTGCCGAATGATCTGAAGGCATCGAGGTTGAAGGACACGATGTTCGCGCCGGCCGTTTGCGCCCCCCACACGCCCTTGATGGCGCTATGCAGGCGCTCGGGTTCGCTGCTGCCGCCGGTCACAAGGCAGATGCCGTTAGCGTCGGTCGGCGCCGCGTCGTTGCCGATTCCGTCCAACACCTCGGGGCGTTGGCACACCAGATCGGTGTCCGGCGCAACGCGGAGGCTCATCAGTGGATTGGTTTCGAGCACCTCGGGCCAGGCCGGTTGCGAGGCGAGTTCAGCAACGGGGTCGCGGCCGAGAAAGGCCAGTACGGCGCGAATGGCGGGATCGTCCTGGGCGGGGAGGGCCTCGATCCGCTCGCGGAATGCCGCCCGCTGCTGGGCAATGCGCTCGGGCTTGCCCTTGGTGTCGATGCCGGCGACGTATTCGGCCGTATCCCATAGCAGATTGGCGGCGACGCCTGACGTTTTTTTCACGCCTTGCGGTACGAGAAAGCGTGCGGCCACCTTTTTCTTGCCATCGAGCTGCCGCGTGTCCTTCAGGCCGAGCAAGGCGCCATCGGCGTCGAGTTCGATGATGAAAGGAATCTCCTTGTCCTCGAACCCGTAGGCGGGGAGCCGCCGGGCGGGGTCGGGGTCGCGCAGCTTGCGCTGGTAGTAGTCGTGCAGTGCCTGAAGAATCATCCCCGCACCTCGATGCCGTTGAGGTCGAGCACGCCGTGCTTTACATGGGCGCGGAAAAAGGTCGGGCGCGGGTCGGTGGGCTTGGAATAATCCATGTCATGGAGCATCCAGCCCAGATCGCCGTCCACCTCCGCGATCGGCGGTGGATCGGTGTCTTCCGCTTCGACCAGACGAAAGCGCGCAGCGAATTCGCGGCAGCCGAGATAGGGCTGATTGACGCATTGCCCCTTGGATGCCCTACGACGGAACATCTCGGCGTATTTGGCGGCGTTGTCGTGCGGGGCGCGTTCCGGCAGGAACTCAAGCTCCGCATGCAGCCGGTAGGCCACGTCGCGCAGGATCAGGCTGGCGCGCTGCTGGCGCTCGTCCTCGACATACAGCGCAAGCTGACCGCGCCCGGCGTTCATGGCGGTGGTGACGTTGCGGGTCGAGACCACCGCACCGACCTCGTTGCGCCGTACGCTGGTCCAGCGCACGGGTTTGAGCACCTCGATGCGCCGCACATGCCAGCGGATCGCCGGCTTCCACAGAATGCTCTCGAATACGGCGCGGGCAGCCGATGGCGTGATGAGGTCATAGGACACGCGCTCGACTTTCATCTCCGGGCGCGTGAAGCAGGCGAAGTCGCCGCTGACTTCGAGGCAGAATGGGGTCATGAGCATCCCTTAGCTGAGATTGACGCGATCACCGCCAGCGCAACGGAGATGATCGGATGACGGAACAATGCAAGAACAACTATTCCAAGCGCAGCGTAGTAACGGTGGTTGGGTTGATCTTTCATCAGTCGTAGTTCGCGGAGTAACTGTTCGAGGTTGCGCATCCGTAGCTCCCTGGCCAGGGTTGTACGGATTGTAGTTCACTGTTCTTGGTAAATGAAGGAACGATTGATTCTGCTGTTCGATTGCTCGTATCATGGCGCTACGCTTCGGCGTGGATTGAAACTTGGTAAACGAAGGAACTGTTGTTGCTGTTCTAGCCCCGCCTTCGGGCGGGGCTCTCATTTCAATCTTTGAGTTCATACAACCAATTCCCCCGGATCCCCCGGCGCCCCCGCCGCATTCGCGCCGAGCTCCGCGTCGTAGAACACATCCGACGCCTGTACATAAAGACCGGGGCAGCCTCCGAGCTCTCGGATGTCTCCGCCGGCCAGCAGGCGCTGGATGTCGCGCTGGTACAAGGTGACGCCGTAGCGCTGGAGTTTGCGCAGCAGGGGGCGATTCGGTCCGTTGCGTTCGATCTTGCCGACGAGGGCGTCGATATTTTCCGTTGCGCCGGGGCGGCGGTAGTTCACGATCACCGTGCCGCCGTCCTCGTTGTCGATCAGGCGGAAGGCCTCTGCGGCGTCGCGAAAACGCACCGCGCCGCGATCAACGCGCAGCATCTCGCAGATGCCTTTGCGGTCCAGCCCGGCGTCGGCATACAGTTGGCGGAAGAAGCGTTCGAACAGCGGTAGCCCGAGCGGGTCGTGGGCCTCGTGGTGTTGCCACAGGGTCTTGCAGGTGTCGCGTGCTTGCCGTAGCAGGCCGGGTGGGGGCTCGGAGGGCGGCACGAACACGTGCACCTCACCGCCCTCAGCCAGCCGGCCTTCGCGGTTGCAGCGCCCGGCGGCCTGGGCGATGGAGTCCAGCCCGGCCATGGCACGAAAGACCACGGGAAAATCGAGATCGACCCCGGCTTCGACCAACTGGGTACTGACCACACGCACCGGCACGGCGGCGTCGCCGCGTGCCAGGGCCTTGCGGCGTTTGGTAAGTGCGGCCTTGATTCGGGCGATGGTGTCGCTGCGATGCTGCGGGCACATCAGTGCCGAGAGATGGAAGAGGCCTTCGGGTGCGCGGGCCTTGAGCAGGGCGTGCAGGTCGCGCGCGTCCTGGCGGCGGGTGACGATGGTGAGCACGGCCGGGTGGGCGGCCATCCGGTCGGCGATTGTGGGCCAGTCTTCGCAAGCGTTGAGATCGGTCGGACGGTGCACGTGGACGCGCTTGAGTGCGTCGTAGAGCGCGGGTACGTCTTCGATGATTTCGGTGACTGCGCCGGGGTCGAAGCCGCGCAGGTCTTTGCGTGCGTCAAAGCCTTGTGTATGGGTCAATGCCGGCTGGGTGGCGGTGCACAGCACGAGTGTGACGCCATAGTCCTGCACCAGCAGTCGCAGCACGTCGAGCACCGGCTGAAGGAAGTCCACCGGCAGCAACTGCGCTTCGTCGAGCACGATGACACTGCCGGCCAGATTGTGCAGCTTGCGGCAGCGCGAGGTGCGTCGCGCGAACAGACTTTCGAAGAGCTGGACATTGGTGGTGACGATGACGGGGGCGTCCCAGTTTTCGCAGGCGATGCGTGAGCGGGCGGTTTCCTGGCGGTCGTCGAGCTCGGCGTTGCTGTGGTGTTCGATCACGTTCTCGTCACCGAGCACCGCGCGAAAGATGTCGGCCGTCTGCTCGATGATGGAGGTGTAGGGAATGGCGTAGATGATGCGCCGCTTGTCGTGTGCAGTGGCATGCCGGAGCGCGAAGCCGAGGCTGGCGAGCGTCTTGCCCCCGCCGGTGGGGACAGTCAGCGTGAACACGCCGGACGGGTGATTCGCCTTGTCATGGCACTGGCGCAGGATGTCGGCGCGCAGGCGGTTGACCGGGGTGTCGGCGGCGGCCTCGGCAAGCCTTGCCATATAGGCTTCATGGCGCTCGTGCAGGGTGGTCAGTGGCGCAAAACCGTTGCGACGGCTGGCCCGGTCGCCATCCATGAAGGCTTCGGTGTCGAGAAAATCGGCATCGACGAGGCACGAGAACTGCATGCGCAGCCACAAGGCGAAGCTGCCCGGTGTGCCCGTCGCTTGATCAGCCGGTACGGTCGCCAGGCTTGGCAGCGGCAGCTCCGGGGCGAGAATCTGTGGCGGTGCCGTCATGAGCGCATCGCGACACTCTCGCTGTGCGTCCTCTCCTGCCAGTCGTTCGTTCAGACCGCCATGCCAGTTGTCGAGCCCGGCGTGGTGGCCGGCGATCAGATAGGCAAGAACGTGAGCGACGAATTGCCCTTCCGGTCCATGTGTACGTGTCAGCTGTTCCCGAGCATGCAGGGCGCCAGCGGCCGAATGCGTCTTGTCCTTGCCAGCGACACGGCCTTCGATATGTGCGTCCTCGCCATTCGCCTGCCGGATGTAGTGCTGAAATCCCGACCGATACTTGCCCAGATCGTGCCAGAGGCCCGCGAATGCGAGCCAGTCTGCCGCCTTGAACGGATTTGCGAATTCACAGGCGAGGGCCGATACCTTGGTCAGATGGTCGTCGAGCGCATGGCCTTCCGGACGGTTGTCCGGTGTGATGCGCAAATGGGCCAGAGGGATGTCGATCATGGTCGGGCTCTTGTCCTGATGATGCGATGCATTGTCCGCGCCACCGGGCTCACCGAGTGATCCCGCCGATGTCTTATCGGTCATAGGGTTCGCTCATTTTCAGCAGCTCCTCCGCCACCACCGCCCGCAACGGTGCCGGCCCCAATACCTCGCAATGCCGCCCATGCTTGAGGATGTCCATCAGCAGTTCGCGGTGGTCTGCGTAGGGGATCTCCAGGGTGTAGTAGCCGCCGGCGTCAAAACTGCCGTGTTGATTCGGGTGCCAGTGTTCGGCGGCGACCCAGCGGGCGCGTTCAGGGGAGAAGCGCAGGCGGGCGGTCTGCACGGCGGCGCCGGCGAAGATGCCGTAGCCGGGGCCGAGGATGGTGTCGAGGCGGGCGTCGGGGATGTCGTGGGCGGGGGTTTTGAGTAGTTGGACGTGGCGGATGCTGTCGACGGCGAAGTTTCGCAGCGCGCCGCGCAGGTGGCACCAGGCGTCGAGGTACCAGTTTTCGCGGTAGTGGACGAGGCGCTGCGGGGAGATTTCGCGTTCGCTTTCTTCGCCTTTGCCGCGTGCGAAGTAACGGATGTTCAGGCGTTTGCGCTGCAGCAGGGCGGCGCCGATGGCTTCGAAGTGGGTGAGTTTGGCGCTGCGCTTGCCGATGCCGACGATAAGTACGCGTTTGCGCACTTCGGTGGCGGGGTGGTGGGCGGCGCCCATGAGGGCGTTGAGACGATCAATCAGTGGCGCGATATGGGGCGCGAGAATGCCGCCTGAATCAAGGTTGGCGAGCAGGTGCTGCATGGTGAGCAGGGCGTGGATTTCCTTGTCGGAAAACCACATGCCGGGTAGCTCGATCTGTGCGCCGACGGTTTGTGTGGGGTCGATCCGGTAGCCGGCCAGTTCGTGGTCCCAGACGATGGGGGTATTCATGTTGTCGCGCAGGAAGGCGAGGTCGCGCTTGAGTGTGGCGGGTGAGATTTCGAGAGTGTCGAGGAGTGCCTGGCGACTGATCGCCCTGCGTTCGGCAAGCAGGCGGCGGATGCGGGCGAGGCGGTCTGTCTGACTCATGGCGGGCTCGTCGGGCGAGAGCGCCAATCTTATCGGGTATTTGAGAAGTACGAAGGGATATGCAAAAAGATTTTTGTAGGGCCTGGACGTCGCCAGTTGTTTCGGCGAGGCCCGGGTAAGGCGGCGTGCGAGGACCGGATGCCAACGCGGGCGAGCGTGATCGGCGGATGTGCGGCCAACACGCCTGACCGACGATTTGGTCGTCGGCCGTGGTTCAGGCCTGCCGGGCTGACTGCCCTAGCCGCTGAGAGATCTCGCGGGCGCTGCTCATCAGGCGCGTGGCGATGGGGCCGTCCCAGGCCGGGTCAAAACTGTTGGCCGGGCCCATGGCGGTGAGTGCGAGCGTGAGGTGGTTGCCGCTGTCGAAGACCGGGGCGGAGAAAGCGTTGATGCCGGGGATGGGGTTGCCCAGCGCGCGGGCGAGGCCGTGCTGGCGGATTTCGGCGAGGGTTTCATCCACATGCCGGCGCGACTGGCGCAGGGCGGGCTGATCTGCGCTGCCGAGCTGGGCCAGTTCGCTCTCAACCAGCGGGCGGGTGATGCGCTCGGGCAAGAAGGCGGCAAACAGGCGGCCGGTGGCCGAGGCCATGAGCGGGGTCATGACGGTGCCGGGGCGCATGTTGACGTGGATGGGGCGGTTGCATTCTTCAATGCGCACGATGGTCGGGCCGCGGTTGCCCCACACGGCGATGGCGATGTTGAGTTGCAGGTCGTCGGCCAGTTGCGCCACGGCCGGCGTGGCCGCGCGGATGGGCTCGACCTGCTCCAGCGCACACAAGCCGACTTGCAGGGCGAAGGCGCCCAGGCCGTAGCGGCCGGTGGCGGCGTCCTGTTCGATCAGCCCGAGTTTGCAGAAGCTGACCAGATAGGGGTGCGCCTTGGCCGGCGGCATGCCGGCTTCGCGCGCCAGATCGCGCAGCATCATGGGCGCGCCGTGGCGCACCAGCGCCTGCAGCAGCGTGCCGCCGACTTCGATCGACTGGATGCCTCGGCGATCACGTTCCATGGTGTGGATGCCTTCCTTGTTTTTCGCGGCATCTTAGCAGTTTTCGGGTGCGGAACAGGTGTGCTGCCAGCGATCGTCAATTCGTCATTAACAAAATGATTGACTAATAACGAATCGAAAACTAGGATGAGGGTGTCGCGGTCATCGGGATGTGTGTATCCGCCTCGAGTGACCCAGCCCAACACCAAGATCATGGAGCACGCTATGAACACCAAAGTCTTTGCCTCCCAGGCCGACCTGGAAGTGAAAAAAACCACTTTTGAGCAACTGTCGGCGCATTGCTGGGCCTATACCGCCGAGGGCGATCCCAATACCGGCGTGATCATCACCGACGAAGCCGTGCTGATCTGCGACACGCTGGCCACGCCGCTGATGGCGCAGAACCTGATCGCCGAGATCCGCAAGGTCAGCCAGGCGCCGATCAAGTACGTGGTGTTGTCGCACTATCACGCCGTGCGTGTGCTGGGCGCCTCGGGCTACAAGGCCGAGGGCATGGAGCAGATCATCGCCAGCCAGGGCACCTATGAAATGATCGTCGAGCGCGGCGAGCAGGACATGAAGAGCGAGTACGAGCGCTTCCCGCGCCTGTTCCAGAACTTTGACTCGGTGCCGGGCCTGACCTGGCCGACCATGGTGTTCAAGGACGAGATGACCCTGTACATGGGCGGGCTCGAAGTGAAAATCATGCACCTCGGCCCCGGCCACACCAAGGGCGACACCGTGGTGTGGGTGCCGAGCGAGCAAGTGCTGTTCTCGGGCGATCTGGTCGAGTGCGACGCCGCCTGTTACACGGGCGACGCCCAACTGGAAGAGTGGCCTGCCACGCTGGACGCCATTAGCGCGCTCAAGCCGCAAGCCATCGTGCCGGGCCGTGGCCCCGCGCTGACCACGCCGCAAAGCGTGGCCGAAGGTCTGGCCTATACCCGCGATTTCGTCACTACCTTGTTCAGCTCGGCCAAAGAGGCCGCGGCCCAGGGCATGGAACTGAAAGACGCGATGGCGCTGGTGCGCAAGAACATGGACCCGAAGTTCGGCCAGGTCTTCATTTATGAGCACTGCCTGCCCTTCGACGTGACCCGTGCGGTGGATGAGGCCAAGGGCATCAAGCACCCGCGCATCTGGACCGCCGAACGCGACCAGGAAATGTGGCACGCGCTGCAGGCCGATTGAACGGCGATATACCCGTAGGGCGGATAAGCGCAGCGCATCCGCCGAGCAACGCGGCAAGAACAACCCCCGGTGGCCCACGGGCCGCCAGATCCCCAACCCGGCGCACAACGAACAGACCGGGCGAGATCCTGCAAATTGTCCAAAGGAGGACGCGACGTGCTGAGTACCTATCAGTATCCCAAGTACGACTATCGCAAGCCGGCCGAGTTGGCCGCGGGCGAGAATGGCGCGCCGGGGCGTTACCCGGTGGTGGTGGTCGGGGCAGGCCCGGTGGGCTTGTCGGCGGCCATCGATCTGGCGATTCAGGGCCAGAAAGTGGTGGTGCTCGACAACGACGACACCGTCTCCATCGGCTCGCGCGGCGTGTGTTACGCCAAGCGCGCGCTGGAGGTGCTCGACCGCCTTGGCTGTGGTGACGAGATGGTGAACAAGGGCGTGTCGTGGAACGTCGGCCGCACCTTCTTCCGCGAAGAAGAAGTGTTCAACTTCAACCTCTGCCCCGAGCCGGATCATCACCGCCCGGGCATGATCAACCTCCAGCAGTACTACCTGGAAGAGTATCTGGTGAAGCGCGCGGTCGAAGTCGGCGTGGACCTGCGCTGGAAGAGCACCGTGATCGCGGTGAATCCGGGTGAGGAGACCACCGGCCTGCGCGTCGAGACGCCTGATGGCGTGTACAACATCGAGACCGACTGGCTGGTCGTTGGCGACGGCGCGCGTTCGAGCATCCGTACCATGATGGGCCTCGATATCGACGGCAAGATCTTCATGGATCGCTTCCTGATTGCCGACGTGGTGATGAAGGCCGACTTCCCGACCGAGCGCTGGTTCTGGTTTGATCCGCCCTTCCACCGCAACCAGTCGGTGCTGCTGCATCGCCAGTCCGACAACGTCTTCCGCATCGACTTCCAGCTCGGCTGGAATGCCGACCCGGAGGTCGAGAAAAAGCCCGAGAACGTGATTCCGCGCATCAAGGCCATGTTGGGCGATGACCGCGAGTTCGAGCTCGAATGGGTCAGCGTCTACACCTTCCAGTGCCGCCGCATGAACAGCTTCCGCCACGGGCGCGTGCTGTTTGTCGGTGACGCCGCGCACCAGGTCTCGCCCTTCGGCGCGCGGGGTGCCAACTCGGGCATCCAGGACACCGACAACCTGGCCTGGAAACTCAAGCTGGTGATGGACGGCAAAGCGCCGTCCACGCTGCTCGACACCTACTCCGAAGAGCGCGTGTTCGCGGCCGACGAAAACCTGATGAACTCGACGCGCTCCACCGACTTCATCACCCCCAAGAGCACCACCAGCAAAACCTTCCGCAACGCGGTGCTGGGTCTCGCCGAGCACTACCCGTTTGCCCGCGCGCTGGTGAACTCTGGCCGCCTCTCGGTGCCGGCCTATCTCACCGAGTCGCGACTCAACACCGCTGACACCGACACGTTTGCCGGCAAAATGGTGCCGGGCGCACCGATGGACGACGCGCCCATCGAAACCGACAGCGGCGAGCCGTGGTTGCTGCAAGTGCTGGGCAATCGCTTCCAGCTGCTGGTGTTTGCCGATGACGCGAGCCAGGTGGCCGGCGCCGCCGCGCTGGCCGAACTGGCCAACAACGGTGTGCCGGTGCAGGTCATCGTCGTGGCCAAGACCGGCATCGCGCCGGCCGGCCTCAAGACCGTCATCGACACCCGCGGCCGTATCGCCGAACGCTACGACGCTCAGCCCGGCACCTGCTATCTCGCCCGCCCGGATCAGCACGTCGCCGCCCGCTGGCGCGCCTTCGACGCCGCTGCCGTCAAGAAAGCCGTGGCCGTGGCCACCTGCAACGCCTGAGGAGATCGACCATGTCCCTGATCACCACCAGCAACTTCGCCGAACCGGGCAAACGCTACTTCCAGACTTTCAGCCCGGGTGACGACTTTTACGAAGCCCTGATCGACATGCACCGCGACCTGTCCGACGAGCAGTCGGCCATGGTCAACGCGCGACTGATTCTGTTGTTGTCGAACCATATTGGCGACATCAGCGTGCTGCGCGAGGCGATGGACAAGGCTCGCGACGGGGTTTGATGCGCGCGTTGTCGCGATGAGAAAGAACGGCGGGCTGCGGCTCGCCGTTTTTTTTGCGCTTGCCACTGAGGCTTGTCCGCCGACGCGTCTGTGCTTCAGGCGACCTCACCATTGCAGATCGATCGGAGTTGAAAGTCCTCGGCAATGATGCCATTGTGTGAGGACATTTCTATAGACAAAACATGATGACGTTCGTTTTTAACGCCATGAAATAAAACAGGAAAAACGATAATTCGTTATGGACATTTTTAAGGACATGGTCGACTTCAACTCTCCAGAGGTGAGGCTTCGGATCGATACCGAACGTTCGGGTCCCTTTCTGTTCGAAGTCGGGGTGGATGCCAAGGCGCTCGTCCTGCCGATGCAACGCATTGTTGATGCCCACGCGCGATTCGCTGCTTCGCCGCTTGCGCAAGTGGCAAACCTACTTGAGCGTGAGGTGATTGCCGGGAGCATCTACGGGACGAACACGATCGAAGGCGGTGCGCTCACCGAAGATGAAACAGCAACGGCGATGGATCTCGATCCTTCATTGGTGCAGGAGATCGAACAGCGACGTGTACTCAATATCAAGGCTGCATACGCCCATGCTCGAGAAGTATCAGCCACGGCGGACTGGCGGCTTTCGATTGGTTTCATGAAGGAAGTGCACGCGTTGATCACCAGCGAGCTTCCGCATGACGACAACCGCCCCGGCGTCATACGCAACAACTCCAGTGCGCGCGTGACGCATGTCGGCAGTGCTCAGCACGGAGGGCGTTACAAGCCGCCGCAGAGTGAGCGGGATATTCAGTGCTTGCTTGAAGGCTTGGTGACTTGGCATGAGCAACTCGTTGCAGCGGGCGTGCATCCGCTGGTCCGGGCGCCGCTTGTGCACTACTACTATGAGTTGATCCATCCGTTTTGGGACGGCAACGGCCGGGTGGGCCGTGTGCTGGAGGCGACCTTGCTTCGGGCGGCCGGCTATGAGTACGCGCCTTTCGCGCTGGCAAGGTATTACCTGGACAACATCGACACCTACTTTGCGCTCTTCAATGCCTGCCGCAAAGCGGCTGAAAAGCACCAGCCGCATCCAAATCATCGCTTCGTTCTATTCCACCAGCAAGGCATGCTGCTGACGATCAATGCGCTGCATGATCGGGTTAACCGCCTGGTCAATGTCCTGCTTTTTGATAGCCATAGTCGCCAGCTTTTTGACAGCAAGACAATCAATAGTCGGCAATACACCATCGTGTCTCAGTTGCTCGCACAAGTCCGGCCCCTGGCGCTGGACGAATTGCGGCATGCACCTTGGTATGTGAGCCTGTATCTCAAGCTCAATGACAAGACGCGTAGTCGGGATATGAAGAAGCTGCGCGAGCTGGAACTCGTGTTCCTCGATTCAGACAACGTGTTGTGGCCCGGCTGCGTGCGACCCAACGGCATCCGCCGATGACGCGTCGCGAGGCAGCGAGGCGTGTATCAACTACTTCGCATACCCCTCATGCTCCCCGATATACCGAAACAGAAAATCCTGAAAACTCTGCGACGCCGGCGTGAGTGAGCGCCCGTTGCGGCTGAAGGTGTAGAAGCGCCGCGTCACCACTGGGTCGACCAGCGGGCGCATCTCCAACCCATACAAGCGCACGAGCGAAGCGGCGTAGGGGATGCAGACGGTGATGCCGAGCCCTGAGCTGACCATGCTGAGTGCGGTGGACATGAAGGCGACGGTGGTGTTGGGGTCGAGGGATTTTTCGCGCATGGCGGTGTGCAGGTCGACCGACAGGCGTTCGGTGAACTGGCCTTGCAGGGCGATGAGGGGCCAGGCTTCGAGGTCGCCCCAACTGACCGTCTTTTGTTTGGCGAGGGCGTGATCGGGCGGGAAGACGGCGACAAAGGGGAGCTCGAAGAGCGTGGTGGCGTCGATGTCGGAGTTGGGGTCGCGTTCGGGGCCGACGCCGAAATCCACCTCGCCGGAGAAGACGCGTGAGACGACGCTCTCGACCGCGCAGTCGACCAGCCGGATGCGGATGTCGGGGTGTTCGGCGCTGTAGGCGGCGATGACTTCGGGCAGCAGGGTGCAGGCCATCAGCTGCGGGGTGGCGACGCGCACGGTGCCTTTTTTGAGCGCCTTGAGTTTGGTGGCTTCGTCGATGACGTTGTCGAGATCGTGCAGAATCTTTGCGATGAGCGGGTAGAGCTCGCGGCCGGTGTCGGAGAGCTGGATGCGGCGGGTGCTGCGGTCGATGAGGCGCAGGCCGAGCGAGCTCTCGAGCTCCTTGATCAGCCCGGACAGCGCGGATTGCGTGATGAACAGGCTCTCGGCGGCGAGGGTGAAGCTGCCGGTGCGCGAGACGGCGACAAAGGCGCGGAGCTGCCGCAAGGTGATATTCATTAGGCTATCCGATAAATCGATCTGAAAAAGCTGTTTGCATGATAGATCGTTCCGGGCTGTAATGGACACATCGGCCAGTGGCATCGGCCTGAAACGCGCAGAGACCGGTCAGGTCCGCCTAAAGGAGACAGCAAAATGAGCTTGGTCCAGAAAATCCATCACGTAGCCTACCGTTGCAAAGACGCGCTGGAGACGGCGCGCTGGTACGAAAAGCACCTCGACATGAAGCTGGTGCTGTCGATCGCCGAGGATGCCGTGCCCTCGACCGGCGCGCCCGATCCCTACATGCACATCTTCATGGATGCGGGCATGGGCAACGTGCTGGCCTTCTTCGAGCTGCCGACCTGCTCTCCGATGGGCCGCGACGAGAACACGCCGAACTGGACCCAGCATCTGGCGCTGGAAGTCGACTCCATGGACACGCTGATGGCCGCCAAGGCCCGTCTTGAGGCCGCCGGCATCGAGGTGATCGGGCCGACCGACCACGCTTTGTTCAAGTCGATCTATTTCTTTGACCCGAATGGTCACCGCCTGGAACTGGCCGCCAACACGCTGCGTCCGGGTATGCTCGAAGCGCTCGACACCGTGAAGTGGGACATGCTCGAGGAGTGGGCCAAGACCAAGAAGGCGCCCAAGCACGCCGCGTGGATGCACGACGGCAGTTACGTGGAGATGTTCAAGTGAAACTCGCAACCCTCAAAGCGGGCGGACGCGACGGCACGCTGGTGGTGGTCAATCGTGACCTCACGCAGTGCCAGCGTGTGCCCGAGCTTGCTGCGACGCTGCAGCAGGCCCTGGACAACTGGGACGACACCGCGCCGCAACTGGCGGCGGTGTA
>JBFIJC010000048.1:0-17621 GCA_041600915.1 Nitrogeniibacter sp.
ACGCTTGGGCATGTGCTTGCCTCGATAACTCGGTAAATGTGATGTGTCGAAAAGAAAGCGATCCCGCTCGTGCCGGGATCGGTCACATCACTAACGCGCTTCCATCAGTTTGATGAAGCGGTCGAACAGGTAGGCCACATCGTGTGGACCGGGGCTCGCCTCGGGGTGCCCCTGGAAGCTGAAGGCCGGCGCATCGGTACGCGCAATGCCCTGCAGACTGCCGTCAAACAAGGACACATGCGTGGCACGCAGCGTGGCCGGCAGTGCATCCGAATCAACCGCAAAGCCGTGGTTCTGGCTGGTGATCATCACCTGGCCGGAATCCAGGTCCTTGACCGGGTGGTTGGCCCCGTGGTGACCGAACTTCATCTTTGCCGTGCGCCCGCCAGAGGCCAGCGCCAGCAGCTGATGCCCAAGGCAGATGCCGAAAGTAGGGACGCCCTTGTCGACGATGGTCTTGATCGCGCTGATCGCGTAGTCGCAAGGCTCCGGATCGCCCGGTCCGTTGGACAGGAAGACACCGTCCGGATTCATGGCCAGCACTTCGTCGGCAGGCGTTTGCGCCGGCACAACGGTCAGGCGGCAACCACGCGAGGCCAGCATGCGCAGGATGTTGCGCTTGACGCCGAAGTCATAGGCCACGACATGAAACTTCGGTGCCTCGACAGCACCGTAGCCATCGGCCAGATCCCATTCGGTTTCGGTCCATTGCTGAGTGGTCGTGGCAGTCACTACTTTTGCCAGATCCATGCCAGCCAGGCCCGGGAAAGCCCGTGCAGCCGCCAGCGCCGCGTCGGTGTTGATCACACCATCGGCACCCGCAGTCACAATGCACCCGGCCTGGGCACCCTTCTCTCGCAGCACGCGGGTCAGGCGACGCGTATCGATATCGGCAATGGCCACCACGCCTTCGTCGCGCAGGTAGGCGTCGAGCGTTTTGGTCATGCGCCAGTTGGAAGCGCGCAAAGGCAGGTCACGAATCACCAGACCGGCTGCGTGGATCCGCTCCGACTCAACATCTTCGGTGTTCACACCGGTGTTGCCGATATGCGGATAGGTCAGCGTCACGATCTGCCGTGAGTAGCTCGGGTCGGTGAGGATTTCCTGATAACCCGACATGGCAGTATTGAATACGACTTCGCCCACTGTCTGGCCAACCGCACCGATACCTTTGCCGCTGAAGACCGTCCCGTCGGCAAGGACGAGGATGGCGCGCGGAAATTGAGTCACGATGAAACTCCTGGTTCAACCGTTGATGGGATTTCAGCGCGACCCCGCGCTGCTCCACACGTGAAAAACGGGACAAGCCTAGCCGGCCCATCCCGCTCAGCAATCAACAAGAAAATTCGCCGAATTCTAGCGAAATTCGGCCTCGCCGGCAACGCTGACGAAATAGCAGGCACTCGAAATGACACGATGCGAGCCCCAACACACGACCTGACCGACCGCTTATCGCGCACCTGTCGCCGGCAAGACGGAACGCGCCGATCAGCCAGGGCGCCCCGGCCGAGACAGCACCGACCGGCGCAAGGCATTGCCGAGTTGGTTCAGTGCATCCAGCAAAGCGGGCAAGGCCTCACGGGCACGATCCAGGCTTCCCTCGCGTGCAGCGTGCTCGACCGCTTCTGCGGCCTCCAGTGACGGCGTCGCACCAAACACACCCACAGACCCCTTGACGGTATGCGCGATAGCCGCCAGCGCCTGCAAATCACCCGCCCCGGCAGAAGACTTGAGTTTCTGGAGACTACTCGAAAAATCGGCGAAGAAAATATCGACGAGCTGTTTCAAGGCGCCCTCATCGCCATCGAGCAACTGCCGCGTCTGATCCAGGTCCATCACGCTGACGCCGCTGCTTCGCGTCGACATTTCGAGCAAGGACAGATCCGGGTCCGTCGGCTCGAGATCGGCATCACCAGCGACCCGGGCAATTGCAGCAAAGAGATCGGCAGGCTTGATGGGCTTGGTGACGTAATCGTCCATGCCCGCTTCCAGACAGCGTTGACGGTCGCCGGCCATCGCATGCGCCGTCATGGCAATGATGGGCAGGGCTTTCCATTGGCCTGCCATCGCCCAGCTTCGGCGTGCGTCGCGCGCCCGAATGGCTTGGGTGGCTTCGATCCCCCCCATGACCGGCATTTGCACGTCCATGAGAATCAGATCGAATTCACGGCCTTCCAGAATCTCGATGGCCTCCTGGCCGTTCCCGGCGAGGGTCACGCGATGCCCGGCTTTTTCGAGCATTTTGGTCGCCACAGCCTGATTGATCGGGTTGTCTTCGACCAGCAAGATGTTACGGCTATCGTCCCGACCCTGACTGAGTTGCGTCAGCGTCAGCTCGGGGTCGAACTCAAACAATTCGTCACCCACCACGCTTTGACCGCTCAAGGCCGCAGCGAGCACCTCGCAGACCTCATCAGACGAAAAGGGCTTGATCAGCCGCGACGACAATCCGAGATCTTTGCATCGCGCCAGATCCTGCCGCTGCGTGTGCGTGGTGAGCATCATCACGATCCGGTCGAGCCAGACCGTCTCATCTTTGAGGCGCTCGGCCAAGGCAAAACCACCGGGCGACGCCATCCCGGCATCGGCCATCACAAAGTCGAACGGCACCCCGCTGTCAGCCGCTTTTTTGAGTGCGTCCGCCATCGCGTCGCCGGTCTGAACAAGCTCGCAACGCACACCCCAGCGCGCGAGCATGCGCGACAGCAGCTGGCCCAGACTGGCATTGCGGTCGGCAATCAAGACGCGTCGCCCGCGCATCAAGGCGGCATCGGGCTGAGTGGCCGCGGCCACTTCGGGCAGACACATGGTGAAACGGAACTCGCTGCCAACGCCCTCCTCGCTCTGCGCACTCAGCACGCCGCCCATCAAGCTCACCAGCCGCTGACAAATCGCCAGGCCGAGGCCCGTGCCACCGAACTTGCGCGTGGTTGAAGTATCCGCCTGCGAGAAGGCCTCAAAAATCAAGGCCAGCTTGGCCTGCGGTATCCCGATGCCGGAATCCTTGACGGTCACGGCGAGCATTTCGCCAGCGTGACCAGCTTCGGCCCGGGCCACACTGATCATGACTTGACCGCGCGGCGTAAACTTCAGCGCATTGCCAACGAGGTTGAGAAGAATCTGGCGAATCCGCCCCGGATCGCCCTTCAGCACTGAGGGCACGTCCGGCGCGATTTCGTAGGCCAGCTCAAGGCCTTGCTGATGGGCCTTGAGTGCCAATGTCTTGGCGGTATCGGAGACCACAGAGCGCATCGAAAAATCGATGGCCTCCAGCCCCATCTTGCCCGCCTCGATTTTCGAAAAGTCGAGGATATCGTTCAGGATGGTGAGCAAAGCGTCGCCAGACGCCTTGACGTTGTTGAGGTATTCGCGCTGCTCACTGTCGAGCGGTGTGTCGAGCGCCAGTTCGGTCATGCCGATAATGCCGTTCATCGGCGTGCGAATCTCGTGGCTCATGTTGGCCAGAAACTCGCTCTTGGCACGATTGGCACCCTCGGCCGCATCCCGGGCTTCGCGCAGTGCCTGCTCGTCGATACGCTCCCGGGTTACATCCCGGTAAGTGCCAAGCATGCGCGACCAGCGCCCATCCGCGCCTTTTTCAAATGCACGGCCACGGGCCTGCACCCAACGCCAGCAGTTCTTGCCATCGCGCACACGGAAAGTGATTTCGAAAGAATGTTTTTCACCACGCAGGTGTGCCAAGAGCGGCTCACGGAACGTGGACACATCCTCGGCGTTCATTCGCGCGAACAAGGCTGTGAAATCGCTGCCAGCCTCATCTTCCGCCAGCCCAAGCATGCGCTGCCAACTTGTGTCGACCACCACGGTATCCGTCTGGATACCCCACTCCCACAAGCCCATGTCGGTGTTGCGCAGAGCCAGGGCCAGTCGCTCCTCGGCACCGGCCAGCCGATCGGCCGTCATGGCACAGTCTTTCTCGCAAGCGGCCAGAAACGTCGACAACAAGGCAACGTGTTCTGGCGCAAACCCGTGACGCGCCAGGCACGCATCAAGGGCTTCTCCCGCTTGGGGCGAAAAATGTTTTTCAAGAAGCGCCTGAAAAGCTGGAGATGTCACGCGGGCGGTTTTCCCAGATCACAACAGCGGCTCAACAAAAAACGCGAGCCTTCACAGGCGCTATCGGCATGACACATCGATTCTTGAGAGCGACGAATCAGGCCTGTCAGAGCTCAGCGCAGGCCGAGCACGTCCTGCATGTCGAACAGGCCCTTCTCACGCCCGGCCAGGAAACGCGCGCCACGCAGTGCACCCAGCGCGTAAGGCATGCGACTACCCGATTTGTGCGTAATCTCGATCCGCTCTCCGATACCGGCAAACAGCACCGTGTGATCACCCACCACGTCACCGCCCCGGATGGTCGAGAAGCCGATGGTCTCGTCCTTGCGCTTGCCGGTCACGCCTTCACGGCCGTAAATGGCGCATTGCTCAAGGTCGCGGCCCAACGCCTGCGCCACGATTTCACCCATGCGCAAGGCCGTGCCCGACGGCGCGTCGACCTTGAGTCGATGATGGGCTTCGATCACTTCGATATCGTAGCCCTGGTCAAGAATGCGCGCAGCCACTTCCAGCAGTTTGAACACTGCATTCACGCCCACCGCCATGTTCGGCGCAAACACCACCGGGATCGTCTCGGCGGCGCGCTGAATCTCGCGCTTCTGCTCGGCGCTGAAACCGGTGGTACCGATCACCATTGCCTTGCCAAGCTGACGCGCTTGCTCAAGATGCCCGAGCGAGCCTTCCGGCAGGGTGAAGTCGATCACGCAATCTGCGGCAGCAATGGCCGCGGCGACGTCGTCGGTAATCGTCACGCCGCAGGGCTGTGCCACCAGTTCGCCGGCGTCGCGCCCAATGAAGGGGCTGCCGACGCGGTCGAACACCGATGCCAGCACCAAGTCATCTGCCTGCTGCACGGCCTCGATCAGCATCCGGCCCATGCGGCCACTGCCGCCAGCCACAGCAATTCTGGTCGGTTTCCGTTCGCTCACTTCTTCGCGTCCTGTGCGTCAGTCGTCGCTTCCGCCGCAGCCGCTGCGTCGGGCCCACTCAAGGAAATTGTACGAATCCGGTTTTCGGTCGGCTCTGCCAGAGTGGCCGCATCGCCGGCCACCACATCGCCCTCAACCCGCACCAGTTGATCGCCCTCGAAGAACACCGTCAGCACGCGCTGTTCAGCTTCGCCCTTACCCGGCACAAAGCGATAAACATAGTCCCAGCGGTCGGCGTGGAAGGCGTCAGACAGCAGGGGCGTGCCGAGCGCGAAACGCACCTGATCGCGGGTCATGCCCTTTTTAAGGTGCGACACCATGTCCTGAGTCACATAGTTTCCTTGGCGCACGTCGATGCGATAGGGGCGGAGATATTCGGTCACGCTGCAGCCAGCGATCAGCAGCGCTGCCGCCATTGCGGTCATCAGTTTGGTTTTGGAGTGCATGGTCTGCTCAAGAAATGGCGTGGAATAACGCCCGAATTCTCAGGAAAAGGCAAAAAATATATCATACTGTCACGCTTAACTTTCCGTGTTCCCCAACATCCGGCGGGCCGACACCGACATGCCATCAAATACACAAAGCCTCAAGAGTATGGGTTTGAAAGCCACTTTCCCGCGGCTGAAGATCCTTGAACTGTTCCAACAAACCGACCAGCGTCATCTGACGGCGGAGGATGTCTATCGTCTGCTGATGAACGACGACATGGATATCGGACTCGCCACGGTCTATCGGGTGCTCACCCAATTCGAGCAGGCCGGCCTGCTCGAGCGCCACCATTTCGAGTCCGGCAAAGCGGTATTCGAACTCAACGAAGGTGCGCACCACGACCATCTGGTGTGTGTCGAGTGCGGCGCAGTCGAAGAGTTTTTTGACGCCGAGATCGAAAAACGCCAGAACGCGGTCGCCAAAGAGCGCGGTTTTTCGGTGAAAGAGCACGCGCTCTATCTCTATGTCGAGTGCCAGCGCAAAGACTGCCCCAACCGAAACAGCGGCGAAAAATAGTCAAATAGCAGGCGCACTTGGAAACCTTTCTGACGGCGACCGCCTTGGTCGCCGTCGCCGAAATCGGCGACAAAACCCAACTCCTGTCCTTCATGCTGGCCGCCCGCCTGAAGCATCGCGGCGCCATCATCTGGGGTATTTTTATCGCCACGATACTCAATCATGCCCTCGCCGCAGCGGCAGGCGCCTGGCTGGCTCATTGGCTGCCCGAAGGCTGGCTCAAATGGGCGCTGGTCGCCAGTTTTCTGGCCTTTGGTCTGTGGGCGCTGATTCCGGACACACTCGACGACACACAGACCCCACCGGCGCACACCGCGTGGCGGGTATTCCTGATCGCACTGGTGGCGTTTTTCCTGGCCGAAATCGGAGACAAAACCCAGTTCGCTACCGTCGCCCTGGGCGCGCGCTTTGACGCGCTGGCGTGGGTCGTGCTGGGCACCACACTAGGCATGATGATCGCCAACGTGCCGGCGGTGATGATTGGCGAGCGCCTGTCCAAGCGCCTGCCCGCTCACATCATGCGACGCGTCGCCGCAGCGGGATTCATCCTCACCGCGGCCATCACCGCGCTCAACTGAGTCAGACGCTGGGCGTCAGCCCGAGGATTTCCGAGGCGTGCTGGCGGGTGGTGTCGGTAATGTTGACGCCACCGAGCATGCGGGCAATTTCATCGACGCGGGCTGCGTCATCAAGCACCGCGACGCTGCTCACGGTCTGCCCATCGCGCTGGGTCTTGGCGATCGACCACTGCCAGTTGGCCTGTGCGGCCACCTGCGGCAGGTGCGTAACGCACATCACCTGACGCTGCTCACCCAGTTCGCGCAGCATGCGACCCACAATCTCGGCCACCCGGCCGCCAATGCCAACGTCGACTTCGTCGAAAATCAGTGTCGGCACGGCCGCGGCGCGGCTGGTGATGACCTGGATCGCCAAGCCGATACGCGACAGCTCGCCCCCCGATGCCACTTTTGCCAAGGGCCGCACCGGTTGGCTGGGGTTGGCAGCCACCTGAAACTCGATGCTTTCGTTGCCATGCGCACTGCCCTCGGGTGCCGGTAGCAGCGCAATTTCAAACTGACCACCGGTCATCGCCAGCGTTTGCATAGCCGCACTGACCTGCTCGGACAAGGCCTTGGCCACCGGCGCACGCGCGGCACTCAAACGCTCGGCAAGCTCAGCGTAGGCACGCCGCGCCGCCTCGGCCTTTTCCTGCAGCGCGACCGGATCGGCCTCTGACAACAGGGTCTCCAGCCGTGCGCGTCGCTCAAGGAGTACATCAGCCAAGGCCTCCGGGCTGACGCGATGCTTGCGCGCCATGTCGGTGACAGCGGCAATGCGCGCCTCGATGTCCGCCAAACGCTCTGGGTCGGCTTCGACGCGATCGCGGTAGCGACGCAGGCCATGCACGGCTTCGTCTGCCTGAATGGCCGCGCTGCTGAGCAGTTCCTGGAGTTCCTGTAGCGTCGGATCGATGGCGGCCAGCTCGCCGATCCGCGCGGCGAGGCGCTCAAGCTCGGCAACCAGGGGTTGCTCGCCTTCGTCCAGCATATCCACCGCAGCCGATACGCCTTCGAGCAGCCCGGTCGCGTGACCGAGCCGCGCATGCTCGGTTTCGAGCTCATGCCAGGCGTCAACATTGAAATCGAGCGCATCGAGTTCTTTGACCTGCCATTCGAGCAGTTCGCGCTCCTGCGCCACGCCGGCCGCATCGGCCTCGGCACGCTGGCAGGCCTGGCGCGCCTTCTGCCAGTGCTGCCAGGCGGCGCCAACGGCCTTGGCCTGTTCATCCAGACCGGCATAGGTATCGAGCAACAGGCGCTGCGCGTCGGCCCTCAGCAGCGCGTGATGGGCGTGCTGTCCGTGAATATCGGCCAGCCAGCCACCGACCTCGCGCAATTGCGTGAGCGTTACGCTGACGCCATTGATCCAGGCGCGTGAGCGGCCGCTTGAATCGACCACCCGGCGCAGCAGCAAGCTGTCGTCATCGACCTCGATCGCCTGCTCGTCAAGCCAGTGGGCGAGATCTTCGGCCGCGGGCAGATCAAACTCGGCACTCATCTCGGCGCGCGCCTGCCCTGCGCGAACCACGCCGCTTTCGGCGCGATCGCCCATCACCAGACCGAGCGCATCGAGCAGGATGGACTTGCCAGCGCCGGTTTCGCCGGTCAAGGCACCGAAGCCCGCAGCGAAGTGCAGTTCAAGCTCATCAACAATGACGAAATCGCGGATGTGAAGGCGACGCAACATGGGTTTACCGTAGGCGCAAAAGCAGGATCAGGGATTGCGCGGCGAGGCGCTCCAGTGGAGCTTCTCGCGCAACATGGCGAAGTAGCTATAGCCCGGCGGGTGAATCAGCCGGATATGGTGCGGCGAGCGGGTAATGCGAATGCAGTCGCCGGCGCGCGCGTCGAAGCGCTCCTGGCCGTCGAAGTGCACCCGCGCGTCGTGCGGCGAAAGCAGTGCGATGTCGATGGTGCAGCTATCGGGCAACGTGATCGGCCGGGCGGTGAGCGTGTGCGGGCACAAGGGCACGAGCGCAATGCCAACCATGTCGGGATGCAGAATCGGGCCGTTGGCCGACAAGGCATAGGCGGTGGAGCCGGTTGGCGTGGACACGATCATGCCGTCGGAGCGCTGGGTGTAGACGAATTCGTCATCGATCCGGACATCGAACTCGATCATGCGGCCGATATCGCCCTTGTTGACCACCACGTCGTTGAGCGCAACGGTATGAAACACGCTGCGGGTGCCGCGCTTGACGACCACATCGAGCAAGAACCGCGGCGCTTCCGTGCCCTTGCCGTCGAGAATGGCGCCGAGACCGACATCCATGGTTTCGCGGGCGATGTCGGTCAAGAAACCGAGCCGCCCCTCATTAACGCCCACCAGCGGCACGCCATGCGCCGCCAGACGCCGCGCGGCATTGAGCATGGTGCCATCACCACCCAGCACGACCGCCAGGTCGGCGTTGGCGCCAATCTCTTCGTAGGTGGCCACGGCAAATCCTGAACCCAACCGGGTGGAACTCGCCGTCCCCTGCTCGATCAACACATGCAGGCCACGGGCACGCAGAAAGTCACCAATCTGCAGCACGGCGGCGGCGACATCGGGGCTTTGGTATTTTCCGATCAGAGCGATCGTCTTGAACGCAGGATTCATAGGGCAAAGATTAAACCACAAGAATCCGGACGATTCGATGGGGCAAAGCATGACGCCGCCGACACTGCGCTAGGCACACGTGGCAGACTTACTTAGAATCCATGGCCGATACGGACAATGAACACGATGGCTGAACTCGACGAACGCTCCCGAATCCTGCTCAAGACGCTGATCGAACGCTATATTGCGGACGGCCAGCCTATCGGATCGCGCGCATTGTCGAAGCAATCCGGCCTGGAGCTGTCGCCAGCGACCATCCGGAACGTCATGTCGGACCTCGAAGAGGCGGGCTTCATCTCGAGCCCGCACACCTCGGCGGGCCGGATTCCGACCCCACGCGGTTACCGTCTGTTCGTCGACAACCTGCTCACCGTCCGCCCCATGCACAAGGCCCAGCTGCTCGAACTCAAGGAGCAGCTCCAGCCCGATCAACCACAGCGCCTCATCAGCTCGGCCTCGAATCTGCTATCGCAGCTCACACACTTTGCCGGCGTGGTCGTCTCGCCACGACGCGAAGTCGTGCGCATTCGCCAGATCGAGTTTCTGTCGCTGTCCGAAAAGCGGATTCTGCTGATCATCGTCACCACGCGCGGCGATGTTCAGAACCGCATCCTGATCACGCAACGCACCTACACCCCGTCCGAACTGGTCACCGCGGCCAACTACCTCAACCACCAGTACGCCGGGCTGGACTTTGAAGATATCCGTGGCCGCCTCAAGGCCGAGCTCGAGCAATTGCATTCCGACATGTCGGAGCTGATGACCGCTGCCGTCGACGTGGGCTCGAAAGCGGTCGAAGACTCGTCCCAGTACATTCTGTCGGGCGAAACCAATCTGCTCGACGTCGAAGACCTGTCCTCCAACATGGTTCGCCTGCGCGAGTTGTTCAAGCTGTTCGATCAGAAGACCGGCCTGCTTCAATTGCTCAACGTATCCAACCGGGCCGAAGGCGTGCAGATCTTCATCGGCGGCGAATCCGGCCTGGCGCCGCTGGACGAATGCAGTGTCATCACCGCGCCCTACGAAGTGGACGGCCAGGTCGTTGGCTCGCTGGGCGTCATCGGACCGACCCGCATGGCCTACGAGCGCGTGATTCCCATTGTCGACATCACCGCCCGCCTGCTATCCAGCGCGCTGTCTTCAAATAACTGAACCCGTTTTCCGGAGATATCTTGATGGCCCGTTACCGGCCCGAACCGACGCATTCCCACGGCAGCACGCCACGCACAGGTGTATTGCTGGTCAACCTCGGTTCGCCCGAAGCGCCCACCGCCGCCGCAGTGCGCCCTTACCTCAAGCAGTTTTTGTGGGACCCGCGCGTGGTCGAGATTCCCCGGCTGGCGTGGTGGCCGATCCTCAATCTCATCATCCTCAACACCCGGCCGGCCAAGTCTGCCGAAAAATACGCTTCCATCTGGACCGACGAAGGCTCGCCGCTGCGCGTCCATACCGAGCGCCAGGCCAAGCTGCTGGCCGGCTTCCTGACCGACGCCGGGCATCGCGACTGGAAGATCAACTGGGCCATGCGCTACGGCAACCCGTCCATCCCCGACCGTCTCGACGCCCTGCGCGCCGCCGGCTGCGACCGCATTCTCGTCGTGCCGCTGTATCCGCAATACGCCGGCAGTACCGTCGGCAGCGTAATGGACGAAGTTGCCAGCAGCATCCACGCCTGGCGCAATCTGCCCGAGCTGCGGTTTATCCGCAGTTACCACGACGACCCCGGCTACATCGCCGCGCTGGCCGCCAGCGTCTCCGAGCACTGGGCCAAAAACGGTCAGGCCGAGCGCCTGATCCTGAGCTTTCACGGCGTGCCCCGCTTCACGCTCGACCAGGGCGACCCCTATCACTGCGAGTGTCACAAAACGGCCCGCCTGCTGGCCGAGGCACTGGACATCGCCCCCGAACGCGTGATGACCACCTTTCAGTCACGCTTCGGCAAAGCCGAGTGGCTCAAGCCCTACACACAACCAACACTTGAAGCCCTGCCCAGGCAAGGCGTGCGCTCGGTCGACATCATGTGCCCCGGCTTCTCCTCGGATTGCCTCGAAACGCTCGAAGAGATCGCCATGGAGTGCAAGGAAGCCTTCCTGACCCACGGCGGCGAGCACTTCCACTACATTCCCTGCCTCAACACGCGCGACGACTGGATGCATGCGCTCACCGCGCTGGTGCTTCGCCACGCCGGCCATTGGGCCGAGGCCGACCCGCAGCGAAGCGCCGCTGACCGGCAGATTGGCAAAGCCCGCGCGCTGGCGCTGGGTGCCGATAGCGGCGTGTCGACAAAGTGAATGTGACGCTGATCGCGCGCTGGGCGCTCAATGCCGTGGCTTTGATGCTGGTGCCGGAACTGGTCGACGACCTGGAGGTGACGTCCTACACCGCTGCGCTGATCAGCGCGCTGCTGCTCGGTCTGGTCAATGCCTTGATCCGCCCCGTGCTGATCCTGATCACGCTGCCCATCACGGTGCTGACGCTGGGTATCTTCACCCTCGTCATCAACGGACTGCTGTTCTGGCTGGTGTCGCGCCTGGTAGCCGGACTTCTGGTACCGGACTTTTCAACCGCGTTCTGGGGCGCGCTGGTGTATAGCCTGCTGACCTGGATTGTCAGCATGGCCTTGTCGGACGGCAATAAAACGGTGCGCGTCAGCGTCAATCGCTGGCCGCCCGACGGGCGAGGCTAAGCGAGCCCCTTTAATTCGAATCAATCAGACCCTTGCCGATTTATCGGCGCCGTTGGACGAGGCCGATTTGCGCGCCGGGCGCCGACGCACGGCACCGGGGTCAAAATCGCCGTTGAGTTTGTTCAGTGCCTCGTTTCGCGCCTCAAGCGCCAGTTTGAAGGCACCGTCTTCGCCGTATTTGTTCACCGAAAACTTGACCCGCTTGCGCCGACCATCCGGCAAGGGCCATGACGCCACCCAGAACCAACGCTGCTTGTCTTCAGGCAGGTCGCGCGTTTCCGAGGCGCAGTAGCGGCAAACACCAACCACGCCGGAACGATTGTTCTTTTTCCGGATCGACGAATACTCCTGCATCGACAGGGGCGGGTGGGCGGCAATGACCTCGTCCCGGTAGCACTTGGCCGCCGAAAACGCTTTGCGCTTTCCGCTGAACACGCCATCGCTGAAGTGTTTTCGATAGATCACCCCCCGGCGCTGGATCGTCACCAGCCAGCCATGGGTGCGGCTCGCTTCATTGTCGACACGGCTGATGCCATACACGCTGCTTTGGCTCACTCGAACGTCCTCCGGCCCGGATTTATGAGGGGCATAAGGACGCTTTCGGCCGCAGGTCGAAAAACTTTACCGACGGCCGAGGAACGGTCTTGAAAGCCGACAAGCGGCCACCATGTATCAGCAACTGCTAATCAACAGGATCCTCCCCATGAGCACCAACACACGTCAGGTCGTTTGCCCCCAATGTCAGGGCGTCAACCGCGTGCCCGCCGATCGTCTCGGTGACGGCGCGCGCTGCGGCAAATGCAAAACGCCGCTCATCGAAGGCAAGGCCCTCCCGACCGGTGCATCAGCGTTTGACCGCCACCTGGCCAATGAAGACTTGCCGGTGCTGGTCGACTTCTGGGCGCCGTGGTGCGGGCCGTGCCGCTCGATGGCGCCGGCATTTGAGGCCGCCGCAAAAACGCTGTCGACCGAGGCGCGTCTGCTGAAGGTCAACACCGAGGAAGAACAAGCACTGGCCGGGCGCTACAACATTCGCAGCATTCCGACGCTGGTGCTGTTTCGTGGCGGGCAGGAAGTCGCGCGCATCAGCGGCGCGATGGACGCAGCCCGGCTGACGGCCTGGACCCGCGCAAACAGCTGAGTCTCGGCTCAGTCATCCAACAGCTGCAGATCGGCGCCCGAGGCCAAGGCCTGGCCTTTGGTGGCCGACGGGGCGTTTTTGGCGACGTCGGCGGAGAGCAGGCCCAGCCGTTTGGCCATGGCCGTGGTGAGCCGGCGTCGGAAGAGGTCCTGACTTTCTTCGGTCGACAAAGCAAGCGCGGCAGGATTGATTTCGAGGAAGGTGACATCGGTGGTCGAGACCACCGAAAACACATGCTTGTGGCCCAGCTCGTCGAGGAACGCGGTTTCGCCAAACACCTCGTCGTCACCCAGCTCGATGATCCGCTTGCCGGACACCGACAGCTCGACCTTGCCTTCAATCACCAGACCAAAACGCTGGTCCTGGTCGCCCTCGCGAATCAGCGTGGTGTTGGCTTTGACAGTACGCCACGTCGAAATCCGCAGCGCCTCCCACAGATCGACGTCTTCAAACTCGGTAAAGAAGCTCAGCTTGCGCAGCGTCGAGAAGCGGCTGGTGTCGGGCGGCAGGAGTTTGTCATCAACCAGCTGATAGCGAACGGCCGACAGATCCTTGGCAAACTCGGCGCCATTCTTGTAGCGTGAGTACAAGTCCTTTTCGAGCGCCTTGCGGATCACGCGATCCATCAGCTCCGGCAGATCGGGCAGCAGTTGCGTCACCGCGGGCGGATCTGCATTGATGATTTTATAGATCAACTGCGCCGGGTTCTTGGCGCGAAATGGCAAACGGCCCGTGAGCATGTGAAAGAGCAGCACGCCCAGGGAGTAGAGGTCGGTTTTTTGATTGAGCGGATAACTCTTGATCTGCTCGGGCGACATGTAGGCCGGCGAACCGACCCCCATGATGAAGGTCGAGTCGGTATCGACCCGCTTGTTGATGTTCATGGCGAGGCCAAAGTCGGTGATCTTGACGTTGTCCTTTTCGTCCACAAGGATGTTGGCCGGCTTGATATCACGGTGCACCACGCCCTGACGGTACGCGTAGTCGAGCGCCATACAGCATTTGAAAACAATGCCGATGGTTCGATGCACGGGCAGTAAATGGGCGAAAGTACAGAAACGTTCAAGCGACTCGCCGGCGAAATACTCCATCACCACATAAGCTTCTTTTTCGCCAACCACGCCTTCGAAGATGCGGATGATGTGCGGATGGTTGAGTCGACTGGCGACCGCCCGCTCCGCCTTGAGCAGCTTCAGCAGCCGTCGGTTCCACTTCGCCTCGTCCTTGGTCTTGTCGGCGAAGCGGATGTACTTGAGGGCTACCGGCTCAGGATAGTCAGGGCTCTCAGCCAAGTAGACGGTGGCCGTCGCACCTTTGCCGAGTTCCTTGATGATCCGGAAATTCCCGATCTGTGCCGGCAGATCGCTCATTAAAACCCTCCGTTCAAATGGTCGAGGCACACAGCGTGCACCGTATCTGATGGGCATCATTATGCCCCCGGCTCCCGGGCTTGACGCAAATCGCAGCATTTGCGGGCGCAACAAAATTCGTTTTTTAGCTTGAAATCCGCCGTCCAGCCCCAAGCTAGGCCAGCATTGCCCAACTTAAACCGCCTCAGGACCGATCCATGCAAGAGAAACAGACGCCCGACGCCCCAGAGCAAACGCCGGTCATCGACGTCACTGCGACCGAACCGGAAGCCGCTGCAAACACCATTGACGCCAGCGAAGACACCGCACAGGCCGACGTGATGCCGAGCCTGGAAGAAACCTTGCGCCAGGCCGAGCTCAAAGCCAGCGAGCACCACGATGCCTGGCTGCGCGCCAAGGCCGAGACCGAAAACGTGCGCCGCCGCGCGCAGGAAGACATCGGCAAGGCCAGTAAATTTGCCGCCGAAAAATTCGCCCAGGCCATGCTGCCGGTGAAGGACAGCCTGGAAGCCGCCCTCGCCGCCGAGAACAGCACGGTCGAAAACCTGCGAAACGGCGTTGAACTGACGCTCAAGCAATTGACCTCCGCCTTCGAGGGCGCCGGCCTCGCCGTCATCGACCCGATGGGCGAAAAGTTCGACCCCAATCTGCATCAGGCGATCAGCGCCCAGCCCGACGACGGCGAGCCGAACCGTGTCATCAACGTGCTACAGCGCGGTTACAGCCTGCACGAGCGGGTCATCCGCCCGGCGCTGGTCATCGTTTCCGCACCGAAAGCGACTTGAAATCCAGCGCCACGCCCCAACTTCTGAATTCAACAACGGACCGGATGCCTGGTCCGGCCAGACAAGAATCTCGTTAAAGGAACCATCATGGGAAAGATCATCGGTATCGACCTGGGCACCACCAACAGCTGTGTGTCCGTCATGGAAGGCGGCAAGCCCAAGGTCATCGAAAACTCTGAGGGCGCACGCACCACGCCGTCCGTCGTCGCTTACGCCGAAGACGGCGAGATCCTGTGCGGCGCGCCGGCCAAGCGCCAGGCCGTCACCAACGCCAAAAACACGCTGTTCGCCATCAAGCGACTGATCGGCCGTCGCTTCGAAGAAAAAGAAGTGCAGAAAGACATCGCGATGATGCCCTACACCATCGCCAAGGCCGACAACGGCGACGCCTGGGTTGAAGTGCGCGGCAAGAAAATCGCCCCGCCGCAGGTGTCGGCCGAAGTGCTGCGCAAGATGAAGAAAACCGCCGAAGACTACCTCGGCGAAGAAGTGACCGAAGCGGTCATCACCGTGCCGGCCTACTTCAACGACAGCCAGCGCCAGGCCACCAAGGACGCCGGCAAGATCGCCGGCCTCGAAGTGAAGCGCATCATCAACGAGCCGACCGCGGCTGCGCTGGCCTTCGGCATGGACAAGAAGCCGGGCGACTCCAAGATTGCCGTGTATGACCTCGGCGGCGGCACCTTCGACATCTCGATCATCGAAATCGCCGATCTCGACGGCGAGCACCAGTTCGAAGTGCTGGCCACCAACGGCGACACTTTCCTGGGCGGCGAAGACTTCGACCAGCGCATCATCGACTACATCGTCACCGAGTTCCAGAAAGACCAGGGCGTCGATCTGAAGAAAGACGTGCTGGCCCTGCAGCGCCTGAAAGAAGCGGCTGAAAAGGCCAAGATCGAACTGTCCTCGGGCACGCAAACCGAAGTTAACCTGCCCTACATCACCGCCGACGCCTCCGGCCCCAAGCACTTGGCCGTGAAGATCACCCGCGCCAAGTTCGAGTCGCTGGTCGAAGAGCTGGTGGCACGCACCATCGAGCCCTGCCGCGTAGCCCTCAAGGACGCCGGCCTGAAAGTGACCGAGATCGACGACGTGATCCTGGTCGGTGGCCAGAGCCGCATGCCCATGGTGCAAGCCAAGGTCAAGGAGTTCTTCGGCAAGGAAGCGCGCCGCGATGTGAACCCGGACGAAGCCGTTGCCATCGGCGCCTCCATTCAGGGTGGCGTGTTGCAAGGTGAAGTCAAGGACGTGCTGCTGCTCGACGTCACCCCGCTGAGCCTCGGCATCGAGACCATGGGCGGCGTGATGACCAAGCTCATCCAGAAGAACACCACCATCCCGACCAAGGCCAGCCAGGTCTTCTCGACCGCCGAGGACAACCAGAACGCGGTGACCATCCACGTACTGCAAGGCGAGCGTGAAATGGCCGCCGGCAACAAGAGCCTGGGCCAGTTCAACCTGTCGGACATCCCGCCGGCAGCACGCGGCATGCCGCAGATTGAAGTCACTTTCGACATCGACGCCAACGGCATCCTGCACGTGTCGGCCAAGGACAAGGCCACTGGCAAGGAAAACAAGATCACCATCAAGGCCAACTCCGGCCTGAGCGACGAAGAAGTCGAGCGCATGGTGCGTGATGCCGAGGCGCACGCCGAAGAGGACAAGAAGGCGCACGAACTGGTCGATGCCCGCAACCAGTGCGACACGCTGGTGCATTCGATCAAGAAGGCGCTGGCCGAGCATGGCGACAAGATCGACGCCGACGAAAAAGCGCAGATCGAAGCGGCTATCGTCGAAGCCGAAGCCGCGATGAAGTCCAACGACAAGGACACCATCACCGCCAAGACCGAAGCCCTCGGCCAGGTCAGCCAGAAGCTGGGCGAAAAGATGTACGCCGACGCTCAGGCTCAGGCCGGCGCAGCGGGTGCCGCTGAAGGTGCTCAAGGTGGCAAGGCTGAAGACGCCGATGTCGTCGATGCCGAGTTCACCGAAGTGCAGGACGAGAAGAAGTAATCGGGTCCTTCGCAACACCCGGCCGGGCCCTGCTGCACCCTGTGCAGCGCGGTCCGGCCTTTCCACGACAGAGCTGATACAAAACCATGTCCAAGCGCGACTTCTACGAAATTCTCGGTGTCAATCGCGACGCATCTGACGCCGATATCAAAAAGGCTTATCGCAAGCTTGCGATGAAGTTTCACCCCGACCGCAATCCGGACAGCAAGGATGCCGAGGAACACTTCAAAGAAGCGAAGCAAGCCTACGAAGTGCTGTCCGAACCCGACAAGCGTGCTGCCTACGACCGCTACGGCCATGCCGGCGTCGATCCGAGCATGGGCGCGGGCGGTGGTGGTCAGGGCTTTGAGGGCTTCGGTGACGCCTTTGGCGACATCTTTGGCGACATCTTTGGTGGCGGCGGCGGTCGCGGCGGGCGCTCCAACGTCTATCGCGGCGCCGACCTGCGTTACA
>JBFIJC010000049.1:0-17394 GCA_041600915.1 Nitrogeniibacter sp.
CGAAGGACGGCTGACCCGTGCTGACACAGCATTTCCCCGCCTTGCTGGTGGTGGTGCCGCTGATGGCGGCACCGCTTATCGTGTTTGCCCGCCGTTCGTTGGCGAGCTGGCTGATCGCCATGCTGGCGACCGCAGTCACCTTTGGCATCGCAGCCAGCCTGCTGGCCCAGACCATGTCTGATGGCACCATTGTCTATGCCATGGGCAGTTGGGAGGCCCCACTCGGTATCGAGTACCGCATCGATGCGGCCGGCGCCTTTGTGGCCGTGATTGTCGCCGCGATGGGCCTGATCGTGATGCCCTACAGCCGCGTCGGCATTGCCTCTGAAGTGCGCAGCGAAGAGCACTATCTGTACTACGCGCTGATGATGCTCTGCCTGGCCGGCCTGCTGGGCATTCTCGTTACTGGCGACGCCTTCAACGTCTTCGTGTTCCTTGAAGTGTCCTCGCTGGCCACCTACGTCCTGATCGCCATGGGGCGGGATCGCCGGGCGCTGGTCGCGGCCTACCAATATTTGCTGATGGGCACCATCGGCGCCACGCTGTACGTGATTGGTGTCGGCTTGCTCTACCTCGAAACCGGGACGCTCAACCTCGCCGACATGGCGACGCGCCTGGTTGATGTGGGCGACTCGCGCGGCGTGCTGGCGGCGTTGGCCTTCATCACGGTTGGCATCTCGCTCAAGATTGCCTTGTTCCCCCTGCACCTATGGCTGCCCAACGCCTACGCTTACGCGCCGTCGCCGGTATCGGCCTTTCTCGCGGCCACTGCGACCAAGGTGTCGATCTATGTGCTGATGCGCTATTTCTTCACCATTTTTGGGCCGACCGAGGTGTTCGACGCCCGCGCCACCGGCGCCATCCTGCTCGGCCTGTCGCTGGCGGCCATGTTTGTGCCCGCCATCGTCGCCATCTTCCAGCACGACATGAAGCGCCTGCTGGCTTACTCCAGCGTGTCGCAGATCGGCTATATCACGCTCGGTATCAGTCTGGACTCGGTCGAGGGGCTGATGGCCTCGGCCATGCATCTGTTCAACCACGCGCTGACCAAGGGCGGATTGTTTCTTGTGCTCGGTGGCGTGGTCTTGCGTTGTCGCGGTGCGGGCTTTGATCGCCTGGCGGGCCTGGGTCAGACCATGCCGGTGGCGTCCTTCGCCATGGTGGTTGGCGGCCTGAGCCTGATCGGCGTGCCCGGCACGGCCGGCTTTATCAGCAAGTGGTATCTGGTCAGCGCGGCGATGCACGAAGGCCAGTGGTGGCTGGTCGGTGCCGTGCTGGCCAGCTCGCTGCTGGCGGTCGTTTATGTCTGGCGTTTCGTCGAAGTGGCTTACTTCCGCGCACCGCCGTCCGATCACCCCGCACCGGGCGAAGCGCCCATGTCGATGTTCATCCCGGCCTTGGTCATGATCGCTGGCTGCGTGTATTTCGGCATTGATGCCACCTGGTCCAGCGAGGTCTCCATGCGGGTGGCCGAAGTGCTCATGTACAAGCCGGGTGTCGGCCAATGACTGAAGACATCCAACTGATCAGTCTGCTGCTCACGCCGCTGGTCGGCATGTTGCTGCTGGCGCTCGCCGGTCGCTGGCCGAATCTGCGCGAAGCGATCACCTTGCTTACCGCAGTCGTCTTGTTTTCCGAGTCGATCAAGCTGGCGGCCGACGTGCTCGGCGGCGCGCGACCCGGGCTCACGCTGATCGAGATGCTGCCGGGGCTCACGCTGCGGCTGGCGGTTGAGCCGCTGGGCGCGGTGTTCTCGGTGATCTCGTCGGGGCTGTGGATCATCAGCACCCTGTATTCGATCGGCTACATGCGTGGCAACAAGGAGAAGAAGCAGACGCGCTTCTTCGTGTGTTTTGCCGGCGCCATCTTTGCTGCACAAGGCATCGCGCTGGCCGGCAACATGCTGACCTTGTTCATGTTCTACGAGGCCATGACGCTGATCACCTATCCGCTGGTCACACACCACGGCACCGATCATGCGCGCAACTCGGCACGTACTTATCTGGGCGTGTTGCTGGGCACCTCCATCGCCTTTTTGCTCTCCGACCTGCTGGCCACCTGGGTGATTGCCGGCACGCTCGACTTCCGCCAGGGCGGCATTCTCGCCGGCCATGTTGGTGCAACCGGCACCGCGTTGTTACTGGTGCTGTACATGTTCGGCATTGGTAAGGCCGCGCTGATGCCCTTTCATCGCTGGCTGCCCGCCGCCATGGTCGCGCCCACGCCGGTGTCGGCGCTGCTGCATGCGGTGGCGGTGGTCAAGGCCGGTGTGTTCACCATCGTCAAGGTGATCGTCTATATCTTCGGCACCGAGAACCTGATGTCGCTGGGCAGTGCCGAATGGATACCGGTCATTGCCGGCTTCAGCATCATCTCGGCCTCGATCGTCGCCCTGCGGGCCGACAACCTCAAGCGCCGACTGGCTTACTCGACGGTCAGCCAGCTGTCTTACGTCACGCTGGCGGCAAGCTTGCTGGCGCCGATTTCCATCGTCGGCGCAATCATGCACATTGCTGCGCATGCGCTGGGCAAGATCACCCTGTTTTTTGCGGCTGGCTCGATCTACACCGCCGCCCACAAAACCGAAGTCAGCCAGCTCGACGGCATCGGCCGTCGCATGCCCTGGACCATGACCGCTTTTGCGATCGGTGCCTTGTCGATGATCGGCCTGCCGCCCGCGGCCGGCTTCGTGTCGAAGTGGTATGTCTTGTCGGCGGCGATGAGTCTGGAACACTGGCTGGCGGTGGGCGTGCTGATACTCAGTACCTTGCTCAACGCGGGCTACTTTTTGCCGATCGTATGGCGCGCGTTCTTCCGCGAGCCACCGAGCGATGCCGACGCGCATCACGATGCGCACCACGACGCGCATCATGCCGCCCATGGCGAAGCGCCGCTGCTGATGGTGTTCGCGCAGACCACGACGGCTGCGCTGACCATTGGCCTGTTCTTCTATCACGAGCCGGTGCTGCGCCTGGCGCGCGCCGTGGCAGGAGCTTTCTGATGCGACAGAACGCACTGTTTTCTCGCGGCAAGCGGTTGTGGCACACGCTGCTCGCGGCCTTGTTGCTGATGCTGGTCGCCGGCCTTTTTGTTGAGTCGCACCCGCATTTTGGTATCGACGCCGTGCCGGGCTTCAATGCCTGGTTCCCCATGCTGGCATGCGCGGTGCTGGTGGCGCTGGCGCGTGGCTTGGGCCGCGTCTTTGGCCCGCGGGAGGATGAAGATGGACGCTGAACTCCTCCATCACCCCGCGCTATTGCTGGTTTTCGGCGGCATTGCGATGGGCTTCCTGCGCGGTGCGCCGCGTGTGCTGCTGTCGCTCGGCCTGCCGCTGGCGGCGGCGTGGCTGCTGTGGCAGATCCCCGAGGGCATCTACGGCGGCGTGTCCTTTCTCGACTACAAGCTCGATGTGTTGCGCGTCGATCGGTTGGGGCGGCTGTTTGCCCTGGTGTTCATGTTGGCGCTGTTTGTCGGCAGTGTGTATGCAATCCGCCAGCGCAGCCGGCTGGAAGTGCCGGCCGCCTTTGTGTATGGCGGCGCCGCCGTCGGCGCGGTGCTGGCCGGTGACCTGATCACCTTGTTCGTGTTCTGGGAGCTGATGGCGATCGGCTCGACGCTGGTGATCTGGGCCGGCGGCCGCGAGGCCTACCCGGCGGCGATGCGCTACCTGATGGTGCACCTCTTCGGTGGCGTGGTGCTCATGGCCGGCGTCACCGCGCATATGGCCGGTGGCGGCAGCCTGCGCTTCGAGGCCATGGCGCTCGACAGCATTGCGCATTGGCTGATTCTCGCCGGCTTCCTGATCAACGCGGGCGGCTTCCCGTTCTGGTCCTGGCTGCCCGACGCCTATCCGCGCGCCTCGTGGAGCGGCATGGTGTTCCTCTCCGCCTTCACCACCAAGACGGCGGTGTATGTCTTGATGCGCGGCTTCCCCGGCGCCGAGGTGCTGATACCCATCGGCTTGCTGATGGCCGGCTACGGGCTGATCTACGCCCTCATCGAAAACACCGTGCGCCGCGTGCTGGCCTACGCCATCATCAACCAGGTCGGCTTCATGATCGCCGGCATCGGCATTGGCACCGAGCTGGCGCTCAATGGTGTGGCCGCGCATGCCTTTGCGCACATTGTGTACAAGGCGCTGCTGCTGATGGCCATTGGCGCGGTGATCGTGCAGACCGGCAAGCGCGACTGCACCGATCTGGGCGGTCTGGCGCGGCAGATGCCTGTCACCACCGGCTTCGCCATCTTCGGCGCGCTGGCCATGTCGGCGCCGCTGACCGCCGGCTTCATCACCAAATCGCTGGTCTTGCAGGCGGCCGCCGACGCGCACCTGACCTGGGTGTGGCTGGCAATGATGGTGATCGCCGCCGGCGTCTTCCTGGCGGCGGGCTTGAAAGTGGTGGTCTTCGTCTTCTTCGGCGAATCCCGCGATCTCGACGCCGAAGAGGCGCCGCCCAGCCAGCGCTGGGGCATGCGCCTGCTCGCGCTCACCAGTCTTGCGGTTGGCTGCTATCCGCCGCTGCTCTACGACTTGCTGCCCTATCCGATCGACTATCAGCCCTACACCGGCTCGCACGTGGTCTTCCAGCTCCAGCTGCTGCTGGCCACGGCCGTGGTGTTTTTCCTGCTGCGCGATCGCCTTGTCCGCATGCTGGGCTCGCTCATCGATATCGACTGGTTCTATCGCACGCTCGGCCCGCGCTGGGTCAAGCTGATGGTGTTCGGGGTCAGCATCGAGCTCCGAGAAATCGTGCTGTTCGTGATGCGCGGCATCGCCAACTTGCTGATCGGACTGCGGCGGCATTACGGCACGCGTGGCGTGCTGGCCCGCACCTGGCCGTCCGGCAGCATGGTGATGTGGGTCGCTTTGCTGCTGATGATGTATCTGGCGCTGTTCTATCTGGCCTGAGGCGGTAAACTGCGGCATTGTCTTTTTACGTGCCGCCATGAAACCGACCCGCCAAGCGCCCGCCAAACCTTCGTCCGATGCGCCTCGCCGCCTGCAGCGCGCACAAGCGCCCACCGCGGCGCCTGCCGCCTCCGCGCCGGAAGGCGTGCGCCTGTCCAAGATCATGGTCGAACGCGGCATGTGCAATCGCCGTGAGGCCGACGCGCTGATCGCGCGGGGCGACGTGTTTGTCGACGGCAAGCGGATCAGCGAACTCGGCACCCGGATTGCGCCCGACGCGGTCATCACCCTGGCCGAGGGCGTCAGCTTGCGACCCATGCCAACGCCACCGGTGCCCGAAAAACCGAGCGCCGACGGCGTGCGCCTCTCCAAGGTCATGGCCCAGCGCGGCATGTGCTCACGCCGTGAAGCCGACGCCCTGATCGAACGCGGCTGGGTGTTTGTCGACGGCCAGCGTGTCAATGAGCTCGGCACGCGCATCTCGCCCGACGCCACGGTGACGCTCGACAAGCGTGGCGAAGCCAAGCAGGCCGAACGGGTCACCATCGTGCTGCACAAGCCCATGAGCTTTGTCTCGGCCCAGCCCGAAGACGGCCACCAGGCGGCGGTCACGCTGGTCACGCCCGATCGCCTGTTCGGCGGCGGCACGTTCTCGCGCGACCACCTCAAAGGCCTGGCCCCCGCCGGCCGGCTCGACATCGACTCCACCGGCCTGCTGATCCTCACGCAAGACGGGCGCATCGCACGCCAGCTCATCGGCGACGATTCAACGGTCGAAAAAGAGTATCTCGTGCGCGTTTCCGGCACGCTGACCGACGATGGCCTCGCGCTGCTCAACCACGGCCTGAGCCTCGATGGCAAACAACTGCGACCGGCCACCGTGCGCTGGCAGAACGAAGACCAGCTCAGTTTCATTCTCAAGGAAGGCCGCAAGCGTCAGATCCGCCGCATGTGCGAGCTGGTCGGCCTGAAAGTGGTCGGCCTCAAGCGCGTGCGTATTGGCAAGGTGGTGCTCGCCGACCTGCCGGTGGGGCAGTGGCGCTACCTGCGGCCGAACGAAGGCTTCTAGACGAAGTGTAGCCCGGATGCAGCGTAGCGGAATCCGGGATCGGCGGTACAACAGGCACGGCTTGCGCCGACAAACGATGTCTCTTTGTTCCCAGAGTGTGTGCTTGTTCCGACGATGCACCCCGGATTCCGCTGCGCTGCATCCGGGCTACGGGTCAGTCCGCCCGCAGCGCCTCGACCGGGTCCAGCGTAGTCGCCTTGCGCGCCGGCAGTACGCCGGCGGCGAGGCCGATGAGCACGGCCGAGACTTCGGCCAGCACGGCGAATTCCCACGGGGTATGCACCGGCAGGGCCGGCACCAGCAGGCCCACCAGTTGGGCCAGTGCGACGCCAGCGACCAGGCCGATCAAGCCGCCCACGGCCGCCAGTGCCACGGCTTCGCCGAGGAACAGCGCGAGGATGGTGCGCCGCCGGGCGCCGAGGGCCACCAGCAGACCGATTTCGCCGGTGCGCTCGGTGACCGCAATGGTCATGATCGTGACGATACCGACCCCGCCCACCAGCAGCGAGATGCCGCCCAGCGCGCCGACTGCGGCGGTGAGGATGTCGAGGATGTTGGACAGGCTGTCGAGCATGTCGGCCTGGGTGGTCAGCGCAAAGTCTTCGCGGCCGTGGCGGGCGATGAGCAGGCGGGTCACGCTCTGGCTCACCTGCTCGGACGACACGCCCTCCTGATACGAGACGTTGATCTCCATCAGCCCCTCGCGGTTGTAGAGCGCCAGCGCGCGGCCGGTGGGGATGTAGGCGGTGTCGTCCAGATCGGTGCCGAGAAACTGGCCCTTGGCCTCCATCACGCCAATCACCCGAAAACGCTCGCCGCCAATGCGGATGCGCTCGCCGAGCGCGTTCTGCGTGCCGAACAACTCCTGCTTCAGCGTGGCGCCCAGCACCACCAGGGCGCGCGGCTGGTTGGCATTGTCGTCCGGCAGGAACTGGCCGCTCCTCACGCGCATGGTGAAGGCGTCCACCATGGCCGGGCCGACGCCGTACACCGAACTGCGGCGCACCCGGCCATTGCCTTCGATTTCCGAATTGCCCCACACCACCGGGGTGACGGCGGTGACCCCGGGCACGCGCTCCAGCGCCCGCGCGTCGTCGAGCGTGAGCGGGCGCGAGGTGCTGGGCAGCCCGGGCGGCCCACCGCGCGCGCCTTTCTTGCCCGGCGTGATCTCGATCACGTTGGTGCCAAACTGGGTGAATTCGGCGAGCACAAACTGGTGGATGCCTTCGCCGATGGAGGTGAGCAGGATTACCGCCGCGATGCCGACAGCGATGCCGAGCAGGGTCAGAAAGCTGCGCAGGCGCTGGGCGACCAGCGCGCGGGCCGAGAGCGAGAGAAAGTCGCGCCAATTCATCGCTTGGCCAGAGCGTCGACCGGGTCGAGCGTGGCAGCGTGGCGGGCCGGCATGACGCCGAAGAGCACACCGGTGACGATGGCCGTGCCCAGGCCGGCGAAGATCGCCCAGTCGGGCGGGTAGGCCGGCAGCACCGGAAACATCAGGCGCAGGCCCCAGGCGCCGAGATGGCCGAGCAACAGGCCGGCGAAGGCGCCGGCGACGGACAGCAGTGCCGCCTCTGTGAGAAACACCAGGCGGATCACGCCGCCGGTGGCGCCCAGCGCCTTGAGCAGGCCGATCTCGCTGGTGCGCTGGGTGATGGCCACCAGCATCACATTCATCACCAGAATGCCCGCCACGGCCAGGCTGATGGCGGCGATGCCGGCCACCGCCAGGGTGAGCGCGCCGAGGATGCGGTCGAAGGTGCCGAGCACGGCGTCCTGGGTGATCAGGGTGACGTCTTCCTCGCCGTCGTGGCGGGTCTTGAGGATGTCGAGAATCTGCGTTTTTGCGCCCGGTACGGTATCGCGGTTGCGCGCCTCGGCAAAGATGCGGAACAGGCTGGAGGCGTTGAACAGGGCTTGCGCGGCGGCGACGGGCACGATCACCAGCTCGTCGGCGTTCATGCCCAGGCCCGAGCCCGAGGCGGCGAGTACGCCGATCACGCGATAGCGCCGGTCGCCGACGCGGATCATCTTACCCAGCGCGGCCTCGGCGCCAAACAACTCCTGGTGCAAGGTGGCGCCGATGACGGCCACGGCCGAGCCGCGTCGCCAGTCTTCTTCGGGCAGAAAGCGGCCCTGCGCGACGGTGTAATTGCGGATGTCGGCAAAGGCGGGCGTGGTGCCGATGACCATCACCTCGCGCAGCTTGCCGGCGTAGGCGATCTCGGAGTTGCCCAGCACCAGCGGGGCCACGCGGGCCACCCGGCTGGCGCGCTGGAGCGCGGCGGCGTCGTCGACGGTGAGGTCGCGCGGGGTGTTGGTGACAAAGCTGCCGGCGCCGACGCCGCCGGTTTCGGTGCGACCGGGCAGGACGATGATCAGGCTGCTGCCCAGCGCCGAGAACTCGCGCACCACATAACGGCGGGCGCCGTCGCCCAGCGCGGTGAGCAGCACCACGGCGGCCACGCCGATGGCCATGGCCAGCATCATCAGCCCGGTGCGCATCGGGTAAGCGGTGGCGGCGCGGGTGGCAAAGCCGAGGATGTCGCGGCTGCGCATCATGGCGCGGGGCGTTTCGAGTCCGAATCGATGCGGCCGTCTTCCATGCGGATCTGGCGGTGCGCGCGCTCGCCCATGTGCGGGTCGTGGGTGACGACAATCAGTGTGACGCCGCGACCGTTGAGCGTTTCGAGCAGGCGGGTGACTTCTTCGCCGGTGGCGCGGTCGAGGTTGCCGGTGGGCTCGTCGGCCAGCAGCATGGCCGGCTGCATGATGGTGGCGCGGGCAATGGCCACGCGCTGGCGCTGGCCGCCGGAGAGCTGGTCGGGGCGGTGGTCGCCCCGCTCGGCGAGGCCGAAGTCTTCCAGCGCCTGCGCGACGCGGGCCTTGCGATCGTGCGGCGCGATGCCGGCGAGCAGCAGGGGCAGGGCGATGTTTTCTTCGGCGGTGAGCCGCGGCACCAGGTGAAAGCTCTGGAACACGAAGCCGATGCGCTCGCGTCGTACGCGGGCCTGCTCGTCGCCACTGAGCGTGGTGACGTCGCGCCCTTCCAGGTGGTAATGGCCGTCATTGGGCCGGTCGAGCAGGCCGAGCAGGTTGAGCAGGGTCGATTTACCCGAGCCGGAGGGCCCCATCACCGAGACGTATTCACCGGCGTTGATGCGCAGTTGCACGTCCTGCAGGGCGTGAACCTCGCTGTCGCCAAGCTGGAAGATGCGCTGGATGTTGTCCAGTTCGATCTGTGCCATGGCGGCTTACTGCGGCGCGTCGGTGTCGGGCGTGACCTTGGCGCCGGCGGTGATGCCGTCGCGCTCCAGCGAGGTGACGATGCGCTCGCCCTCGCTCAGGCCGCCGGTGATTTCGGTCAGCGCCCAGTTGGCGATGCCGGTGCTGACCGGCTGGGCCGACAGCGTGCCGGTGGCAGCGTCATAGCGCAGTACGTCGCCGCTGCTGCGCAGGGCCGCGGTCGGCACACGCAGCACATCCTTGCGCGATTCGAGGATCACCTCGGCATCGGCGCTGTAGCCGACGAGCAGGCCACGGGCTTCTTCGGGGCGATCGAAGTCGACCTCGACATCGACCGTGCGCGCCTGCTTCTCGACCGCCAGAACATAGGGCGCCACGCGGCGCACATGGCCGGCAAACACCTGGCCGGGCAGCGCGTCGAGCGTGATGCGCACGGGCTGGCCGGCGTGGATCTTGGGCGCGTCGACCTCGTCCATCGGCGCCTTCACATAGAGGCAGCTCTCGTCGATCAGGTCGATGGCGGGCGGGGTGGCGACGCCGGGGGGGGAGGGCGTGGCGTACTCGCCGAGCTCGCCGACGATCTTGGCGATGGTGCCGGCGAAGGGCGCGGTCAGCACCGTACGTTCGGTGTTGGCGCGGGCGGCGTCGATTTGTGCGCGCGCGGTGGCGACATCGGCCTGACTGGTACGACAGGCCGCTTCGCGGGCGGTGGCGTCGGTGCGCGCTTTTTCGGCGGCCGAGGCGGAAACGAAGCCGCGTGCGTGCAGGGCGCTCTGGCGCGTGGCCTCGCTGCGCGCGTTGGTGGCGAGGGCGCAGATTTCGGTGACGCGACGCTGCACGGTGTCGAGTTGTCGCTCGGCGAGCGCGACCTGGGCGGTCTGGTCGGCATTCCACAGGCGCATCAGCACCTGGCCGGCGACGACCTTGTCGCCTTCCTTGACGCCGAGATATTCGATGCGTCCGCCGGCGATGGTCGACAGCTTGGCGCGCTGACAGGCTTCGATTTCGCCGGCGCGGGTGTTTGAAACGGTGGCTTCGACGAGGCCGCGATCAACCGTGGCCAGTGCGACGGGCAGCGGCGTGGGGCGCTTGAGCCACCAGACGGTAGCCGCGCCGGCGGCGATGAGGCACAGGAGGATCAGCAGGGTGCGGGCACGCATGGGGGCGGGGGCGAGTATTCAAAGTTGCTAATGATCCGCCCGATCGGTGACTGGTGCAACCGCGCGCGCCGATGCACCGCTGCAGCAGCGGTGATGTCGGCGCGCTGAAGCTTAGCGATACTGCGGGTAGTTTTCGCGATACAGGCGGTCGAGCTCGCGCTTTTCTTCGGCCAGGCGGCGCTCGGCCAGGCGGGCATTGCGTTCAGCCTCGGCGGCACGATTGGCGCGTTCCTGTTCGACGCGGCGTTGGGCGTCGCGCTCGCGCTGCTGTTCTTCGCGGCTTTTGGTGCGCTGATAGTCCGAAGCTTCTCGGTCGAGGCGGCTGCGCAAGGCGGCCAGTTCGCGGGCTTCCTGCTGTGCCTGACGCTCCTGGGCGTAGCGCTCTTGCGTTGTGGCGTAGCGCTCCTGGCTGGCCGATTGCTGGCGTTCGCTCTGTTCGAGCCGGAAGCGTGACAGCTCAACCTGCTTTTCGGCCAGTGCGCTCTGATGCTCGAGCACCATCTGGGTCAGCGCCCGCTGGTGCCAGATGGCGGCGGCGACGTAACCGACGACGAGCGCGGCGATGATCATCAGCGCGCGGCTCCAGATCGGGCTGCCGGCGGTGGACGGTGTTGCGACGGGTGGCGGGGTGACGCGCTCCGCGACGTGATCGGCGATGCGTTCGTCGTAGGCGGCGCGCAGCGTCGGGTCATTCAGTGTGGCGAAGGCGTCGTTGAGCAGGCGCAGCGCCGGCGCGTCGCCCTTGGCCTCGAGGCGGCGCGACAGCAATACGTGAGCGGCCTTGATCATGGCCGGCTCGGCGGTCGCGCTGACTTGCAGGATGTCGTAAAGGGTGCGGGCAGTCGTCATCGGTTCTGAAGGCGCGGATAAAAAGGGGAGCGTGCCTCAGGTATTCGACTTCTGCCACGAATCCTTGAGCGTGACCGTGCGATTGAACACGGGTGCGCCGGGCTGGCTGTCGAAACGGTCGGCCACGAAATAGCCGTGGCGCTCGAACTGGAAGCGCGATTCGGCGGCCACCTGCGCCAGAGACGGTTCGAGCTGCGCGGTGATGCTGCGCTTGGCGTCCGGGTTGATGTCGGTGAGGAAGTCGCGCTCGAGCTCGGGGGCATCGCCTTCGCGGCGCTGGCCGGGCTGCGGATAGGCGAAGAGGCGGTCGTAGAGGCGCACCTCGGCTTCGCAGGCGTGGGGCACGCTCACCCAGTGCAGATTGCCTTTGACCTTGTAAGTGTCGGCGCCCGGCGTGCCGGACTTGGAGTCGGGGAAGTATTCGCAAGTGACGGCGGTGATGTTGCCCGCTGCGTCTTTCTCGCAGCCCGTGCACTCGACGACATAGCCATAGCGCAGGCGCACTTTGTTACCCGCGAACAGGCGGCGGAAGCCCTTGATCGGGGTTTCCATGAAGTCTTCGCGTTCGATCCACAGCTCGCGCGAGAGCGGCATCTCGCGCTGGCCGAGCTCGGGCTTGAGCGGGTGGTTGGGCGCAAAGCATTGCTCGCTCTGGCCTTCGGGGTAGTTGGTGATGATCAGCTTGATCGGGTCGAGCACGGCGACGCGGCGCTCGGCGGTGTCGTTGAGGTCTTCGCGCATGCACTCTTCGAGCACGCTCATGTCGATCCAGCCGTCGGACTTGGACACGCCGGCACGCTCGGCAAACATGCGGAAACCGGCGGCGGTGAAGCCGCGGCGGCGGGCGCCGACAAGGGTGGGCATGCGCGGGTCGTCCCAGCCGTCGACATGGCCTTCTTCCACCAGCTGCACCAGCTTGCGCTTGGACAGCACCACGTAGGTGAGGTTGAGGCGGGCGAACTCGATCTGGCGCGGCAGCGGGCGTGTGAAGAAGCCGCCCTCGGCGAGCTGCTCGAGCAGCCAGTCGTAGAAGGGGCGCTGGTCTTCGAACTCGAGCGTGCACAGCGAATGGGTGATGTTCTCGATCGCGTCCTCGATGGGGTGGGCGAAGGTGTACATCGGGTACACGCACCAGGCATCACCGGTGCGGTGATGGTGGGCGTGGCGAATGCGGTAGATGGCTGGGTCGCGCAGGTTGATGTTGGGCGAGGCCATGTCGATCTTGGCGCGCAGGATGTGCGTGCCGTTGGGGAACTCGCCAGCCTTCATGCGCGCGAAGAGGTCGAGGTTTTCGTCGATGCTGCGCGAGCGGAAGGGGCTGTCCTTGCCCGCCTCGGTCAGCGTGCCGCGGTAAGCACGCATGTCTTCGGCCGACAGTGAATCGACATAGGCTTTGCCCGTGCGGATCAGGTGCTCGGCACAGGCGGCCATGGTGTCGAAATAGTCGGACGCGAAATACAGGTGCTCGCCCCAGTCGTAGCCCAGCCACTGCACCGACTCGATGATGGCGTCGACATACTCCTGCTCTTCCTTGGTCGGATTGGTGTCGTCGAAGCGCAGGTGGCATGCCCCGCCGAAGCTTTCTGCCACGCTGAAGTTAAGACAAATGGATTTTGCATGACCATAATGCAGATAGCCGTTGGGCTCGGGCGGAAAACGGGTTTCAACGCGCCCCCCCCATTTGCCGTTCTGTCGATCGGCCTCGATCAGGTTGCTGATGAAATGCGTGTTGCGCGCGATGTCGGAATTGTCGGGGAGGGACATGGTTGAACGGCAGTGGAAACGATAGCCTGCCATTGTAGCTGATGCGGGCACGCTCAATGGCAGCCAAGGTCGCAGAATGTAGGGCGACTTGCAGCCCTAAAGGGTTGTTGTCATATGCCGTTGACGCATTGGGTGTGCCACTGTCTGTCGCTATGGCGGCGGATATGGCGCCTCAAAATAACAACGAACGAAACCGCTGGAACCCCGATATGACATTGCGCCCGTATGCGCTGACCTTGATGATGGCTTGCCAGGCGACAGCCTTTGCGCAAACCGATCCGATGGATTTCTCGCTCGGCGAGCTGGTGGCGCAAGAGGTCATTTCGGTCGCGAGAAAACGCCAGGACATCGGCGACGTGGCGGCCGCCGTCCATGTGGTTTCTTCCGAAGATATCGCCCGCATGGGCGTAACCACGCTGCCCGATGCGCTGCGGCTGGTTCCCGGTGTGCAGGTGGCGGCGATTGGCAACAACCGCTGGGCTGTTGGCGTGCGCGGTTTTAACGGGCGGTTTACCAACAGTTTGCTGGTGATGGTGGATGGCCGGACCGTGTATTCGCCGCTGTTCTCGGGCACGTTCTGGGAGGCGCTCGATATCCCGCTGGCCGAGGTTGATCGGATTGAAGTCGTACGCGGCCCCGGCGCGTCGGTGTGGGGGGCAAATGCGGTCAACGGCGTGGTCAACATCATCACCAAGTGGGCGCGCGCGACGCAAGGCGATGCCGCCCAGGTGACCGTCGGCTCGGAGGACAAGGCGCTGGTGTATGCCCGCCACGGCGGCGCGCTGGATGAGGGGCATTACCGTCTCAGCTACCAGGGCCGTACGCGTGGCGACTCACGCCAGCTCAACGGCGACCGGGGCGAGGATGGCTGGCAGACCCACCGGCTGGGGCTTCGACTCGAAAAATTTCTCGGTGATCCGGGCGAGTTGAGTGTGATGGGCGAGGTCTATCGCAACGACAGCCGCGATCAGTGGAATGTGCCGGATATCACTTCGCCGACCTTGCTCAGGGCGACCCGGTTTACCCAGCGCGACGAAGGCGTCGGCCTGACCGTGCGCCTGAACCGCGCCCTGGATCAGGGGCGTGAGTGGTCGCTTCAGGGCAGCTTTCAGTATGTCGACGCGCAAGTGGGCGATTTTCTGAGCGAGCTGCGCCACACGATGGATCTGGATGGTCAGTACCGCTTTTCGGCGGGGCGACATGATTTGATCGTCGGCGCTGGTCTGCGCTATCACGACGAGGAGGTGATCGGCCGTGGTTTCTTTCAGGTGGCCGAGCCTGAGCGTCGCTTCGGCCTGGCCAGCGCGTTTGTCCACGACGAGATCACGCTGTTGCCCGACGTCCTGACCCTGACGGCCGGTCTCAAGTTCGAGCATCACACTTGGACGGGCAACGAGTGGCAACCGAACCTGCGGCTGGCCTGGCAGCTTGCGCCAAGCCATCTGCTGTGGGCTGCGGTGTCGGAAGCGTCGCGGACCCCCGCGCGTGTGGAATTCGACATGCAGTACGCGTCGCAGGTGATTTCGTCTGCGCCGCCCACCCGCATCGTCTTCAGAAGCGCTGATGCGCTGGCGGCCGAGCGGGTTCGCTCTTATGAACTGGGTTATCGGGGGCAGCCGACGGAAACCACGCATGTCGACGTGACCGGCTTCGTGATGCGGTATCGCAATTTGAGGAATGTCTATAACGCCGGTGTCTATGCTTCCGGCGGCTGGTTTATCGTCGATGCGCCCTTGCGCTTTGATGGGCACGGCGTGGTTTCCGGGGTGGAGGCCGCCGTGGATTGGCAGCCTTCGACGCGCTGGCGTCTGCGGCTCAGTTATTCGCATCTCGAAACACATGTCGAATCCGGTGGCAGCACGCTGACCGATGCTGCCGCCCGATTCTATATGCAGCGTGTGCCCACCGATCAGTTCAGTGCCCATGCCACCTGGAAGCCGCTGCCCGGCCACGCCATGGACATGATCGTCCGCCATGTGGGGGCGCTGGTGAACCAGGACCCCGGCGCACCCGCGATCGAATCCTATACCGAGCTGGATCTTCAATATGGTTGGCGCGTGTCGCCCAAACTGACCTTGGCGGTTACCGGGCGAAACCTGCTGAACGCCCGCCACGCCGAATTTGGTCGCCTGTATATGCCATCGCCCACGCACGAGATCGAGCGCAGCGTGCACCTGACAGCACAGTGGGCGCTGGATTGAGCCATGGGGTGCGATTGCGCGTGACGCACATCAACGACCATGAGGGGGCCTGGAGAGAAGATGTGGGCTCCTCGATTCCGGGTGGATGACATGCCGTTCCTCATAAACAAGAAGCTTGGCGTTGCCGTGGTGTCGGCCTGCCTGTCGGGGCTGGTCGGTGCAAGCGAACACCTGTTGGACATGAGCCTGGAAGAGCTGGTCGATATTCAGGTGCTTTCCGTGTCGCGCAAGACGCAGCGCCTGGCAGACACCGCAGCGGCGGTTACCGTGGTGACCGGCGAAGACATTCGACGAAGCGGTGCGCGCAGTGTGCCCGAGGCCTTGCGACTGGAGCCTGGCGTGCAGGTGGCCCAGATGGGCGCGGGGCGCTGGGCGGTGAGCGTGCGCGGTTTCAATAGCCGTTTTGCTTCCAAGCTCCTCGTTCAGGTCGATGGTCGCAGCGTGTATTCGCCCATGTTTTCCGGGGTCTTCTGGAACGCCTTGAATCTGATGATGGAAGACATCGAGCGCATCGAAGTGGTGCGCGGGCCGGGTGCGTCGCTATGGGGCGCCAATGCGGTCAATGGGGTCATCAACATCGTGACGCGCAAGGCGGCCTCGACGACAGGCAGCATGGTGCGGGCGAGTATCGATGATCGCGGGAATCCTGAACTGGCGGTGCGCCAGGGTGTGACGCTGACCGGTGGCGCAGCGCTCCGGGTATATGCCCACAGTGAGAATCGTGCGCCCTTCGAAACCCGGGGTGGTGCCAGTTCCCGCGACGAGCAGACCGGCTGGCGGACGGGGTTTCGGCTCGACAGCGACGCGGGCGAGCCGGATCGGTGGACAATCAGCGGCGACGCTTACCGGCAGCGTAGCCCGGAAGTTCTGGAGCTGGGGCCGCTTGGCAGCAATTACACGCCCTTCGATTTTGAAGGTGCCCATGTGCTCGCCCAGCGGGATTGGACGAACTCGGCAGGACAGGCGTCGCTGCGCGCTTACGTCGACTATGCCGACGTCAGCCTGGAGCGGGTTGCCGGTGCCACGGTAAACACGGCGGATCTCGATTTCCAGCATCGCTTGCCGGTCGCCGGTGCGCATGAGTGGATCTGGGGGATTGGCTTGAGGAATCAGTCCATTTCCGTCAAGAGCCGGGTGCCGGTCATCATGTTCGGAAAAAGCGAGACGCAACAACAAACCTTCAGCGCCTTCGTGCAAGATGAAATCGTTCTTTTGCCTCGGCGGTTACGGCTTACGCTGGGCGCGCGCTTTGAGGCGCGCAACAAGGGCACGCCCGAGTTTCAGCCAACGGTGAGGCTGTTGTGGTCACCCTCCGACCGGGACACGGTCTGGACGCACTGGTCGCGCGCCGCGCGCACGCCGTCCTACGGCGATCGCTATGCCGGCCTGGCGGTCGGGGTGCGGGCGTTTCCGCCTTTTTCCGCTGCGACCTTGATTTCCCAGTCCGAGGAGGGCTTGCGATCCGAATCCGTGAACGCGTTTGAACTGGGCTATCGTCGCCAGCTCGAGCGTGGCAGTGTCGAGGCCGTGCTGTTTCGGCAGCGTTATTCGCATCTGGTCGGGAGCAGTTTTGGCGGGCTTCGGATGCCCGGCTTGCTCCCGCCGACACCGGATGTCTTGCTGGCCCGCCACAATCGTAGCTCGGCGGTGGCGGAAGGCGCGGAGTTCGGGGCCGAGATGGCCGTCAATCAGGATCTGCGTCTCGGTCTGGCCTATACCGTGATGCGCCAGGATTACGATACGACGGGTGATGCCATGCTCGACGCCGGGAATGTGACCATGGCCAACCGCAATGCCAATCACTGGCTGAGCCTGCAGGCGCGGATTGATCTGTCCAGCCGTCAAGAGCTTGATCTGCAGGTCCGCCATGTCGGTGCGCTCAAGGGGCAGCCGGCGCCGGGGGTGGACGCCTATACGGTGATGGATGCGCGCTATGGCTATCGCTTCAATCAACACGCCGAACTCACGTTGAGTGTCACCAACGTATTTGACAAGCGCTATAGCGCTTACAGCTCGGATTACTTCCCGTCCGAGTACGCCTACGACCGACGGCGGTTTCTGCTGACCGGGCGCTGGACGTTCTGAGCCGGACGATGATGCGCTGGCGAGCCCTTCTTCTCCTGCTGCCATTGCTGTTCGCACCGTCGGTGCGCGCGGCGCCACCGACTGAGTACCAGCTCAAGGCGGTGTTCTTGC
>JBFIJC010000050.1:0-17245 GCA_041600915.1 Nitrogeniibacter sp.
GCCTTCTCCATCGACGACGCCACCACCACCGAGATCGACGACGCGTTTTCGGTCACCCCGCGCGAGGGCGGCGGCTGGCGTATCGGCATCCACATCGCCGCGCCGGGCCTGGGTTTTGCCCGCGGCTCGCGGCTCGACGAGATCGCCCGCCAGCGCCTCTCAACGGTGTACATGCCCGGCAACAAGATCACCATGCTGCCGGACTCGGTGGTCGAGACCTTCACCCTCGAAGCCGGCCGCAGCTGCCCGGCGGTGTCGCTCTACCTCGACATCACCAACGCCCTGGCGGTCACCAGCCACGAAACCCGGCTGGAGATGGTGCCCATCGCCGCCAACCTGCGCCACCACGACCTCGAGCCGGTGTTCAACGACGACACCTTGCTCAACGGCGGGCCCGACTTCCCCTGGAAGAAAGAACTCACCCTGCTGTGGGAGCTGGCCACCATCCTGGAAGCCGGCCGTGGCAAACCGGCCACCAACCAGACCCAGACCGACTTCAGCTTCTCGGTCGACTGGGAGGCCCAGTCCCCCGACGGCCCCGGCGTGATCAGTGTCGGCCAGCGCCTGCGCGGCTCGCCCATCGACAAGACCGTGTCCGAGCTGATGATTGCCGCCAACTCCACCTGGGGAAAACGCCTTGACGAAGCCGGCGTGCCGGGCATCTACCGGGTGCAAGGCGGCGGCAAGGTGCGCATGGCCACCGTGGCCGCACCACATGAGGGCCTGGGCGTCGATTGCTACGCCTGGTCCAGCTCGCCGCTGCGCCGCTATGTCGACATGGTCAATCAATGGCAGCTGATCAGCGTGCTGCAGGGGGTCGAGCCGCCCTTCCCGCCCAAGTCGCAAGACTTGATGGAAGCGGTGCGCGACTTCGATCTGGCCTACACCGCCTACGCCGAGTTCCAGCGTCACATGGAACGCTACTGGTGCGTGCGCTGGCTGCGTCAGCGCGAAGACCCGATCATCACCGCCCGCGTATTACGTGACAACGTGGTCCGTCTCGACGACTCGCCCTTCGTGTTCAAGGTCAATGGCATGCCCCTGCAAGCGCCGGGCGCGCATATCAGCCTGGAGATCAAGGACTCGGACCTGCTCGATGTGGACGTGCGCGCCCGCTTCGTCAGCCTGCTCTCCGAAGCCACCGACGAGGCTGCTGCCGACCCGCTTGCACAGTAGAATGCTGTCATGATCAAAGCCGTCAAAGCTCCCACGCCACGCGCCAAGAAGGCGGCCCCACGGCCGTCGGCGCATGCGTGGGCGCGCGCCGGCTCGTCAGCGACCATCTTTGCCTTCGGTGTTTCCTTCCTGCTCCACGCCGCCGTGCTGTCGCTGCAGTTTGAGTTTCCGGATATCAAAAAGGCCTTCAAGCGCGACAGCGGCCTCGAAGTCGTGCTGGTCAACGCCCGCCATGCGCGCGCGCCGGACAAGGCCGAAGCGCTGGCGCAGGCCAATCTCGACGGCGGCGGCAACACCGACGCCAAGCAGATGGCCAGCACGCCGGCGCCCCCCAAGCCGCAACAAAAAGATGGCGACCAGTTGATGGATGCCAAGCGCAAGGTGCAAGAGCTCGAAGCCGCGCAGCGCAAGCTGGTGGCCGACGCCAAGAAGGCCCGGCCGACCACCCAGACCGTGGTCAAGAACAGCGACGCGCCGGCCGAGACCCCGCGCGAACTCTCCGGCACAGAACTGATGGACAGCGCCGCCGCCATCGCCCGGCTGGAAGCGAAGATCGACAAGAATCTCAACGAATACGCCAAGCGCCCGCGCAAGAAGTTCATCGGCGCACGCACCAAGGAATATCGCTTCGCGCAGTATGTCGAAGACTGGCGCCTGAAAATCGAGCGGGTCGGCACGCTCAATTATCCCGACTCGGCGCGCGGCAAACTCTATGGAAGCCTGCTGATGTCGGTGGTCATCCGCGCCGACGGCAGCGTCGAATCCATCAACATTCACCGCTCCTCGGGCCACACCGTGCTCGACAACGCCGCACGACGCATCGTCGAGCTGGCAGCCCCCTTCTCGGCCTTCCCGGCCAACATCCGTAAAGACACCGACATCGTCGAAATCACCCGCACCTGGAGCTTCACCAATGCGGACGCGGTCGAGACCAGCAGCCCAAAATAAGCGGCACACGCGCTGGCGACGCTAAAATGGCCTTTTTTTCAAAGCGCCTACCCCATGGATCGTTACGCCGTCATCGGCCACCCCATCGCGCATAGCAAGTCGCCGTCCATCCACGCTGCCTTTGCCGCACAGACCGGCCAGGCGATGGTCTACGAGGCGCTGCTTTCGCCGCTCGACGGCTTTGTCGACACCGTGCGCCGCTTTATCGCCGCCGGCGGCAAGGGCATGAATGTGACCGTCCCGTTCAAGCTTGAGGCCTTTGCAATGGCCGACCACCTGTCACCACGCGCGCAGGCCGCCGGCGCGGTCAACACCCTGAGCTTCCGGGCCGACGGCATTCATGGTGACAACACCGACGGCCTCGGACTGGTGCGCGACCTGACCGCCAACCTCGACTGCCCGCTGGCCGGCCGACGGGTGCTGCTGCTTGGCGCGGGTGGTGCCGCGCGTGGCGCGCTTCAACCGCTGATCGAGGCCGGCCCGGTGCGGCTGCACCTGGCCAACCGTACCGCCGCCAAAGCGATTGATCTGGCCGAACAGTTCCGGCCGATCGCCGGCGCGCTCAAGCTGACCGCCAGCGGTTTCGACGACATCGGCGACGAGGCATTCGACCTCGTCATCAACGCCACCGCTGCCAGCCTGTCGGCCGCCGCACCGGCCATTCCCGACACGGTCTACGCCCCTGGTGCGCTGGCCTACGACATGATGTACGGCGCCGCGCCAACCACTTTTCTGCTCGCCGCCCGCGCCGCCGGCGCCCGCCGCGTTGCCGATGGCCTGGGCATGCTGGCCGAGCAAGCCGCCGAGAGCTTTCTGATCTGGCGCGGCATTCGCCCCGACACCGCAGGCGTTCTCGCCACGCTACGCGCTGCCCTGGTAAAAGGATGAAGGCCATCGGCCGCTGGACAGGCGGCGCGCTGCTGCTCCTGCTGGCGGCCTTCGTGCTGTATGAGTGCTGGATTTTCGCGCATGTGCTGTGGTGGACCCGCAACGACCCCGACATGACCCGCTTCATGTCAGCCCAGTTGTCGGTGCTGCGCGAAACCGATCCCGACGCCCGGCTCAAGCACCAGTGGGTGCCCTACACCAGGATCTCCCGCCACCTCAAGCAAGCCGTGGTGGCGGCCGAAGATGACCGTTTTCTTGAACACGAGGGCTTCGACTGGGAAGGCATCCAGCGCGCCATCGAAAAAAACCAGAAACGCGGCGCGGCGGTTGCCGGCGGCTCGACCATCAGCCAGCAACTGGCCAAGAACCTGTTTCTGTCACCCTCGCGCAGCTATGCGCGCAAGGCGCAGGAGGCGATCGTCACGCTGATGATCGAGACCACCTGGAGCAAACGGCGGATTCTCGAGGTGTATCTGAACGTGGTCGAATGGGGCCGCGGCGTGTTCGGCGCCGAGGCCGCCGCACGGCACTATTTCGGCCAGCCCGCTGCCACGCTCGGGCCCGCGCAAGCGGCGAGACTGGCCGTGATGCTGCCCAACCCGCGCCGCTACGAACGACAGTTCGGGCCTCGCCTCGCCGCCCACGCCGATCGCATACAGGCCCGGATGCACCGCTCGCAAGTGCCTTAGGGGGGGCAAAAACGGCCGTCGCCGCCCTCTGGCAAAGCACGTACAATGGCCCCCCGCAAAACCTGCCGGCCCCTTTAGCGCCGCGGAATCCACACCATGTCCGAACTCGAGCAGCCTCGCGAGAATGTCCAGGCGCACCTGAAAGAGGTGCAAGACCTGCTGCGCCGGCAGTCGCTGGTCGAGACACTCGTGCACCGTCAGGAAATGCCCCACCACGATCTGGTGGATGCCCTGGTTCACCGCCAGCATGTGGCCGAGCTGACGCAAAAGCTCGAAGCGCTCCACCCGGCCGACATCGCCTACATCCTCGAAGCCCTGCCGGTCGATGAGCGTCTGTTCGTCTGGGACCTGGTCAAGGCCGAACGCGACGGCGAGATTCTGCTTGAAGTCTCTGACGCGGTTCGCGAATCGCTGATCGAGACCATGGCGCACGAGGAGCTCAAGGCGGCGGCCGAGCAACTCGACGCCGACGAACTGGCCGACCTCGCCCCCGACCTGCCCGACGCGGTGATGGAGGACGTGTATCTGTCGCTGGACGTGGAGGAGCGCGCCCAGCTGCGCGCCGCCATGTCTTACCCCGAGGGCACGGTCGGTGCGCTGATGGACTTCGACATGATGACCGTCCGCGAAGACGTGCGCCTCGAAGTCGTGCTGCGCTACCTGCGCCGCTTTACCGAACTGCCCGATCACACCGACAAGCTCTACGTCGTCGACCGCGCCGAAGTGGTACGCGGCGTGCTCTCGCTCGGGCGCATGCTGGTGTGCGACCCGGACGCCCTGGTGTCGGAGATCATGGACGACGACCCACTGCTGCTGCGCCCGGACGACAAGGCCGAGGACGCCGCCACGGCCTTCGAGCGCTACGATCTGGTATCGGCGGCGGTGGTCGCATCCGACGATCGCCTCATCGGCCGCGTGACCGTCGCGGCGGTGGTTGACTACATCCGCGAAGAATCCGAAGCCGAGCTGCTCAACCAGGCCGGTCTGCGCGAAGAAGAAGACATCTTCGCCCCGGTGCTCGACTCGGTGCGCAACCGCTGGGCCTGGCTGGCGGTCAATCTGGTGACCGCGTTTGTCGCCTCGCGGGTGATCGGCGTGTTTGAAGGCGCCATCGAAAAGCTCGTCGCGCTCGCCGCGCTGATGCCCATCGTTGCGGGCATTGGCGGCAACTCCGGCAATCAGACCATCACCATGATCGTGCGCGCCATGGCCGTCGGCCAGATCAGCCACGAAAGCGGCAATCGCCTGCTCAAGAAGGAGGTCGGCGTTGCGCTGATCAACGGCCTGGTGTGGGGCGGTCTGCTCGGCGTGATGGCCTGGTGGCTCTACGACAATGCCGAACTCGGCATGGTGATGACCCTGGCGACCACGCTCAACCTGCTGCTGGCCGCCAGCATGGGCGTAATCATCCCCACCACCATGCAGCGCCTCGGCCGCGACCCGGCCCTCGGCGCCAGCGTCATGATCACCGCCTGTACCGACTCAGGCGGCTTCTTCATCTTTCTTGGGCTGGCCTCGATCTTTCTGCTCTAAGCCGGCCGCCAGAAAGGCCACCGACCGGGCAATGACCTCGGGCGCACGCAGCACCCGGTGATGCCCGTAGCCGCTTGTCGCCATCGTCTCGCTGCCCGGCCACGCCGCATGCAGCCGCGCCAGATGGCTGAAGTCCACCTCGGTATCGTCTGCATCGTGAACAAACAGGGCGCGGGTACGCGTCACCGGCAGGCCACGCAAGGCGTCCATTTCATCGATCGGCACATACCGGCGCTCCAGGCGGCTGCGTAGCGAGTGGTGCGCCCGCCGGCCCAGACCGACCCGCCGCGACAGTGTTTTGAGGTGGATATCAAAAGAGCCGGGCGAGCCGATCAGCACCACGGCATCCACGACCAGGCCCTCGCGAACCGCATGCAAGGCACCCGCCGCGCCCATCGAGTGCGCCACGACCGCGGCCGTATCCGGCAGCGCATCCACGACAGCGCGCAAGCCGCCAATGAAGTCGGGCAGGTGACCCGCCTGACCCTCGCTGTCGCCATGACCAAGTTGGTCAAATACGCTGACCGCGAAGCCGTGCGCCAGCAAAGCCGGCACCCAGGCCGCCAACTGCGCGCCATAGCCGCCCCAGCCATGCACGAGCACCACGCGCGGCCGGCCGGCTTCACCAAAATGCCATAGCGCCATCGCGTCGCCGCCGACGGTCAGCGTCTCTCGCCGACCCCAGACACTCAGCACCTCGCTGGCGCGCCCGCGTTTGCGCGGGGGGCGCAGCAAGAGCGCTTCGGCCTTGCGGGCGGTCCAGCCGGGGAACAGCCGCGCGCTGAGTGACACCCAGCGACGCTGCGCCGGCGTCAGCAATTCGATACGATCGGTCGTGCTATTTTTAGGTAAATTTTTCATCGCGCCTTCTCTCTGTCAGATCGTGGATCCCGGTCGGGATCAGTGGCTTACCGGTATGGTCCGGCTACGTGAAATCAAGTCGTTGAAACTGCGCAGCGCCATGGCGCGGGTGTTCGCGTCGGTGAGCAAGCGGCGTCGGTAATAGGTGACAAAAACGATGCCCAGCATGTCGAACACGAACTGGCCCAGATCGAGATCGGCGCGGAACTCGCCCTGCTCGACCGCCAGACGCACCGTACGCGTCAGCTCGCGTTCGAGCTGCCGGTAGTGCGCGATGACGACATCGCGCACCGGGCCGGGCTTGTCGTCAAACTCCAGCGCGGCCGACTGCAGCGGACAGCCGCCGCCCCAGCCACCCCGATCGACCCAGGTCAGCCAATTGCCGAGCAGCGCCTCAAGGCGTGCAACGCCGCGCGGTGCCTTGAGCGCCGGCAGAAACACCAGCTCGGTAAAGCGCGCTGCCGCCGCCTCGATGGCGGCGATCTGCAAGTCTTCACGTGAGCCGAAGTGGGCGAACAGCCCGCTTTTGGACATGCCCACCCGATCGGCCAGCGCCCCGATCGACAGCGACTCGAAGCCTGCTTCGCAGGCCATGGCCACTGCCGCATCGAGAATGGTTTGCCGGGTACGTTCGCCTTTGTTCATGCGCTCACATTATAGAACGATCGTTCTTTTATCAAGCCTTTTCAGGCGGCCATGCCGGCAAACACACGGTCCGCCGCCGCGATGGTGGCGTCGATATCGGCCTCTGTGTGTGCTGCCGACACAAAGCCCGCTTCGAACGCCGAGGGCGCGAAGTAATGACCCGCGTCGAGCATGGCGTGGAAGAACTGGTTGAAGCGATTGCGATCGGAAGCCATCACGTCGGCAAAGGACTGCGGCAGCGCCTCGGCGAAATACAGGCCGAACATGCCGCCGAAGGACTGGGCGCAGAAGGTGACGCCGTGACGCTTGGCTGCCGCCTGCAGGCCTTCGACCAGCTGCTTGGTGCGCGCTTCGAGCGCCTCGTAGAAGCCCGGCGCCTGAATCAGTTTGAGCGAGGCCAGACCGGCCGCCACGGCCACGGGGCTGCCCGACAAGGTGCCCGCCTGATAAACCGAACCCAGCGGCGCGATCTTTTCCATGATGTCGCGGCGACCACCAAAGGCACCGACCGGCATGCCGCCACCGATGACCTTGCCCAGCGTGGTCAGGTCCGGCGTGATGCCAACCAGACCTTGCACGCCCTGCGGGCCAACCCGCAAGCCGGTCATCACTTCATCAAAAATCAGCACGGTGCCGTGCGCGGTGCACAACTGACGCAGCAGATGCAGGTAACGATCACTCGGACGGATCAGGTTCATGTTGCCGGCGAAGGGCTCGACGATGACCGCCGCAATGCTGTCGCCCTTGGCCCGAAAGGTTTCTTCGAGCTGCTCGGGGTTGTTGTAGTCGAGCACCAGGGTGTGCTTGGCAAAATCCTCGGGCACGCCGCCGGAGGACGGGTTGCCGAAGGTCAGCAGGCCGGAGCCGGCCTTGACCAGCAGGCAGTCGGCGTGACCGTGATAGCAGCCCTCAAACTTGATGATGGTGTCGCGACCGGTAAAGCCGCGCGCCAGACGGATGGCGCTCATCGTCGCCTCGGTGCCGGAGCTGACCAGACGCACCATGTCCAGGCTGGGCAGATGCGCGCACAGCTGCTCGGCGATCTCGACTTCGGCCTCGGTCGGCGCACCGAAGGACAGCCCCTTCAGCGCCGCCTCGCGCACCGCCTCGACGATGGCCGGATGCGCATGGCCGGCAATGGCCGGGCCCCAGGAGCCGACGTAATCGATATAGGCCGCACCATCGGCATCCCACATGCGTGCGCCTTCGGCACGCGCGATGAAGCGCGGGAAGCCACCCACCGAACCAAAGGCCCGCACCGGAGAATTGACGCCGCCGGGGATGACGGCCTGGGCGCGGTTAAACAAGGTTTCGTTTCGACTCATGAGTTCTTCCAGATAAATTGTTCTTGGATCCGCACGCTGCGGTCAGGGCATGACGGGCGGCGTCGTATCGTCAAACAAGGCGCGATACGCCGCCGCGCGCGCGGCCACATCGGCCGCCATGAAAACATCACTGATCACCGCAAGCAAGTCCGCGCCCGCTGCCACCAGTGGCGCGGCGTTCTCAAGAGTGATGCCGCCAATGGCCGCAACCGGCACGGCGCAGCGTTGTCGCGCCTGCGCCAGCACCGCCGGCGTCGCCACCACCGCCTGCGGTTTGCTCGGCGACGGGTACATGGCACCAAAGGCCACATAGTCGGCGCCAAGCGCGGTGACGGCTTCGGCGCGTGGCACATCGTTGTAACAGGTCACGCCGAGAATCCGGCCCGGCCCCAGGCGCGCACGCGCCGTTTCAAGCACACCATCGCCCCGCCCCAGATGCACCCCGTCGGCGTCGACACGCAGGGCCAGCTCGAGATCATCATTGACGATAAAAGGCACGCCGGCGCGCCGGCACAGCGCGCACAACTGCAAGGCCTCCTTCAGCCGGCGTGCCGCATCCGTCGATTTATTCCGGTACTGCAACAGCGCGGGCCGCCCGGTGAGCGCCGCTTCGACCGCGCCAAAGAGGCGCGCGCTGTCGTCCCAATCGGGTGTCACCAGATACAGACCGCGCATGGAAGCCGTCGCCAGGCTCATTTGCGCGCCCCTCGACCCGGCACCGCCGTACCCATACCCAGCCGGAAATGCCGGCTCTCGGCGGCATGCGCCACCCTGAGCGCCGCCTGAACGCCGCTCGGCACATCCATGCCCTCAGCCAGGCACGCCGCCAGCGCCGCCGACGCGGAACTGGCCAGGCCAAGCACCGGCACCGAGGCGCGCTCGAACACATCGCGTCGAATCACGCCGGACTGCCCGTGCAAGAGGTGAACGACCTGAACGCCCCCAGCACCGCCCAACAACAGCACATGGGCCGCGCCGGTCGCACACAGCGCGGCACCCGTCTCCTCCACACTCAGCTGCGCCTCGTCGCCTTCAAAGCCGGCGGCGACCAGACGGCGACACACTGCAACATCGCCGACCAGCACCGTGGCCTGTGGCAGCAACAGCTCAATGGCGGCAGCCAGCGATGATTCATCGGAATCGTCCTCGCTCATCACCAGGGACGGTGCCTCGAGCACAAGCGGCACGTCACTGTAGTCGGACACCAGCCCGGCCAGCGCGACCACCAGATCGACCGACGCCGGCAGCGTCAGCTTGATGGCGGCAACCGGCGCATCCTCCAGAATCATCCGGGCCTGCTCGAGTACAAGCTCCGGATCGAGGGCGATGCGCCCGTCAAACTGGGCGGTGTCCCGCAGGCACATTTCGGACACAACACACAGCGGATACGCCCCTTGCGCCGAGACGGTCAGGACATCAGCAGTGACGCCGGCAGCGGAAGTGGGGTCGGCCGGACCGACAACAAGAACAGCAGCAACATGACGCATTGATTTCTCCCGCCTCGGACCGGGCGGACCGCCGCACACTGGCATGCACGGCAAAATACGGTAAGATGCCGCAAATTTTAGCACCCCGCGCCCATCTCAGCTTGGGCGAACCGTCACCACGGGATCGGGACAAGAATACACACGAGACACAGCCATTTTTTCGCCGGCGCCACCCGCCGGTTGAACACAATGGCTCGGACGAGGCGGACACGAACACCGATGCTCGAGACTGAATTCAAGACCTACATGTGCCTGATCTGTGGCTTCATATACGATGAAGCAGCCGGACTCCCGGACGAAGGCATCGCACCCGGCACTCGCTGGGAAGACATCCCCCCGAACTGGAATTGCCCCGAGTGCGAAGCGCGCAAGGAGGATTTCGAGATGGTCGAAATCTGAACTTTCGCTCAAGATGCGAAATGATTGTCCGATAGTGATAAACGACGAGGCTTCGTTCGGCGCTCCCCGAGCAGCGCAAAACCGATACGCAGGGTGACTATGGTTGATCTGACCGGACTGAAAGTAATGGTGATTGATGACAGCAACACCATTCGACGCAGTGCTGAGATTTTTCTCGCGCAGGCGGGCTGCCAGGTGGTGCTCGCCGAAGACGGTTTCGACGCGCTCGCCAAGATTGCCGACCACCGGCCGGATGTCATCTTTGTCGACATCATGATGCCGCGTCTGGACGGCTACCAGACTTGCGCCCTGATCAAGAAAAACGCCCGACTGGCCAAGACGCCGGTCATCATGCTGTCCTCCAAGGACGGCCTGTTCGACCGGGCGCGTGGCCGTATGGTCGGCTCCGACGAATACCTGACCAAACCTTTTACCAAGGACAGTCTGCTACGGGCCGTTGCCACGCATGGCACGCCCCTCCAATCCACCGAGTGAGCTGATATTCCATGCCGATCAAGAAGATTCTCATCGTCGACGACTCCCCGACCGAGCGCTACGCACTGAGCGAAGCGCTGACCAAGAACGGGTACCAGGTCATCACCGCCGAAACCGGCGAAGAAGGCATTGCCAAGAGCAAGAGCGAACTGCCCGACCTGATCCTGATGGACGTGGTCATGCCCGGCATGAACGGCTACCAGGCCACGCGCACCATTTCGCGCGACGAAGCCACGCGCGCCATCCCGGTCATCATCTGCACCACCAAGGGCCAGGAGACCGACAAGATCTGGGGCATGCGCCAGGGCGCCTACGACTACCTCGTCAAGCCGGTCGACCACGCCGAGCTGCTGGCCCGCATCCAGGCCATCGGCTGAGCCGCCCCGCATGGCCAAGCGCATCAGTCTCAGAGAATTTCAGGAAAGTCTGGTCCGACGACTCGCCGACGCGCAATCTGCGCCGCGGCGGGACCTGCTGGGCCTGACCGCCGGTGGCGAACAATGGCTTGTCGACCTGGCCGACGCAGGCGAAATCCTGCCCGTCCCGCCGCTGGCGGCTGTACCACTGACGCAGCCGTGGTTCCGTGGCCTGGCCAATGTGCGCGGCACACTGTTCGGCGTCATCGACCTATCGGCCTTCTGCGGCGGATCGACAACCTCACTGACCGGCACCTCCCGGCTCGTACTGATCGGTGCCCGGCATGGCGCCAACTGCGCCTTGCTGGTCAGCAGCACCGTCGGCTTGCGCAGCCCCGAAGACTATGAACCCGGTGACACCCCTGAAACACCCGTGGCCTGGATTCCTCGCCATGTGAACGACCTGCACGGTCGCCGCTGGAAGCACATCGACGTCCCGCAGTTACTCATGAACACCGAATTTCTCGAAGCAAGCGCAGTTTGACTTCACTTTCTTTCTGACCTCGCCCATCCACACGGAGCGAACGCCATGGCAACAACGACCACCTCATCCCTGCAAGGCGCAGCCGCCCAGGACCCCACCATCATGGAGTCCGAGGCCTCGCAAAAAGCCGGTAGCAAATCGGCAGCGCGCCCAGGGTTGGCCATCTTGGGCAAACGCCCGATCGCCGATCAGCTCCGGCTGCTGGGCTTTGTCCTGTTCGTACTGGTAATCGCCCTCGGCGTCTTGATCTATCAGCAGACACGGCAAGCCTCCAACGCGACGTCCTACCTGTTCGCCGCCGGTGAAATGCGCATGCTCTCAGAGCAAACCGCCAAGTCCGGCCAGCTCTCGCTGCAAGGCGACACCGCTGCGTTTGCCGAACTGCGCAACGGCCGATCCGAATTCGACCGCCTGCTCGCCGCCGTCACGGCGGGCGGCCAGGTCAACCCGAGCAAGGCCGACAGCACGGTGCCGGCCAGCCCCGCCCCGTTCGCGGCGCCACTCGAAAGTCTCGCCGCCACCTGGGCCAAGACCGACAAAGACACTCAGCTGCTGCTGGCACAAGAGAAGAACCTCACCACGCTCAGCACCTCGGTGGAAACCATTAACGAGAAAAACGCGCTGCTGCTCGACATCACCGAGCAAGTCGCCGCACTCAAGCTGCAAGGCGGCGCCAGCGCCCGAGAGATTGCGACCGCCAACCGGCTGGTGATGCTGACCCAGCGGATCGCCAAAAACGCCAACGCCCTGCTCGTCGCCGACGCCATCGACCCCGAAGTAGCCTTCCTGCTTGGCAAGGACACCAACAGCTTCCGCGAGATTCTCGGCCAGCTGAAGGAAATGACCCCCGATGGCACGACCCGCGGCAAGCTGGCCGAACTCGAAACCATCGCCAACGAAAGTCTCGCCGCCGTCTCCGGCATTCTTGGCAACATTCAATACCTGGTTCAAGCCAAGCAGGCCGGCCGCCGCATTATCGACAACGCCCGCCCGCTGTCAGAGCAAGCCAACCAGCTGACCGGCAGCTACGCCGACTACTACGGTGGCTTCGGCACCCTGCCGCTGGCCATTGCCGTCATCGGTGCGCTGGCCGTGCTCACCCTGATCGCCATGGTGAAAATGTATCGTGACGACCTGGGTGCCCGACAGCTCGAAGCCGAAGGCCAGAAAAAGTCTGCTGAAGACGAACGGAACCAGACCCAGCAAGCCATTCTTCGCCTGATGAACGAAATGGGCGACCTGGCCGACGGTGACCTGACCATCCGAGCCACGGTGACCGAAGACATCACCGGCGCCATTGCCGACTCGGTGAACTACACGGTCGAAGAACTCGCCGTGCTGGTGCGCCGGATCAACGACGCTGCCGGCCGCGTGACCAGCGCTACCGAGGCCGCCCGCCGCACCTCCAACGAGCTGCTCAGCGCCGCCCAGCGACAGTCCGAAGAGCTCGAAGAAGTGGGCGATACCGTACAGTCAATGGCCCGTTCCATGACCGAAGCCTCCGAGCTCGCCATGCAGTCCGCCCAGGTGGCCCGTCGCTCACTCGACTCGGCCAACAAGGGCCGGGACGCGGTGGAAAACACCATCAAGGGCATGAACGAGATTCGCGAAAAGATCCAGGAAACCTCCAAGCGCATCAAACGCCTGGGCGAATCCTCCCAGGAGATTGGCGAGATCGTGGAACTGATTTCCGACATTACCGAACAGACCAACGTGCTCGCCCTCAACGCCGCCATCCAGGCTGCCTCCGCCGGTGAAGCCGGCCGAGGCTTTACGGTGGTTGCCGAAGAAGTGCAGCGACTGGCCGAACGCTCGGCCGAAGCCACGAAGCAGATTTCGGCGATTGTGAAGACCATTCAGACCGACACCCAGGACGCGGTGTCCGCCATGGAAACTGCCACCCGCGACGTGGTGGCCGGTGCCGCCCTGTCCGACTCTGCCGGTCAGGCACTGGTCGAGATCCGCAGCGTGTCGTCTGAAACCGCCTCACTGATTGAACAGATTTCCACCGATACGCAACGCCAGGCCGCCAGCGCAACCCGCGTGGCCGAGTCGATGCGCGGCATTCAGGCCATTACCGAACAGACCACCCGCGGCACCAAGCAAACCGCCGTATCCATTGGCGAACTGGCCGATCTGGCCGTCGAACTGAAAGGGTCCGTTTCCGGCTTCAAGGTTTGATCCGGAACGCCCGCGCCACGAGGCAGCACTCATGAGCAATGCCATTGAGCACGACCTTGGCCCACTCACCTGGGTCAAGGGAGAAATCGACCAGGCGCTTGCTCGCGCGCTGGAGGCCATCGACAAGGCCGTTGCCAACGACGAGCGCAGCACCCAGTTGCAGTTTGCGCAATCGCACCTGCACCAGGCACGCGGTGCCTTGTCGATCATCGGCCTGGACGGCCTGACCCAGTTTACCGACAGCGTCGACAAACTGATGGGCGAGCTCGCCCGCGGAGAGCCCGAGTTCTCCGACGAACTGGCCGACCTGTCCCGCCGTGCCATTGCCGCCATCGGCAACTATCTGGACGAACTCACCCACGGCGCACCCGACCAGGCCTTGCGACTGTCCCGTCTGCATGCACGTATCGCGCTGGCCCGCGGTGTCGAGGCGCCGACCGAAGGCGACCTGTTCTTCCCTGACCTGAGCACCAGCGTTCCGCGCCGCCCAGCACCACCCGCGCTCGACGCAGCCACCGAAGTGCGCATGCTGCGCGGTCTGCGCATTCAGTTTCAACGCGGCATGCTCGCGTGGATCAAGAAGCCTGACGACCCTGCCGGCGCCATGCAGATGCGCGACGCCGTCGCCGGCATCGAATCACGCCAAACCCAGTCAAACAGCCGTGCGCTTTGGCTGGCGGCAACCGCTTTCTTCGACGCCCTGGCCGAAGGCCATGTGCAGAACTCACCCTATATTCGTCGCCTCGGCGGTCGGATCGACGCACAAATCCGTCGCCTGCTCGCGGGCAGCGGGCAGGTGTCAGAACGCCTGCACCGCGACGCACTCTTCGTCGTCGCCCGGGCGCCGGCAACCACCCCGCTGATCAAGGCCCTGCACGCGCTCTATCAGCTGCCCGCGCTGCTGCCGCCCCCCAATGCCGCGATCAGCGAGCAACCGCTGACCCCCTTGCTGGCAGACCTGCGCGGCCAGCTGGGTCTGGCCAAAGAGACCTGGGACCAGTTTTCCGAAGGCACGGCGGCCGCCTTGCCGAATTTTGAAGAGCGCATGAGTACGCTGGCCGCCGCCGCGCGCAAGCTCGGTCGCCCGGCCTTTGTTCGTCTGATGACCACACTGTCGGCCTTTGCGCAGTGGCTGCGCAAAGACCCGCTGCGGCTTAACAACGACATCTCGATGGAGGTTGCCTCGGCCCTGTTGCTGGCCGAGCACGCGCTCAACTCCGGCCGGGTGCCGGACCCCGCGTTCTCCACCCAGGTCGAAGAGTCCATCGTCCGCATCGAAGCCTGCTCGCGCGGCGAATCCGTCGGCAAGAGCGAGGTCAGCGATGCGACCCGCATGGCGCAGGAACACAGCGCCGTTGCGCAGCTATGCAAAGAAATGCAGGTCAGTCTGGCCCAGGTCGAACAAGCCCTCGACAGCTTCTTCCGCGCCCCCCAGAAGCGTGAGCTGCTCTCTGGCATCCGCAGCCCGGTGCAACAAGTCGAATCCATCCTCACACTGCTGGACGAACAGGCTGCCCACGACGCCCTGAGCGATTGCGAAACAATGATCGCCCAGTTCCTGGACACCGAACAAAACCCCGACACCGAGTTGTTCGAACCGCTGGCCGATCAACTTTCGGCCCTGGGGTTCTACATCGACTCCCTGCGCCGCGGACGTCCCGAACCTCACCATCTGGCCTCCTACATTGAGGAAGAGCCGACCGACGCCGAACCCGAACCCGTTGCCCCAGAAGCCGCGCCGGAACTGCCGACCGCCGACATTCCGCTCCCCGATCTGCCGGCCAGCGCCGAGACCCCGGAGCTGGCACCCGAAACGCAGCCCGGCCCGCAAGCGCTCGAGCCCGTGGTCGAGCCCGCGATCGAGCACGAAGAAGACCGCCCCGAAGCGCCGGTTCCCGTCCCTGCACCGTCCGAGGAGGCCACCCAGCTACTCGCCGCCAGCGATGAAGAAATCGACGCAGAGCTGCTCGAAATTTTCATCGAAGAAGCCCGCGAAGTGCTCGGCAACATCGCCACCAACCTCGCTGCCTCTCGCGCCAATCCGGCCGACGCCGAAGCGCTGACCACAATCCGCCGCGGCTTCCACACCCTGAAAGGTTCGGGCCGCATGGTCGGCCTCAATGGTCTGGGCGAAGTCGCCTGGTCCATGGAGCAGACACTCAACCGCTGGTTGCAATTCGACTGGTCGCCCACCCCGGCGCTGCACGCGCTGCTTGGCGACTCGCACGAGGTATTTTCGGCATGGGTCGAGCAACTCGTCGCGGGCGGCAGCACTGCCTACGATGCCCAGCGAATCGTCGCTGAAGCCACGCGTCTGATGGAAATCGAGCGGCCCGAAGACGGCGAGCAGATGCCCGGCGAAGACGCAACGCTGCAAGATGCCGCCGTCAACATCGACCTGCTTGCGGACGATGAGATCATCGAACTGCCGCCGCTTGATGCGCCCCCCTCGTCCGAAGACACGGCTGAGCTTTCGCTGACGGATTCCGAATTCGACATCTCGGATCTCGAGAGCACTGATCTCTCGTTGCCGACACTCGATGGCTTCGACGTCGATGAAATCACCGACGAAACAGCTCCCGCGACCCAGCCCATAGCTGACAGCGCGGCCGAAGACGAAGACGCCGCCGAAACGGACGCTGAGCTCGACATCTCTGACCTCGAGAGCACCGACCTGTCACTGCCACCACTCGATCATGTCGACATCGACGCAATCGCCGACGAAGCGCCTCCGGCGAATGAAATCGTCGCTGGCACGGACGCCGACGAAGAGCTCACCGATCTCGAACTGCTCGAAGACGCCGCCACCGACGAACTGCCGGAAGCCGCCGATGACACCATTGACGACGAGACACCGGCAGATACCGGCGACATATCCGAGCCCGAAGCCCAGGCTGAAGCCGAGTCTGAGCCATCTGCACCCATCGAGAGCGATACGCTGACCGTTGGCAGCGTGACGCTGTCGCGTCCGCTGTATCAGCTGTATGTCAATGAAGCGCGCCAGCACCTCACTACGCTGCACCGTGAAATTACGCAGCTTCAAGCCAACCCCACCCGCATCCCCCAGGAAGACGCCTTGCGGGCCGCACACACGCTGGCGGGCATCTCCGGCACGGCTGGATTTTTGGGCGCACTCAGCCTCGGCCGCGCGCTGGAGCACGCCTTCGCCCGGCTGATCGATACCGACAGCACCCCCACGGCGGAGCAAACCGCCGTACTCGGCACGGCATCCGACACCCTGGATGCGATGGTCAGTGAGATCATCAAGGGCGTCGAGCCACTGCCGGCCCCCATGCTGGAGACGCAGCTTGACGCGCTGCTGCGTCCACACGCAGAGCCCGACAACGCGGCCTTTGCCCTGACGGACGAAGCCGCCACGCAGCAGAACATCGCCGACGCCCCCCCCCAGACCGCGCCAGAGGCGGCCACGACACCCGCCGCTTACAGCCCGCAACAAGAGCCCGAGCCGGAAGTCCTTGATGTTCGCGACGACATCGACGAACAGCTGCTGCCGATCTTCCTGGAAGAATGCTCAGACCTGCTGAGCGAGCTCGGTACCGCCCTGCGCGCCTGGCGTGCGGCACCGGACGACGCCGAAAGCGCAGCCGCTGTCGCCCGCTTGCTGCACACACTCAAGGGCAGCGCACGCATGACCGGGGCGATGAGCCTTGGCGAGCACCTGCACGCGCTCGAAAGTCGGCTCGAAGCCAGCGAAGCC
>JBFIJC010000051.1:0-17022 GCA_041600915.1 Nitrogeniibacter sp.
ACGATCGAATCCGATCGTCGGCATGACTTCTGTCGTAATGGTGAGCGGGTTGGATAACATCGGCCGCCACGTTAACAGCCTGCCGAACTGTTCACAAGTCCTAAAATGAAAAATGCCGCTCACCTAAGTGAACGGCATTAGCCCCGTAGGGCGGTCGGTGTTGCTGGACGCAGCGATCAGTTCTGGCGCAGAAGGTCCAGACGCCGGGCTTCGGCATCGCTCACGTATTCGAAGACGCGAACGACTTTCTTGACGCCGTCGGTGGTACGCGCCACCTGAGTGGCGGCATCCGCTTCTTGCTGCGTGACCACGCCCATGAGGTACACGACGGAGGCCTCGGTGACGACCTTGATCTGATGGGCCTGCACACTGGCCGAATCAATCATGCGGGCCTTGACCTTGGAGGTGATCAGGGTGTCATTGCTGCGCGAGGTCAGCGAGCTGTGGCCGGCAACCTGCACGTCGTTGGTCACGCCGCGAACGTTGGGCACCACCGAGATGAGCCGCGGCAACTGGTCGCGCGTGCCGGCATCGGGCGCTTCGCCGGTGAGCAGCACATTGCGGTTGTAGGAGGTGACGTTGATGTGGACATGGTCACCGAGCTTTTCCTTGATCTGCGCAATGGCCTTCCATTCGATGGCTTCGTCTTCGACATAAGCCCCGGAGCTTCGACGGTCCGAGACCATCAGGGCGCCTGTGCCGACGCCGGTGGCGACCAAGGGGAAGCAGCCCTGGAGGGCGGGCACGACACCGGCCACGATGGCCAGCGTCAGAACGGTACGGCGCAGGGATTGATTCATTTATTCGACTCCTAGTAGCAAACAATCGATGCCGTCGCACAGACAGTGAAGGGCCAGCAAATGGACTTCCTGAATGCGCGCAGTGCGCTCGGCCGGAACGCACAGATGGACATCTTCCGGCCCCAACAGTTCCGCCATGCGCCCGCCGGACTTGCCGGTGAGGGCGATGACCGTCATCTCGCGTTCATGGGCGATCTTGATCGCCTCGATGACGTTGGGGGAATTTCCGCTGGTGGAAATGGCCAGCAATACGTCGCCCGGGTGGCCCAGCGCCGCCACTTGCTTGGCAAAGATCTGGTCGTAGGCGTAATCGTTGGCGATGGAGGTGATGGTGGAACTGTCGGTGGTCAGCGCAATGGCGGCCAGCGGCGGGCGCTCCATCTCGAAACGATTGACCAGCTCCGCGGCAAAGTGCTGGGCGTCGGCGGCCGAGCCACCGTTGCCGCAGGCGAGGATTTTGCCATTGTTCATCAGGCTGCCGGTCATCACGTCCACGGCGTGGGCGAGCGGCGCGGCGAGCACTTCGAGTGATGCCCGTTTGGTGGCGATGCTTTGTTCGAACTGGTCGGTGATGCGACTGATGAGATCCATCGGGAATCCGCTGAGATTTGGGCTGAAACGAGCGCCGATTCTAGCATGCGGGCGATTGGCGCCCGATGTGGCTGACGCGCTTCGTTACATTCTTGTCAGCTGTCGAAGGCGCCGCGAATCCACTCGATGCGATGGGTGTCCAGCGCGTCGAGCAGCACCACGTCGAAGCGGCAGGGTGCGTCGGCCACCCGGCCTGCCTGGGCAAGCCAATGTCGCGCGGCGAGGATGACGCGAGCCTGTTTGCGTGCGGTAATGCTGGCCGCCGCGCCGCCAAAATCGGCGCGCCCGCGTAGTCGGACCTCCACAAAAACCAGCACCTTGCCATCGCGGCAGACGAGGTCGAGCTCGCCGCCGCGGCAGCGGAAATTGCGCGCCAATGTGCGGAGTCCGGCGGCGTTCAGATGCGCTTCGGCCAGCTGTTCGGCCAACTGGCCGCGGTCGGCGGCTTGCCGTTGAGGGGCGAGGCGGTCGACAATGGCGGACTTGCACATTTGAGCCAGGCGCTTCATGGATATCACCGAGTCACCGCTTTCCAGGACGCCGTCATTGTATGTGGTGGCCACGCCGATGGGGAATCTGCAGGACATCACTCTGCGCGCGCTGGCCGTGCTGCGCGCCGTGGATGTGGTGGCGGCGGAAGATACCCGTCACACCAAGGGCCTGCTCAGCGCCCACGGCATTGCCGCGAGCATGATGGCCGCACATGAGCACAACGAAGCCAGGGCGGCGACGCAGATCATCGCGCGGCTGGCGGCCGGTGAGCATGTGGCCTTCGTGTCGGACGCCGGCACGCCAGGCATCTCGGACCCCGGCGCACGATTGGTTGCGGCGGTGCGCTCTGCCGGGCATCCGGTGGTACCGGTGCCGGGGCCGAGCGCGGTGGTGGCCGCGATGTCGGTGGCAGGCTTTGTCGAGGGCGGTTTCCACTTTGTGGGCTTTTTGCCGCCCAAGTCGGGCGCGCGTCGCAGCCGGCTCGAAGCGCTGCGCGAGAGTGCGGACGTGACAGTGTTTTATGAGGCGCCGCATCGGGTGCGCGACAGCCTGCGCGACATGGCCGAGGTGCTCGGCCCGGATCGCGAACTGGTTGTGGCTCGCGAGCTGACCAAGCGCTTCGAAGAAATCGCCCGTCTGCCGCTGAGCGAGGCGCAGGCCTGGCTCGACGCCGACAGCAACCGCGAGCGCGGTGAGTTCGTGTTGCTGGTGTCCGGCGCGCCGCCGGTCGAAGGGCTGGATGTCGAGGCCGAGCGGGTGCTCAAATTATTATTGGCCGAGATGCCCACCAGCGCAGCAGCCAAGCTGGCTGCCGACATTACCGGTCAGCCCAAGAACGCGCTGTATCAGCGCGCGCTGGCCATCAGATCAGATTCCGAGCCGGGCCTATAATCCGGTCCGATGAAAAACGAGGTTTACGCATGCAAACATTGACCATCACCCGCCCCGACGACTGGCACCTGCATGTGCGCGATGGCGCAGCGCTGGCGGCCGTCGTGCCCGACACGGCACGCCGCTTCGGGCGCGCCATCATCATGCCGAACCTGCGCCCGCCGGTGGTCAATGCCGAGCAGGCGCGCGCTTACCGTGACCGAATTCTCGCGGCGGTGCCGGCGGGTCTCAAGTTCGAACCGCTGATGACGTTGTATCTCACAGACAATACGGCGCCCGATGAAATCGACCGCGCGCTGGAGACCGGCTTCATCCCCGCGGTGAAGCTCTATCCGGCCGGTGCGACCACCAACTCGGATGCCGGCGTGACCGCCATCGACAAGGTCCGGCCGGCGCTCGAGCGGATGGAAAAATCGGGCATGGTGCTGTGTGTTCACGGAGAGGTGACCCATGCTGACGTTGATATCTTCGATCGCGAGCGCATTTTTATTGATCGCGTTCTGGCACCACTGGCAAAAGACTACCCGGCGCTGCGAATCGTCTTCGAGCACATCACGACGCGCGAGGCGGCGCAGTTCGTGAGTGAGGCTGGCCCCAACGTGGGGGCAACCATCACCGCGCACCACCTGCTGCTCAACCGCAACGCGATCTTCGCCGGCGGCATCAATCCGCATCATTACTGTCTGCCGGTGCTCAAGCGCGAAACGCATCGCGAGGCGCTGGTGGCTGCGGCCATTTCGGGTAGCCCGAAGTTTTTCCTCGGCACTGACTCTGCGCCGCATGCGCGCGGCGCCAAGGAGTCGGCCTGTGGCTGCGCCGGCTGCTACACCGCCAATACCGCCATCGAGCTGTATGCCGAAGCCTTTGACGATGCAGGCGCCCTTGAGCGGCTTGAAGGCTTTGCCAGTCATTTCGGGCCGGACTTCTATCGCCTGCCGCGCAACACCGACACCCTCACGCTGACACGCGCTAAGACCGCCGTGCCGGCCCAACTCGATTATCTGCCGGACGATCCGCTGATCCCGCTGCGCGCGGGTGGCACGGTCGCCTGGCAACTTGGCTGATTCACCGTAAATCCATGATGCTTGCCCGCCGTCTTTTGCTCCTGCCGCTCGTGTTGCTGGGTCTGACCGCTTGCGAAAACTCCGCCACGGCCTACAAGGTGGAAGGGTCAGAGCACGCCCTGATGCTGATGCGTGAGCAGCGCTATTTCTGGGCCGACGAGGTTGAGCAGGCCATTGTTGTTGCGCGCCTGCCCAAGTGCCAACGTCGTGTGAGCATCTGGCCGGGCAGCAGTAATGGACCGGTCATGGAGGTGTACGAGGCGGGCCACCAGTTGTGGGCGCTGAATCAGGGGCGTCGCTGGTATCTGGCCAGTACCGAAAAATGCCGGGTGCAGGATTGGGCTGATGCGCCGGCGACACCGCCTGGCCCCTTGGTTGGCACTTTCCGCATGCGTGATGGCGAGATGGTGTTTGAACCGGCAACAGGCAAGCAGTGAGCGACCGTCCCGATTACCTCGTGCCGGCGGCGCTGGCCAAGTGGCCCTTGTTCGCGCCCCTGGCGGCGCTGCTCGAGGGTTGCGGCGACCGCCTTCCGGGCTTGCAGGTACTGAACCGGCTGGTGGCTCAGTTCACGCCCGGTCTTGAAAGCGCCAGCGGCGAGGCCATCCGGTTTGTGGCGCCCGATGCGCTCAATTCAGACTATGAACATGTGGTTTTCGACAGCGGCCAGGTCGCCACACGGCCCGACAACTGGCACGACTACTTCAATGCCTTGGTTTGGGCGGCGTTTCCGCGTGCCAAGGCAGCACTCAACGCATGCCACATGCAGGAGACCGCGCTGGCCGGCGTGATGCGCACCCGTGGCCGCGGCCCGGTGCGCGATGCACTCACGCAGTTCGACGAATGCGGGATGCTGGTGCTGGGGACGGACGCCGGCTTGCTGGCGGCAATGGCCCGCCATGAGTGGTTGCCGGTGTTCTGGGATGCCCGTGCCCGCGTGAGGGCGACGACCCGGTTTTTGCTGTTTGGTCACGCGTCTTACGACCAGATGCGGACGCCGTTCAACGGCCTGTGTGCAAAAGTCATCTATGTGTCGGTGCCCGAATCGGTTCTTGCGATGCCGGTGGCCGCGCAGGTGGCGTGGGCTGATGAGTGGCTTGCGCGGCGGCTGGCAGACAATGGCTTGCTGGCGTCGCCGCGTGATTTGTCGCCGCTGCCGCTGCTCGGCATACCGGGCGTGGTGCGCGAAAATGCGGTGCGCGCGTTCTATGAAGACACGACGCAGTTCCGGCCGCTGGGCGCACGCGAGCCTGCCGTCGTAATCTCCGACGTGGAAGCGGGCGCGCTCGCGCTATAATCCGCGCCGGGAAGTTCGCCAGGCAGTCGCGACACGCGCAAGCGTATCGAGGAAAGTCCGGGCCACATAGAGCAGGATGCCGGCTAACGGCCGGGCGCTATACGCCGAAAGGCCAAGGCGACGGAAAGTATTGCCCGAAGGGGTGATCATTGCGTGTTTTGTGATCTGCGCCGCTTGCGGTGGGGAAACCCGAGCAGACTCGCGATGGCAACAGAAAATAAACCGCCGACGGCCGCAGATGTCGGGTAAGGGTGAAACGGTGGAGTAAGAGCCCACCGCGGACGTGGTGACACGGACGGCACGGCAAACCCCATCCGGGGCAAGGCCAAATAGGGGAGCATTGGCGTGGCTCGCGTCGCTCCCGGGTAGGCTGCTAGAGCGGCGTGGCAACGCGTCGCCGAGAGGAATGACTGCCCGGCGCTCGCAAGGGCGTTTGACAGAACCCGGCTTATCGGCGGACTTCCCACTTCCCGCCTTTTCCCGCACGCATCGATCATTTTCGCCCCACTGTTCCCCACTGTCGGGCAAAACGGCCGTGCCCGCTTCGTGTGAAATCTCCAATACATTCCCGTTGTCATTGATTTGGCTAGGAAAAAGCCTTTTTGCGGCGTCGTAAGCGCGGCTCGCGCATTCGGTAAGTGGTTGTGTCCATTGGCAAAACCCTCGATTTGTGCGCTTGACCCCCCTTGTTCTATGCACTAAAGTGGGGTCAAGTGCACAAATGTGGGAGAGAGTGCACCAAATCTCTCTTCCGAACCGTCCTGAGGGGGTGCGATGTTCCAAGGCGCTGCAGCGCTCAGTCTCGATGCGAAGGGTCGCCTGGCGATCCCTGCGCGGCATCGTGACGCGCTGACGGCGAGCGCCGGCGAACTGGTGGTGACGGCGCATCCGCACCGCTGTCTGTTGATTTATCCCGCCGAGGCGTGGCAGCCGATTCGCGACAAAGTGCTCGCGGGCTCCAGCCTTGAGCCGCGATCGGCAATGCTCAAGCGTTTGCTGGTCGGTTTTGCCCGCGAAGAGCGCCTCGATGGTGCGGGTCGCGTGCTGGTGGCGCCGGAGTTGCGGCAGTTCGCCGAGCTTGAAAAGTCGGTGTGGTTGGTCGGGCAGGGCTCGCACTTCGAGCTGTGGTCCGATGCGGGCTGGCAGAAGCAGCAGGAGCTCATGTTTGGCATGGGTACTGATCTGCTGCCGCCGGGCCTGGAAGATCTGGCGCTATGAGCTCCGCTGCCACCCATGTCAGCGTCCTCCTCTCCGAAGCGATCGATGCACTGAATATCCGCCCGGATGGGTGTTACGTCGATGGCACTTTCGGTCGCGGCGGGCATAGCCGCGCGGTGCTCGAGCGCCTGGGGCCGAAGGGCCGCCTGATTGCCTTTGATCGCGATCCGGTCGCCATTGCGGCCGGCGCGGCATTGAAAGACCCCCGTTTCAGCTTGATTCACGCCCCGTTCAGCGAGATGGCGCAGTCGCTCGATGCCGCGGGTGTGGGTCAGGTGGATGGCATTTTGCTGGATCTGGGCGTGTCGTCGCCTCAGTTGGACGAGGCGGAGCGCGGCATGAGTTTCCGTTTCGATGCGCCGCTGGATATGCGCATGGATACGAGTCGCGGCGAAACCGTGGCTCAGTGGCTGGCCCGAGCGGAGGTCAGCGAAATTACCGAGGTGGTGAAGGACTATGGGGAAGAACGGTTTGCTAATGCGGTTGCAAAGGCGATTGTTGCTGCTCGGGCAGGGGGGGCTGTTGCAACCACTGGACAACTTGCCGCACTCGTGGAGAAAGCGGTCCGCACGCGCGAGCCGGGGCAGCACCCAGCGACGCGCACCTTCCAGGCTCTTCGGATTTTCATCAACGCGGAGCTTGAAGAGCTGTCGCTAGTGTTGCCGCAGTGCATGGACCGGCTGGTGGTCGATGGTCGCCTGGTGGTGATCAGCTTTCACTCGCTCGAAGATCGCATCGTCAAGCGCTTCATGCGTGACGCGTCGGTGCCGCCGCAGCTGCCGCGCGGCATGCCGGTGCGCGAGGCGGATCGCCCGTTGCCCAAGCTGCGCCTGGTGAGCAAGGCGGTCAAAGCCGCCGAGGCCGAAGTGCGGGCCAACCCGCGTGCGCGCAGTGCGGTCATGCGCGTGGCGGCAAGGACGGAGGCCTGATCATGTTGCGCGCCGACGTGATGCTCGTGGTGGTGGTTGTGGCCAGCGCACTGGGTGTGGTGGCTTCGCAGCATCAGGCACGCAAGCTGCACACCGAGCTGGAGCGCGACCAGGCGCGGATGCGTCAGCTCGAAGTGGAGTGGGGGCAGTTGCAGCTGGAACAAAGCACCTGGGCGGCGCATGTGCGGATCGAAAAAATCGCCCGGCAGCGCCTGAAAATGCAGCTGCCGGGTGCGGCCCAAACGCTGGTCGTGGAGGGCTCGCCATGAAAAAGCGAAGCGTCACCTTCAACCATAATCCGCTTCTCGCAAAAGGGCTGCCTGTCTGGCGGCCCCGTCTCGTTTTGTTGGCCCTGTTGTGCGGGTCCTTCGCGCTGGTGGCGCGGGCGGCCTATCTGCAGGGCGTGAATGATGAGTTTCTGCAGGCCAAAGGCGAGTCGCGTTACGCGCGGGTGATCGAGATTCCCGCTACCCGCGGCAAGATCACTGATCGGCACGGTACGGTGCTGGCGGCGAGCACGCCGGTCAAGTCGATCTGGGCGATTCCCGGCGATGCCAAGCCGACCCCCGCCGAGGTGCGCAAGCTGGCCGGTTTGCTCGATATGGATGTGCGCGACCTGAGCCATCGTCTGGCGCGCGATAGCGACTTTGTGTATCTCAAGCGGCAGGTGCCGCCGGAAGTTGCCGAGCAAGTGGCAAAGATGAAGCTCGCCGGTATTCATGATCAGCGCGAATACCGTCGTTACTACCCCGGCGCCGAGGTGATGTCGCATTTGCTCGGCTTTACCGGGGTGGATGACCACGGTCAGGAGGGTGTCGAGCTGGCCTACGACAGCCAGCTCAACGGCAAGGCCGGCTCGCGTCGCGTGATCAAGGATCGTCGCGGGCAGATCGTGGAGGACGTGGAGTCGATCCGTACGCCGCAAGAGGGCAAGGACATCGCCCTGTCGATTGACGCCAAGATCCAGTATCTGGCCTACACCGCCTTGCAGACGGCGATGGAGACGCATCGCGCCAAGGCCGGCAGCGTGGTGGTGCTCGATTCGCGCACCGGCGAGGTGCTGGCGATGGTCAATGCGCCGACCTACAACCCCAACAACCGCGAATCGCTCAGCGGCGCGCAATTGCGCAACCGGGCGGTGACCGACACCTTCGAGCCGGGTTCGGTGCTCAAGCCCATCATCGCAGCCATGGCGCTGGAGAGCGGCAAGTTCCGCTTCGACACCGTCATCGACACCGGCAATGGCCGGATGGCGCTGGGCAACTCGACGATTTCCGACACCAAGCCGCATGGCCGGCTGACGGTTGCCGAGGTGATCCAGAAGTCGTCGAACGTCGGCACGGTGCGGATGGCGATGACCTTCAAGCCCGAAGAGATGTGGCAGGTCTATGACGAACTCGGCCTGGGCTCCTCCTTGCAGCTGGGCTTTCCGGGGGAGGCTTCCGGCCGTTTGCGCCCCGCGAGCACCTGGCGTCCGATCGAGCAGGCCACGATGGCTTATGGCTATGGCGTGTCGTCAAGCCTGATGCAGTTGGCGCGCTCTTACCTTGCGTTTGCCCGCGATGGTGATGTGATTCCGATCATGCTGACGCGCAGTGATGTGCCGCAGCTGACCGGCCGCCGCGTGTTCTCCGCTCAAACCGTGCGCGAAACCCGCGCCATGATGGAAATGGTGACCCAGGCCGGCGGCACCGCGGTCCACGGGCAGGTCCCGGGCTATCGCGTTGCCGGTAAAACGGGTACGTCGCACAAACTGGAAGGGGCGAAGTACACCAGCAAGTACATCGCATCCTTTGTCGGGCTGGCACCGGTGAGCGACCCGCGCCTGGTGGTGGCGGTGATGATCGACGAGCCTACCGGTAAGCAATACTACGGCGGTCAGGTCGCCGGGCCGATTTTCTCGAATGTCATGGCAGGCGCCTTGCGCGCTTTGTCGGTGCCGCCCGATGCGCCGATTACACCGATGCAGGTCGCGCGCAGCAAGGATGAGATCGCTGCACGGGAGCGCATGTGAACCGGGCCGAAGCCCTCAGCCTTCTCGACGCGCTGCGCGCCGCGGGCGTGAGCGTGCGCGGCCTGAGTGTTGATTCGCGCGCTGTGGTGCCGGGCGATGTGTTTCTTGCCCACCCCGGCTTGCGTGCCGACGGTCGCGACTACATCGCGCAGGCCATCAGCGCGGGCGCGGCGGCGGTGATCTATGACGTGGTCGATGGCTTTGTGCCGCCAGCGGCCAGCGTGCCGATGCTGCCGGCCAATGGTCTGCGCGGTATTGCCGGCTATCTGGCCGATGCCGTCTTTGAGCACCCCTCGGCCAAGCTGTGGGTGGCTGGCGTGACCGGCACCAACGGCAAGACCACGGTCAGCCAGTGGCTGGCGCGGGCTCTGGCGCTGCGCGGCGAGCCCTGTGGCGTCATCGGCACGCTCGGTAGCGGCTTCCCCGATCAACTGGTTGAAGGGCTTCACACCACACCAGAGGCCGTTGCGGTGCATCGCACGCTGGCCTGGCTGCGTGACGAAGGCGCCCGGGCGGTTGCCATGGAAGTGTCCTCCATCGGCTTGCATCAGGGCCGGGTCGCCGGTGTCGGTTTCGATGTGGCGATCTTTACCAACCTCACGCGCGACCATCTGGACTATCACGGCGACATGCAGGCCTACGGCGAAGCCAAGGCCGACCTGTTCCGCATGGATATCGACCACGCGGTCATCAATCTCGACGACGCCTTTGGTGTGGAACTGCTCAAGCGGCAGGTGGCCAAAGGTGCCTCGGTGATCGGCTATACCCTGCAGGCGCAGAACGCCGCGCTCGCACCGGCCGGGCGCAGCCTGGTGGCCGAAGACCTCTGCGCCACGGCATCCGGCGTGCGGTTTGTGGCCTGCTGGCAGGGCAAGCGCGAGCCGGTGAGTGTGCCGCTGGTGGCAGACTTCAATGTTTCAAACCTGCTGGCCGTGATTGGCGCCTTGATCGCGCGCGGCATCACGCTGGAAGGGGCGGTCCAGGCCTGCCTGCGCTTGCGCCCCCCGGCCGGGCGGATGCAGATGCTCGGCGGTATCGGCGAGCCCTTGCTGCTGGTGGATTACGCGCATACGCCCGACGCCCTTGAGAAGGTGCTTGTCGCAGCGCGCCAGACCGCACGGGCCCGCAAGGGGCGCTTGTTCTGCCTGTTCGGCTGTGGCGGCGACAGAGATGCCGGCAAGCGGCCGCTGATGGGCGCCGTGGCGGCGCGGTTGGCGGACGTGGTCTGGCTCACGAGCGATAACCCGCGCAGCGAAGACCCCGAGCAGATTCTCGATCAGGTCGCGCTTGCCGCGGGCGAGAACATGCATCGCATGGCCGACCGGGCGCGTGCTATTCAGGCGGCGGTGGCTGCTGCCACCGCTGACGATGTGTTGGTGATTGCCGGCAAGGGGCATGAGCCGTATCAGGAGATTCAGGGCGTACGCCATCCGTTTTCCGATGTGGAACACGGTCGTGCCGCCCTGGCGCAATGGGTCAGTGGCCACGGAGCGCACACATGATTGATCTGCAGACATCGGCTCGCGCGATCGGCGCTCAGGCCACAGGTGAGGCGCACTTTGATGCGGTGCTGACCGACTCGCGCGCGCTCACGGCGGGGTGCTTGTTTGTGGCACTGCGCGGGGAGCGCTTTGACGGGCACGATTTCATCGATGCGGCCCGACAGGCCGGTGCGGCCGCCGCGATGGTCGATCGTGCCTATGCCGATGCGCACACGCAAAGCGATGGGCTGCCCTGGCTGGTGGTTGATGACACCCGGCAGGGGCTGGGTGCACTGGCGGCGTGGTGGCGCCGGCAGTTTGATCTGCCCCTGATCGGCGTGACCGGCAGCAACGGAAAAACGACGGTCAAGGAAATGTGCGCCGCCATTGCCGCTGCCCAGGTCGAACGCGAAGGCGGTGATGCGGCCACGGGCGTGCTGGCGACGGCAGGCAACTTCAACAATGACATCGGACTGCCGCTGACGCTGCTGCGGCTGCGCGCCGAGCATCGCGTCGCGATCATCGAAATGGGCATGAACCACCCCGGCGAAATCGCCTATCTCACCGGCCTGGCTGCGCCGACGGTGGCGCTGGTCAGCAACGCCTTGCGCGCGCATCTGGCGGGCGTGGGTGATCTGGACGGCGTCGCTCAGGAGAAGGGCGCGATCTACGGTGGTCTGGTCGACGGCGGCGTGGCGGTGATCAACGCCGACGACACCTTCGCCGACTACTGGCGCGGGATCAACACCGATCGAACAAGGCTCACCTTCGGACTTGGCGCTTCAGCCGATGTGCGCGCCGACTGCGAGCTGCACGGTCTGGGCGTACGCATGACGCTGCATGTGGGCAGCGAAGCGGCGAGTTTTCCGCTGCGTGTGCCGGGTCTGCACAACGCCCGCAACGCCTGCGCTGCCGCCGCCGCCTGCATTGCAGCCGGCGCGAGCCTGGCTGACGTGGTGGCCGGCCTGTCGGCCTACCTGGGTACGCGCGGTCGGCTCACCCAGCGGCCGGGCCTTAACGGCGCGACCGTGCTCGACGACACCTATAACGCCAATCCCGACTCCGCCCGCGTCGCCATCGATGTGCTCGCGGCCACGCCGGGACGCAAGGTGCTGGTGCTGGGCGATATGGGCGAACTGGGCGAGACCAGCGCGCAAATGCACGACGAGGTCGGCGGCTACGCCAAGAGTCAGGGCATCGATCACCTGCTCGCGCTCGGCCAGGCCAGTGTCGTGGCCGCACGCAATTTTGGCGCCGGTGGCGAACACTTTGAACGCATCGACGACCTGGTCGCTGCACTGAAAAAACTGATGGATGAGAACACGGTGGTGCTGGTGAAGGGATCGCGCTTCATGCGCATGGAGCGCGTGGCCAACGCCGTCGCCAACGAGGCGGTCGACATCGGGGAGGGAACCCATGCTGCTTGAACTCGCCCTGTGGCTCGGTCAGGACGTCCGCACCTTCAATGTCTTTGGCTACATCACGCTACGCTCGGTGTTGGCAGCGCTGACCGCGCTGGCCATCTCGTTCATCTTCGGCCCGGCCGTGATTCGCTGGCTGGCCGCCAAAAAGATTGGCCAGGCGGTGCGCGACGACGGCCCCAAGTCCCACCTCACCAAAGCCGGCACGCCGACCATGGGCGGCGCGCTGATCCTCATCGCGATCGGCTTCACCACGCTGCTGTGGGGTGATCTGCGCAACCACTATGTGTGGGTGACGCTGCTGGTCACACTCGGCTTTGGCGCCGTGGGCTGGGTGGATGACTGGCGCAAGGTGGTGCATCGCGACCCGAAAGGCCTGGCCAGTCGCTGGAAGTATTTGTGGACTTCGGTGATTGCGCTGGCCGGCGCACTGGTGCTTGGTCTGACCGCTACCGACCCCGCGCAGACCACGCTGATTGTGCCCTTCTTTAAAGACGTGGCCTATCCGCTCGGCTTCGGCGGTTTCGTGCTGCTCAGCTACTTTGTGATCACCGGCACCAGCCATTCGGTCAACCTGACTGACGGCCTCGATGGTCTGGCCATCATGCCGACGGTGATGGTGGCCGGTGCCCTGGCCATCTTCGCTTATGTGGCGGGCCACGCCGGTTTCTCGAAATACCTCGGCGTGCCCTACATCGCGGGCGCGGGCGAGCTGGCGGTGTTCTGTGGTGCCATCGCCGGCGCCGGGCTCGGGTTCTTGTGGTTCAACGCCTACCCGGCCGAAGTGTTCATGGGTGACGTCGGCGCACTGGCGCTGGGCGCTGCGCTGGGCACGGTGGCGGTGGTGGTTCGCCAGGAGATCGTGCTCTTCATCATGGGCGGTCTGTTTGTGGCCGAGACCCTGTCGGTGATGCTGCAGGTCATCTACTTCAAGGCGACCGGTGGCAAGCGCATCTTCCGCATGGCGCCGCTGCATCACCACTACGAACTGGGTGGCTGGAAAGAAACGCAGGTGGTGGTCCGCTTCTGGATCATCACCATCATGCTGGTGCTGTTCGGGTTGTCCACGCTGAAACTTCGCTGAGGAAAACATGGGCATGTGGCAAGGCAAACACGTATTGGTGCTCGGACTGGGTGAATCCGGTCTGGCCCTCGCGCGCTGGCTGGCGCGGGAGGGGGCATCGGTGCGCGTGGCCGACAGCCGTGCCAACGCGCCCGGTGCCGATGCCTTGCGCGTGGCCTTGCCCGATGTGCCGCTCACGGCCGGCGCGTTCGAACTGAGTCTGCTCGACGGCGTCGACGTGCTGGCCATCAGCCCGGGGCTGGACCCGCGTCAGCCGCTCATCGAGACGGCGCGTGCGCGCGGCATTCCGGTGACCGGCGAGATTCAGGTGTTTGTAGACGCGCTGAACGCGCTCGGCGCGCGCGAGCACTGCCGCCTGATCGCCATCACTGGCACCAACGGAAAAACCACCACCACTGCACTGACCGCTGCCTTGTGCCGCGCGGCCGGCATGGACGCCGTCGCGGCCGGCAACATCAGCCCGGCGACGCTGGCGGTGCTGCTCGACCGGGTGTCTGCCGGTGCCGCGCTGCCCGATTGCTGGGTGCTGGAGCTGTCGAGTTTCCAGCTCGAAACCGTGACCGACCTGCACGCCGACGCGTCGGTGGTGCTCAATATCAGCGACGATCACCTCGACCGCTACGCCTCGCTGGCCGACTATGCCGCCACCAAGGCGCGCATCTTTGCCGGCGCGCGTGTGGCGGTGGCCAACCGCGATGATGCTCGCGTGGCCTCGATGCTCGGCGATGCCGCAAGCTGTAGCTTCGGCCTCGACGCGCCGCATCGCCTCACCGACTACGGTATTCGCGACGGTCAGCTGGTGCGTGGCGACGAAGCGCTGCTCGCCATTGATGCCATGCCTGTGGCGGGCTTGCACAATGCAGCCAACGCGCTTGCCGCGCTCGCCCTGTGCGAGGCCATCGGACTGCCGACTGAAAGACTGCTCGACGGCCTGCGCCGCTTCCGCGGACTCGCGCATCGCGTTGAGCGCATCGGTGATCGCGACGACGGCGTGACCTATTACGACGACTCCAAAGGCACCAATGTTGGTGCCACGATCGCTGCCTTGGCGGGCTTGCAGCGCTCGGTGTTGTTGATTGCCGGTGGCGACGGCAAGGGCCAGGACTTTTCGCCGCTGCGCGAACCGGTGACCCGCCATGCGCGCGCAGTCATCCTGATCGGCCGCGACGGCCCGCAGATTGCCGCCGCACTCGATGGCACGGGTGTGCCGATCGAGTTTGCCGACGACCTGCCGCGCGCCGTGCTGCGTGCAGACGCCTTGGCGCAACCCGGCGACGCGGTGCTGCTGTCGCCCGCCTGCGCCAGTTTCGACATGTTCCGCAACTACGCACACCGTGCCGACGTGTTCGTCGAAGCGGTGCGCGCCTTGCCCCGGGTGGTGCCGGCATGAAGCTGAGCCTCTCGCTCCCTTCTTTGCTGCCCCGTCGCAAGCCCGACAACCCCGCGGCGCGTCGCGCCGTGCATCGGCTCAGCGCGCCCGAGGTGCAACAGCGCGAGCTCGACCCGATGCTGATCTGGTCGGCCGTCGGCTTGCTGATGATCGGTCTGGTGATGGTGTATTCCTCGTCCATCGCCACCGCCGAAGGCTTGAAGTACACCGGCCACCAGAGCACCTACTACCTGGTGCGTCACGGCGTGTTTCTGATGATCGGCTCCATCATCGGCGCGGTGGCGTTCCAGCTGCCGATGCGGGTCTGGCAGCAGATGTCGCCCCATCTGTTTGTCGGCGGTGTGGTGTTGCTGATTCTGGTGGTGGTGCCCGGCATCGGGCGTGAGGTCAATGGCGCCAGCCGCTGGTTGCCGCTCGGCCCGCTGAACTTCCAGCCCTCCGAGGCCATGAAGCTGTTCGCCGCGCTTTACGCCGCCGACTACACCGTGCGCAAGCTGCCGCACATGGCCAGCTTCAAGCGCGCCTTCCTGCCCATGGCCGGGGTCGTGCTGCTGGTGGGCTTCCTGTTGCTGAAAGAGCCGGACTTCGGCGCCTTCGTGGTGATCACCGCGATCGCCTTCGGCATTCTGTTCCTTGGCGGCATCAATGTGCGCGTGTTCGCCTTGCTGGCGGTGGTGGCGGTGATCGGCTTCATGCTGCTGATCTGGCTGTCACCGTATCGGCGCGACCGCATCTTCGGTTTCATGGACCCCTTCCAGGATGCCTTTGGCAAGGGCTACCAACTCTCGCATGCGCTGATCGCCTTCGGCCGTGGCGAATGGTTTGGCGTCGGCCTCGGCGCCAGCGTCGAAAAACTGTTCTACCTGCCCGAAGCCCATACCGACTTCATTCTCGCGATCATCGCCGAGGAGCTCGGTCTGGTGGGCGTGCTGGTAGTGATCGGCCTGTTTGCCATGCTGGTGCATCGCGCCTTTGCGATCGGCCGCCAGGCGATCGACCTCGAGCGCTTCTATGCCGGTCTGGTCGCCCAGGGCATTGGCCTGTGGATTGGCGTGCAGTCCTTCATCAACATGGGCGTCAACATGGGCTTGCTGCCGACCAAGGGCCTGACGCTACCGCTGATGAGCTTTGGCGGCTCGGGCATCGTGGCCAACTGCCTGGCGCTCGCGATCCTGCTGCGGATCGACTGGGAGAATCGTCAGATCATGCGCGGAGGTGGCGCATGAAGACACTGATGGTCATGGCGGGCGGCACCGGCGGGCATATCTACCCGGGTATTGCGGTGGCTGAGGCGCTGCGCGCCGACGGTTGGCGCATCGTCTGGCTCGGCAATGCCGACCGGATGGAAGGGCGGCTCATTCCCGAACGCGGCTACGAGACGGCATGGATTCGTTTCGGCGCGCTGCGCGGCAAGGGCGTCATGGCCAAGCTGCTGCTGCCGCTGAATCTGCTTCGTGGTTTCTGGCAAGCACTGATGGCGATTCGCCGCACCCAGCCCGATGTTGTGATCGGCATGGGCGGCTATGTGAGCTTTCCCGGCGGCATGATGGCTGCGCTGACCGGCCGGCCGCTGGTGGTGCATGAACAAAACTCGGTGGCGGGTCTGGCCAATCGCGTGCTTGCGCGTGTTGCCGACCGGATCGTGACCGGCTTCCCGAAAGTGATCAAAGGCAGCCGCTGGCTGGGCAATCCGGTGCGCGCCGATATCGTCGCCTTGCCGACGCCGGACGAGCGCTTCGCCGAGCGCGAGGGGCCCTTGAACGTGCTGGTGATCGGCGGCAGTCTCGGCGCCAAAGCCCTGAACGATGCCGTGCCGCAGGCGCTGGCGAGCCTGCCGGAGGCGACGCGCCCGCAGGTTGTGCATCAGGCCGGCGCCACCCAGATTGACGCATTGCGCGAAGGCTACGCCAGCGCACGCGTGACGGGCGATCTGCGCCCCTTTATTGAAGACATGGCCGCCGCTTACGCCACCGCCGATGTGGTGATCTGCCGCGCCGGCGCGCTGACTGTGGCCGAGCTGGCTGCGGCCGGAGTGGCCAGCATTCTGGTGCCGCTGCCACATGCGGTGGATGACCACCAGACCGGTAACGCCCGTTTTCTGGCAGACCGCGGTGCGGCCTATCTGCTGCCGCAGCGCGAGCTGAGCCCCGATCGATTGGCCGGCATCCTGCGCGGCCTCGATCGTCGCCGTCTGCGCGACATGGCCAACGCGGCCCGTGCCCTGGCCCGCCCGGATGCGGCGGCCGAGGTGGCGCAGGTGTGCCGCGAGCTGGTCGCCGACAAGGAGTCGAAAGCATCATGAAACATAAGGTCAAGCGGGTACATTTTGTCGGCATCGGCGGCGCCGGGA
>JBFIJC010000052.1:0-16859 GCA_041600915.1 Nitrogeniibacter sp.
ATGACGGCGCTGCGGCACAGCGAGCAGAGCTATCGGGCGATCTTCAACTCGGTGGCCGATACGGTGTTCCTGCATGATCTGGACAGCGGCGTCGTACTCGACGTGAATGCCCGGGTGGAGGCCTTGCTGGGTTACCGGCCGGACGAGATGATCGGCCGCATGACGGTCGCCGACTTCAGTCTGGGTGAGGCGCCTTACGATGGCCCGTCAGCGGATCAATGGATTCGGCGCGCCGTTGCGGGTGGTGCGCAGTGTTTCGAGTGGCAATGTCGGCGCCATGACGGCAGTCCTTTATGGGTGGAAGTGGTGCTTGAGGTGATTGCGCTTGGCGGGCAGCAGCGCGTGATGGCTGCCGTGCGCGACATTTCGGCACGCAAGGCGGCCGAGGCCGAGCGGGCGCGTTACGCCGAGCGTCTGCGTCGCCTGCGCGAGATCGATCTGGCGATTGCGAGCTCTCACTCGGTGGAGGATGTGGCAAACACTGCGGTCAACGGCGTGCGCGAGCTGCTCGGCTGTGATCGCGTGGTGGTGACGCTGCTCGATCGTTTGCGGCAGCAGATGGTGTTGTTTGCCGTGGCGCAGCACTCGGGGGTGGTCGCGCCTCAGATATCCAGCAATATCATTCCCATGGCGGATTTTGGCGATATCGCCGCGTGCGAAGCGGGGCGGGTCGATCGTTTTGATGACCTGACCCAGCTGACCGATCTGGCGCCGGTCCGGCAGCGTTTGCGCGACGCCGGGCTGCGTTCGGTGGTGCTGCTGCCACTGATGGTTGAGGGTGAGCTGGTCGGTACGCTGAACCTGGCCGACCGTCAAAGCGGCCGTTTTTCGGACCGCGAGATCGAGATGACCCAGGGGGCCGTGGTGTCGCTGGGCATTTGCTTGCAGAGCGCGCGCCTGCGAGAGAGCGTGGCCACTCAGGCCAGGCGGCTGGCGCAGTTCCGCAATATCGAGCACGCGGTGCTGTCGGCGCAGTCGCTTGAAGAGGTCGCCCAGATCACGGTGGACCATATTCAGTCCTGGCTGGCGGTGTTGCGGGTCAGTTTTGCGCGCTTCGACGTCCCGGCGCAGGAGGTCGAAATCCTGGCGCTGGCGGTGGCCGCCTCCACGGACATGCCGGCGGGCCATCGAACGCCGCTGAACGAATACGACGTGCTCGATGAACTCAGGGAAGGGCGGGCGTACATCAATAATGACCTTGAGCACACCGAGCGTTCGGTGATGGAGGAGCGGTTGTATGCCGAGGGCGCGCGTGCGCTGGCGGTCTTCCCCCTGTGGCTCGATACGGAGCTCTATGGCGCCCTGAATCTGGCCTGCGCCACGCCCGGGCGGTTTGATGATGATGTGGTCTCGCAACTGCGTGATGCGGTCAATGGCCTGACGATTGCCCTGCGCCACTCGGTGATGACCGAGCGCATCCAGCGACATGCCGGTGAGCTCGAAGCGCGTGTTGAAGCGCGCACGGCCGAGTTGTCGCAAGCGATGGGGCAGCTCGTCCAGGCCGAAAAACTGGCCTCGCTTGGGAGTCTGGTGGCCGGGGTGGCGCATGAGCTGAATACGCCGCTCGGCTCGGCCGTGACGGTCGCATCCACCCTGGGCGAATGGGTTGAGGCCATGGGCGCATCCTTTGAAACGGGCAGCATGACGCGCCGTGAGCTCGAGGCCTTTGTCGACGACGCCCGCAAGGCAACGGCCTTGTTGAACCGGAATCTGACACGGGCGGGAGCCCTGGTGAGCAGCTTCAAGCAGGTGGCTGTCGACCAGACCAGTTCACGCCGCCGGCGTTTTGCCTTGCACAGCGTGGTCGATGAAATCTGTGCGGCGCTCACGCCCTTGCTGCGTGAGGGCGGGCATGTGTTCGAGATCGACATTCCGCCGGCGCTGGAGATGGAGAGCTATCCCGGGCCGCTCGAACAGGTGATCACCAACCTGGTCGGCAATTCCGTCACTCACGGTTTCGCCGGGCGCGCGTCGGGCCGGATATCGGTGTCGGCCGAGGCCTTGAGCGACACGTCGCTATGCCTGATCTATGCTGACGATGGCCACGGCATTGCGCCGGACTTGCTCGATCGTGTGTTCGATCCGTTTTTCACCACCCGGATGGGTGAGGGCGGCAGCGGGCTGGGGCTGTACATCGTGTTCAATCTGGTGACCGGCGCGCTCGGCGGCACGGTGCGCATTGATGGCGCATCCGGTGAGGGCGTGCGGGTGGAGATGCGTCTGCCGCTGTTGGCGCCAGAGCCGGGGGCGGGCGAGGCGCCGCCGCTGTCAGTCGCGTAGATCCCGACCGGTCAGTTTGAGAAAGACATCTTCGAGGTTGGCCGGGCGATGCAGATAGCGCAGCGTGTGTTGCTGCGCGAGCTGATCAAGCAGCGGCTTGGCGTCATTCACATAGCAAAATGCGGTGTCGCCGCTCAGCTCGCAGCGTACCGACAGGCGCTCGCCATGCGCGCGCGCCCAGCCGGCCATCCCCTCGGGCCAGTCGCCATACACCTCGACCACATGCGGTTCGATATGCGCCGCAATGACTTCGCGCGGGCTGCCCATGGCCAGGATGCGCCCGTTGTCCATGATGGCCAGACGGTGCGCCAGGCGCTCGGCCTCGTCCATGAAGTGGGTGGTCAGCAACACACTGGTGCCTTCGGCCACCAGTTGCTTGAGCCGGCGCCAGATCAGATGGCGGGCTTGCGGGTCCAGCCCGGTGCTGGGTTCATCCAGAACCAGCAGCTCGGGCTGATTGACCAGCGCGCGGGCGAGGGTGAGCCGTCGTTTCATCCCGCCCGACAGATCCTGAATGCGCGCGCAGGCCTTGGTCTCGAGTCCGGCAAAGGCGAGCAGCGCCGGCGTGCGCGTGTGCATGTCGGTGGGTGTGAGGCCGAAGTAGCGGGCAAACACGCTGAGGTTTTCGGCGCAGGTGAAGTCGGGGTCGAGGTTGTCGAACTGCGGCACCACGCCGACCCGCATGCGGGCTTCGCGCGCACGCGCGGGAACGGGTTCGCCGCATAGCGTGATCTGCCCGGCATCGGGCGTGGTCAGTCCGAGCGCGCAGCGCAAGGTGGTGGTTTTGCCGGCACCGTTGGGGCCGAGCAGGGCGAAGCACTCGCCCGGCGCCACGCTCAGCGACAGATCGTCAACGACGGTCTGCGCGCCGTAGCGTTTGATCAGATGCGAAATCTGCAGCGGCGGGTTGGCGCCAGGGCGTGCGGCCGCCATCGCCGGCTTAACCGGGCGGGCGGGTGCTGACGAAGCTGTCGCGCTCGCCGATTTTCGCCAGGAAGGCCTTGAGGCGCGGGTAGTGCTCACGCCACTTGAGGCTGGCGGCGCGCAGGTCGAGATACTCCAGCGCGCAACCGACCGCCACATCGGCCAGGCTGATGCGGTCCTCATGGAAAAACTCGCCGCTCAGTTGCGATTCGAGTCGGCTCAACGCGCGATGGATTTTGTCGAACTGGCGGTCGATGCTGCTTTGCAGGCGGGCTTCTGCGGGGCGCAGGGTCTCGAGGTAGGCGAGCACGGCGGCGTCGAGAATGCCGTCGGCCAGCGCCTCGGTCTGACGGACCCGAACCGCCGGCATGCCTTCCATGGGGATGAAGCGGGGCGGGTGGTCGAGGGCTTCAAGATAGCCGGCGATCACGGGCGAGTCGAAAAACGCCTCGCCGTCCTCGGTCTCGAGCACCGGCACCTTGCCCAGCGGGTTGAGCGCGGGCACCGAGGTGGCGGTCTCCCAGGGCGAGTCCACCACCAGATCGAAGGGGATGTGTTTTTCGGCCAGCAGGATTCGCACCTTGCGGGCGTAGGGGCTGGTGAGCGAGGCGGTCAGTTTCATGGCGGTGTCCGGTTACAGGGGCGCCCAGCGTTGATTGATGAGGTCCCGGATGTGGTGCAGCTTGCCGTGGAAAAAGTGGTCTGCGCCAGGCACCACGATAATTGGCAGGACCTGCGGTCGGGCCCAGTCGAGCACATTGGTGAGCGAGACGGTTTCGTCCTGCTCGCCGTGAATGACCAGGGTGTCGGCCGGTACGGTTTCGGTGCTGTATTTGCGGGCGCCGGTGACTTCACCGGTGGCGAGGCCGACCAGCACCATGCGCTTGATCGGCGTCACGCCTTCGGCGAGACGCTTGGCCACGCGGGTCTGCACGAATCCGCCAAACGAGAAGCCGCCCAGCGCCAGCGGCAGCATGCCCCAGCGCGAATGCGCCCAGGCAATGACCGACAGCATGTCTTCGGTTTCGGCGATGCCGTGGTCGTGCGCGCCTTCGCTTTTGCCCACGCCGCGGAAATTGGGGCGCAGCGTGGCATAGCCCAGGTCGCGCAGGGTACGGGCCAGGGTGTGGGCCACCTTGTTGGTGTTGGCGCCGCCAAACAGCGGATGCGGATGCGCCACCAGCGCGATGCCGCGCACATTGGCGGGCGCGTCGATCAGCACCTCGATGCTGCCGTCCGGCCCGTTGAGCAGGGCGGATTCTGTCGGTAGGGGTTTGCTCATGGCCTCACCTCAGATGCGCAGGCGCTCAACCACGCGCCCGCCGACCAGATGTTCGTCGACGATTTCGTCGATGTCTTCTTTGTCCACAAAGGTGTACCAGACCTCTTCGGGATAGACGACCATCACCGGCCCCTCGTCGCAGCGGTCGAGACAGCCGGCCTTGTTGATACGCACCTTGCCCTTGCCTTTGAGGCCGAGCTTGGCGATGCGGTCTTTGGCGTAGGTTTGCAGTTCGCTGGCGCCATGGGCGTTGCAGCAGGTGTCGCCGGCTTCGCGTTGGTTGCAGCAGAAGAACACGTGGTGCGAGAAATAGCTCATAGGGCGGGTCTCCGGTCAGTGCCGACCATTATAGCCATGCGTCGCGAACCGTTTCAGTGGGGGCTACCCCGACGCAGATTGACCGCGCTCAGATAGGCCAGCGCCAGGAAAGGCCACAGGCTGGCGACCAGATGGGTGAGGCCATTGAAGTTCAGAAAGTGGCCCTGGTTGATCAGCGTCTGGTTGAAGCTCAGATAAGGATTTTCGGGCGCCACATTGACCAGCACCGTGCCGGCCAGCAAGGCGATGGCCGCCAGCATCTGGCGCAGGCCGTGGGGCAGAGCGAGGGTGGTTGCCAGCACGAGCAGGCCGGCACCGAGGCCGGCGACGGCGCCGGGTGTCAGCCACAGCAAGGGGCGAGGCGGCAGGTAAAAGCTGGTCGCGGCCAGCGTGCGCGCAGCGAGGCCAAGGCAGATCAGCACCACGATGGTCAGCGAGAAGCGCTGCAAGCTGGCGCGCGCCACCAGGCCGACTGCCACCAGCTGGGTGGCGACAATCGCTGCCTCCAGGCGCATGAAACGCTCGGGGCTGAAGGGCAGCGGCGCGGGGAGGTCAAACAGCCGGCGCAGGTCGCCGACCGAAAACAGCAGGGTCTCGGGCGAGAGCTGGGCGAGCAGCCACAACGCCAGCAGCACCACGCCGAGGTCGCCGAGGTGGCCTTCGAGAATGCGTTTGTCGTGCCATTGATGCAGCCAGCCGCGGGTGTTGAAAATCCGTTGGCCAAGCGCCATGCCGATGAGCGCGCCGAGCAGGCCGCCCAGAATATTGGCACCCAGGTCGACATTTGAAGCGACGCGGGTGGGGAGGAAGTTCTGCGCCGTTTCGAGCGACAGGCTCAACACGCCGCAGATCAGGACGCTCAGCACAAGCGCGCGGATCCGCGACCAGCGCTCGGGCCAGGCAGAGCTCAGCACAAAGCCGAGCGGAATGAAGCCGAGCACGTTGAGAATGATGTCCTCGATGCGGTAGTACTTTGGCCATGGCGCGTGGAAGAAGTCGAACAGCGGCAGCCCGTGCGACTTCCACCCGGTGAAGGGGTGGAGGCAGGCATAGGCGATGAGCAGGCCGTAGGCCAGCGTCAGATAGCGGGGAAGCTGGGTGGATGCGCGCACTCGTCGGGCGGTCGGAGACCGGACAGCGAAGATGCGTCGATTGTACGCGCAGCGGCCCGCCGGGGCGGGCCGGCGGTGATTCAGGCGGCGGGCGTGCCGAGGCGGGGTGTCTTGAAGCGCGCCAGGAAGGTCGCCGGTTTTGCGGCGGCGATGAGCGCGTCCCAGTCCACCGCGTCGAGGGTGTTCTTGACCAGCAAGCCGATATCGGTGTCGCCTTCCATGATCAGGCGGCGGCTGAAGAACAGGGTGTCGGCGTCTTCCTCGCGCAGGGCCAGGGCGAGGTAATCGCGGGTGGCGGCGCGCAGCACGAGGTCGGCGGGCAGTCGGTCGAAGCGCGGGCGGAAGCCGCGTGCCGACAGGGTAAAGCGCAGGCTCAGTCCGGCGTCGGTGACGTCGAGCTGCAGGCGCTTGCCGATCAGCGGTTCGAGGTCGTCCTTGGGCAGGATGCGGCCAAGCGCCAGATTCAGCGCGCCGACCAGCGCCAGCGTCGGCGGCAGTTGCGGCAGGCGGGCGACCACACGGCCGACGGCGGGGGGCACACGAAAGGCGGGGATGTTGGCCATGGAAATCTCCGTGGAGCCGCGCTCAGGCGGCGGCAACGTATTGTTCGAGGCCCGGCTTGCCATGCCAGAAGCCATTGCAGGGCGCTTCGGGCATCAGGGCCTGGGACTGGCTGAAGGCCTCGGCGGGCGCGATCTCGCCATCGATGGCGCGGCGGAACAAGGCCAGCAGCTCGGGCATGGACTCGGACTGCGGCAGCACGCGCAGCACATCGACGCCGGAGGCCTTGAGCGCCGGCAGATCGCCGAGCAGGTTGTAGACCTTGGCCGATTGCGTCTGGATGCCGTTGAGCGTCAGGAAGGCCTCACCCTCACGGGTCTTGAGCGGCATGCCTTCGGCGTGCTGCAGGCAGCGGAACTCGCAGGTGTCTTTTTGCAGGTTGAAGTGGCGGGCGGTGAAGCAACGTGCTGAGTAGGCCAGAGGCAGGCGGCCATAAGCGGTCACTTCCACCTCGGGGCGCACCGCGCAGCCGGCCAGCAGGCCGTCCATGGCTTCGCGCGCCATCTCGGGCGGCACAGCCCAGCGGGTGGCGCCCTGTTCGGAGAACACGTTCATGGTCTCGGGGTTGAACACATTCAGCGTCGGCCCGGCAACCCAGTGCTTGTGGCCGGCACGCACCAGCGCCTGCACGGCGGCCATGTCATTGGCTTCGACGCGAAAATCCGGTTGATTGACCAGCTTGCGCAGCACCTTCAGGTCCGACTCGGATTCGATCAGCACCAGCGAGGAAAACACCACTTCCTTGCCGGCCTCGGCCAGCACGTGGGCGACGTCGAACCAGTCTTCGAGGCGCATTTCATGGCGGCGCGAACACACCGATTCGCCGACATAGACGATGTCGACCGGCGATTCGGCGACGTTGCCGTAGAAGTCCATCATGGCCTGGCGCGGCCAGTAGTATTGATGCGGTCCGAGCGCGAGTTTCATGGGCACGACTTATTTCCAGGGGCGATAGTAGGCGCCGAGCGTGTGGCTCTGGCCTTCGGAGACATTGTTGAGCGCGGCCATCCATTCGGGCTTGACGGCAAAGCGCTCGCCGTCGGCCTTGAGCCGGTCGATGGCGGCGCGCCACACGCGGGTGACTTGCTGCACATAAGCGGGGCTGCGTTGACGGCCTTCGATCTTGATCGCGCGCACGCCGGCGCGGGCCAGGTCGGGCAGCAGCTCGAGCGTGTTCAGGCTGGTCGGCTCTTCGATGGCGTAGTAAGTGTCGTCACCCACCGCGAAACGGCCCTTGCACAGCGTGGGGTAGCCGGCGCGCTCATCGTCGGTAAAGCGGTCGATCAGAATGCCGTTGAGCCGGGTTTCCATGCCCTTGGCGGTCTGCTCCCAGCGCACATGCTTGCCCGGCGAGCAGGCGCCGTTGCAGTTGGGCGACTCGCCGGTGGCGTAGGCTGACAGTGAGCAGCGCCCCTCGACCATCACGCACAAGCCGCCGAAACCGAAGACTTCGATCTCGACCGGGGTCTTCTTGATCACATGCTCGACTTGCGGCAGCGACAGCACCCGCGGCAAGACTGCGCGCTGAACGCCGAAGTGCTCGTGATAGAAATTGATGGCTTCGTAGCTGGTCGCCGAGCCCTGCACCGACAGATGCAGGCGCAGATCGGGATGGGTGCGGTTGGCGTAGCGCATCAAGCCGGGGTCGGCCAGGATCACCGCGTCCACGCCCATGTCCGCCGCGGCGTCGATGGTTTTGGTCCACTCCGGCCAGTTGCCGGCCTGTGGATAGGTGTTCAGCGCCAGCAACACCTTGCGACCGCGATCATGCGCGTAGCGGATGCCCTCGCGCATGCTGGCGTCGGTGAAGTTCAGGCCGGTGAAGTTGCGCGCGTTGGTGGCGTTCTTGAAGCCGACATAGACGCAGTCGGCGCCCGCATCGACGGCGGTCTTCAGGGCGGGCAGGCTGCCGGCGGGGCAGACGAGTTCGATCAGGTGGTTGGCAGTCATGGCGGCAGCAAAAAGAAGTGCCGCCAGAGTCTATGCCTCGCCTCGAAGATTGGGATTGATACGTGTCAATAGCGTCGGCGCGGCAGCGCCGGGCTGAAAACACAAGGCCCACGCCGAAGCGTGGGCCTTGTGTTGAAACCGTCAGATCGGCGCCGACAGCGCGCCGAGTGCCGGAATTACTGCTTGCGGCGGGACAGGCCCAGACCGACCAGTGCCAGACCGGCCAGCACCAGAGTGCCCGGCTCCGGGATCGGGTTGGTCACAGAGCCTTCCGGCACGGCCGAGAAGCGCAGCGTGCCGCCAGCCACCAGGAACTCACCGAAGCCGTCACCGAAGAAGGTCACGGAGGTGAAGGTGCTGGTGTCGTCGATCGCACCGATGAAGTTGGTGAAGCTGCGGGCGGCGGCGTAGCCCGGGTTGTCGTTGGCCGACAGTGCGTTGGCGGTCAGGAAGGCCTGGCCACCGTCAAACGCGATCCACAGGCCGGAACCGGTCGAGGGCGTGCCCACCGGGCGGGTGCCGGTCATGCAGCAGGTGGCCCAGTCGCCGACTTCAAAACCCAGAGCATTGACAGCCGAGGAGAAGGTGAAGGTCACGCCGGAGTTGAAGCCCGGAATCGTCTCGCCACCATTTTGCGGGTTGATGTTGATCACGTTACCCGTGGTGGAGATGCCGTTGCTGGTGTAGGTGTTGCCAAAAGCGACCGCGCTGCCGTTCGGACGGGTGATGGTCACGGTGGCCGGGTTGCCGCCCAGATCGGTGTAGTTATACACGCTGGTGCCGCTCACGATCTGGGCCGTCGCTACGGTCGAACCGGTCAGGGCAATGGTCGAGTCGAACTGGCTGATGCCGTTGGCGATGGTGTCATTGAAGACGTTCGGCAGGGCGTAGGCTTGGGCCGACAAGGCCATCAGGCCGGCTGCTGCGGCGGCAGGGAGGAAGTTTTTAGCAAGCATGGTTGTAAGCTCCTGTACTTAATTAATCCGGAGTGCTGGAAATAGCTTGACAACCAATAAGCACGGATCGTGCCAAACCGAAAAAATCTTTGTTTTTAATGGGTTGCGGCAAATGCCTGCTCGGGCGTCATTAGAAGTGTAAAAAAAACTGACGCCCGATTGGGGTTTTTGTCTGCCGGGAATATGCCTTAGCGATACTGCGGCTGCCGCCCTGCAAAGCCGCCGATCAGCATGCCCACGGCGCTCACGCACAGGCCAGCGAGTTGCGGCGGGATGATGCCTTCGGGCGAGATGAATTCGAGCGCGATCCAGGTTGTCAGGCCGAACACAATGGCCAGGGCGGCGCCAAGGTTGTTGGCGCGGCGCCAGTAGAGGCCGGCGGCGAGGGGGACGAAAGCGGCGGCGAGGGTGACCTTGTAGGCGTTTTCGACCATCTCGTGGATCGAGCTTTCGGTCTGCATGGCGTAGCCGGTGACGATGATGGCGAAGACCACCACGGTCACGCGGGTGAGCTGCAGGAAGGCGTGGTCGCTCAGGTTGGGCATGAAGCCGCGCAGGATGTTCTCTGAAAAGGTGACGGCGGGCGCGAGCAGGGTGCCCGAGGCGGTACTCATGATCACCGACAGCAGGGCGCCGAAGAAGATGACCTGCGCGCCAAAGGGCAGGTGGTTGAGGATGAGATTGGGCAGGATGAGCTGCGAATCTTCTTCCATGTAGCGCGCCACCAGCGAGGGGTCGATCTGGACGGCAGAGTAGGCCAGGAAGAGCGGAATGCCGGCAAACAGGAAGTAAGCGACGCCGCCGAGCACGGTGCCATGCACGGCGATGCGCTCGTTACGCGCGGAGTTGGCGCGCTGGAAAACGTCTTGCTGCGGAATCGAGCCGAAGGCCATGGTCAGCAGCGTGGCGATCCAGGCAATGATGGCGCCGATGTTGGCGTCGGGCAGCCATTCGAACTTGCCGGCTGCCGCTGCGTGGCTGATGACCGTGCCGGCGCCGCCGGCCAGGTCGGAGACTTCCCAGGCGATGTACACCAGGCCCAGGACGATGACGATCATCTGCACAAAGGTGGTGATGGCCACCGACCACATACCGCCGAAGAGCGTGTACATCAGCACCACGCCGGCGCCGATCATCATGCCCTGGTTCATGCTGACGCTGCCTTCGGTGAGCACATTGAACACCAGGCCGAGTGCGGTGATCTGCGCGGACACCCAGCCCAGATAGGACACCACGATGCACATCGACAGGATCAGTTCGGTCGTGCGGTTGTAGCGTTTACGAAAAAAATCGCCCAGGGTCAGCAGGTTCTGGCGGTACAGGCGGCGGGCGAAAAACAGGCCGAACAGGATCAGGCACAGCGATGCGCCGAGGGGGTCGGAGATCAGCCCGTGGAAGCCTTCTTCCAGGAAGGTGGCCGAGATGCCGAGCACGGTTTCGGCGCCAAACCAGGTGGCAAACACCATGGCGACCACGACGTACATCGGCAGGTTGCGACCGGCAAGGATGTAGTCCTTGGCGTTGTGAACGCGCATGGCGGCGACGAGGCCGATACCGATGGACAGGGCGAGATAGGCAGCGACAAGCCAGAGCAGCATGGCGGTGGGCTCCAGAGCAGATGCGGATAGGTAAGGCCGGTGTCTCCAGCGGTCGGCCCGATCTTTTTTCGGCGCGATTTTAGCAACGATGCCCGGCCAGGGGGCGGTTTTTTTACCGCATCGTGCCGGGATCGTAAGGGATCATGCCGCGATCATCAGCTACCCGCGAGTCGCCACAGCTCAAGCGCCAGCAGCGCGGCCAGCAGGACGCCGACGACGGTCAAGGCGAAACTTTGCCGACGTTGCGCGTTTGCCAGACGGGCCATGTCGCGTCGGGCGGCTTCGATGCGGTCGGGGGTGCTGAGCGCATGATGGATCAGGCGGGGCAGTTGCGGCAGGGCGGTGGCCCAGAAGGGTGCTTCTTCCTTGATGTGGCGCGCCAGTGCGCCAAAGCCGACCTGCTTGCCCATCCAGCGCTCGAGGAAGGGCTTGGCCGTGGTCCACAGGTCCAGCTCTGGGTCGAGCTGGCGGCCGAGGCCTTCAATATTGAGCAGGGTTTTTTGCAGCAGCACGAGCTGCGGCTGCACTTCCATTTCGAAGCGGCGCGCGGTCTGGAACAGGCGCAGCAGGGTCTTGCCGAAGGAGATGTCCTTCAGCGGCTTGTCGAAAATCGGCTCGCACACTGCGCGGATGGCCGATTCGAACTCGTCCACCCGGGTGTGTGCCGGCACCCAGCCGGCGTCGATGTGGGCTTGCGCGACGCGTTTGTAGTCGCGCTGGAAGAAGGCCAGAAAGTTTTGCGCCAGGTAGTTTTTATCGACATCGGTGAGTGTGCCCATGATGCCGAAGTCGAGCGCGATGTAGCGCCCGTCGGCGTGCACGAAGATGTTGCCCGGGTGCATGTCGGCATGAAAGAAGCCGTCGCGGAAGACCTGGGTGAAGAAGATCTCGACCCCCGCGCGCGACAGCGCCGACAGGTCGGTGCCCTGCGCCAGCAGCGCCTGGGTGCGCGAGATGGGCACGCCATGCATGCGCTCCATCACCATGACCGACTTGCCGCAGTAGTCCCAGTACACCTCGGGCACCACCAGCAGGTTCGAGTCGGTGAAGTTGCGCCGCAGCTGCGAGCAGTTGGCCGCCTCGCGCATCAGGTCGAGCTCGTCGCGCAGGTGCTTGGCGAATTCGGCCACCACTTCGCGTGGCTTCAGCCGCCGGCCTTCGGGCCACAGACGGTCGAGCAGCGTGGCGCCGGCGTCGAGCAAGGCCATGTCGTGGGCGATGACGCGTTCGATGCCGGGGCGCAGCACCTTGATCGCCACCTCGGTGCCGTCCTGCAGGCGGGCAAAGTGCACCTGCGCCACCGAGGCCGACGCCACCGGTGTGCGTTCAAACTCGGCAAAAACCTCGTCGACCGGCCGGCCGTAGAGTTTTTCGATGACCGCGATGGCTTCTTCGCTGGGGAAGGGCGGCACGCGGTCTTGCAACAGCGCCAGCTCTTCGGCGATGTCCAGCGGCAGCAGATCGCGGCGGGTGGACAGCATCTGACCGAACTTGACGAAGATCGGGCCGAGCGATTCGAGTGCCTTGCGCAAGCGCACCGCACGCGGCTCAGAGAAGCGACGCCAGAAGAAGACGATGCGCCACAGACGCACCAGCTGACCGCTGCGGTCGGCGGTGAGGACCATGCGATCGAGCCCGAAGCGCAGGCTGACGATGACGATTTTGGCGAGACGCAACAGACGCACGGGCAGGAGCCAACAAAAGCAAAAGCGCAATTGTGCCCCAAACACTCCTTCAGGGGCGCGTTGCGTCGGCGCTGCGGTGGCCGAGATCGCGGCTTGATACAAAGAGTCGCCTTGCTCTGAGGGGACCACATGCTTTAATCAGAAGAAGCCATCGTCATGACTGCGGCCGGCCTGTGCCTGTCCGATGACGCTGGAAGCGAGGTCTCACCATGAGCAAACGCGCTTTGACCATCGGCATCAACGACTACCCCGGCACCGACGGGGACTTGTCAGGATGCATCAACGACGCCCAGGACTGGGCTGCCGTGCTGGGCGGCAAAGGCTATGCGGTCACCAGCCTGCTCGACGAGGCGGCCACACGCGACGCCATGGTCGACAGAATCGGCGATCTGATCACCGGCGCGATCAAGGGCGATTCCTTGATCATCACCTTCTCCGGCCATGGCACCTGGGTGCCCGATCGCTCCGGCGATGAGGCCGACGGGCGTGACGAGGCGCTGTGTCCGCACGACATCGGTGACGGCAAGATTCTGCTCGACGATGATCTGCGCGGCCTGTTCGACCAGCGTCCGGCGGGCGTGCGCGTGGTGCTCATTTCCGACAGTTGCCACTCCGGCTCGGTCACCCGCGGCGACGAGGCCGACCTCGATCCCGCCTTGCCGCGCGCCCGTTTTTTGCCGCCCGCCAGCTGGATGAGCCTGGGCGCGCTCGCCGCTACCCGTAGCCGCCCGGCAGCGCTGATGGGCGGCATGACCCGCGCCGGCGGCGACCTGCTGCTGGCCGGCTGCCGCGATACCGAGTTCAGCTGGGATACCCAGTTCCGTGGCCGCCCCAACGGCGCCTTCACTTACTACGCCATCAAGAGCCTGCACACCCTGCTGCCGGGGGCCAGTTACCAGCAGTGGTTCCGCGCCATCAGTCACTACCTGCCATCGACCCGCCTGCCGCAGACGCCGCAAATCTTCGGCTCGCGCACCGCCCGTCATTTCGAACTCTTCTCCTGATTTCGCCCCGCCAAGGATTCAGCCCATGCCCATCGATCCCCGTTTTCGCTTCAGCGGTGCCGCCGCCACTGCCCGACAGCCCCGCACCGATCAGGTGAGCGTGACCTCGGCGCGGCGGATCGTGCCGGGGGTGGCGCGAGGCGGCGAGTCGACGACCGAGATCGACGCCGATGCCGTGCTGCGGGTCGAGCTCGAAAACGGCTTCGTGCTCTGGTCGCGCGCCGACGACCTGATGCACGAGCGCGGCCAGCGCAGTGTCGGGCGCGACGGCGACGCGCTGTGGCGGCTCGACTTCGGCCCCCGCCCGGGCCATGCCGCTGCCGGCACCTCGCGCGGCTGGCTCGGCCTCGGGGTGCGGGTGCTCGAAGTGTTCGGCGTCGATCTCAAAAACATGGCCGCGGCCAAGCTCGGCAAAGCGCTTGAAGACCGCGCGCTCGACGGTGCACCGGGGCTGTATCGGGTGTCGCTCGATGGCGCCTCGCCCGACCTGAAAGCGCTCAGCGGCAGCCTGCCCGGCGGCGCGACGCCACTGCTGGTGTTCTTGCATGGCACGGCTTCAAGCACGACGGGCAGTTTTGGCGGCTTGTGGGACAAGGACAACGTTGCCGGTGCCGCCTTGCGCAGCCGCCTGAACGAGCGTTACGGCGAGCGCGCCTACGCCTTGCAGCACCGCAGCCTGACCGAGAGCCCCATTGAAAACGCGCTGGCCCTGGCCCGTGCGCTGCCGGCCGGCGCCGAGGTGCATCTGGTCAGCCACTCGCGCGGCGGCCTGATCGGCGAGTTGCTCTGCCTGGGCATGCGCGACGCCAATACCGACCCGCTCGACGGCAAGCTGATCGACACCTTGTTTGCCGCCGATCGCACCGTCGCCGAACAGATCGGCCTGTCGCCGCTCGACACCGCCGCAGCCAAGGCGCGCGACGCCGCTTACGACGGCGACCGCAAGGCGCTCAAGGACTTGATCGCCGAGCTCGACGCCAAGCAGTTGCGCATCACCCGTTTTGTACGCGTCGCCTGTCCGGCGCGCGGCACCACGCTGGCGGCCGGGCGGCTTGATCGCTGGCTGTCGGTGATGGACTTCATCTCCGGCGGCGGCCTGTTTGGCGAGGCAGTCGATTTCTTGCTAGCGGTGGTCAAGGCGCGCACCGATCCGCGCACCCTGCCCGGTGTCGAGGCCATGATGCCAGGCTCGGCGCTGACCCGATTGCTGCAATCGCCCGACCTCTCCGTGACGGCCGACCTGTCGGTGATCGCCGGCGACATCGAGGGCGATTCGCTGTGGCAGCAGATCAAGCTGCTGGCTACCGATTGGTTCTACGGCGCCGATCACGATCTGGTGGTCAACACCGGTTCCATGCTCGGCGGGCTGCGTCGGCCCGAGGGCAGCGCCCGCTACCTGCGCGACGCGGGGGGCGAGGTCAATCACTTCCGCTATTTCAATAACGAAAAAACCGTCAAATGGTTGGGCCACGGCCTGACCCGGCCCGACGGCAATGACGGCGGTTTTTTGCCGATTGCCAGCGCCCCGCACGAAGCCCCGCGCTGGCGCGAGGCCGTGCGCCGCAGCCGCTCCGGTGGCACGCCCCGGCCGTTGGCGGTGGTGCTGCCCGGCACCATGGGCAGCGTGCTGCAGCAGCGCGGCGAAACCGTCTGGCTCGACTACTGGCGCCTGCTGCGCGGTCAGCTGGGGCGCTTGCGCATGGGTCAGCCCGATGTCGAGCCGATCGACCTGATCGGTGATTTCTACGGCCCCATGGTCGAATTCCTGGCGCGTAGCCACCGCGTCGAGATCTTCCCCTACGACTGGCGGCAGTCCGTCACCGCCGCCGCGGCACGTCTGGCCGACGCGCTGACCCAATGGCTGCCGGAGCTCGAAGCCAGCGGGCAGCCGGTGCATCTGGTGGCGCACTCCATGGGCGGCCTGGTGGTGCGCGCAATGATCGCCGACGGCGGCGCCGGCACCGCCGCCTGGCAGCGCATCACCGCCTTGCCCAACAGCCGCTTCGTCATGCTTGGCACGCCCAACCTCGGTTCGCACGAGGCGGTGCGCTGGCTCACCTGCTGCAACCCCACCCAGCAAAAGCTGGCCCTGCTCGACATGACCCAGACCACCACCGGGGTGACCGACATCGTGCGCGAGTACGCCGGTCTGCTCGAGTTGCTGCCTTTCGACCCGGCCGGCGACGACTTCGCCGACGCCACCCGCTGGAAAGCGCTCAAGGCCGAAGTGGCCGGCGTGTGGCCGCTGGCCGATGCTGCCGCGCTGCGCGAAGCGCGCAAAACCTGGCAGCGCCTGCTCGACGCCCCGCCCGAGCCGCGCCACATGATCTACCTCGCCGGCTGCCAGCCGGCCACGGTGGTCGATTACGCCGTCGTGCCGCGCAACAGCTGGGACCCGGCCAGCGATCGCACGCTGGCGTTTGAAGCCACTTCTGAAGGCGACGGCACCGTCACCTGGGCGTCCGGCCGTTTGCCCGGCGTGCCGACCTGGTACATCGAAGACACCGCGCATGACGCGCTGTGCACGCAAAAGCGCGCCTTCCCCGGCCTGCTCGATCTGCTCATGACCGGCACCACCAAGCGTCTGCCGGCAACTCCGCCGCAGCGTTCGCGGGCAGCGGCGACCGAGCCAACACGCTTCCCGATGCCGGTCACACCGTTCACCGACGACTTCCCCGACGAAGCGGCCGTGCGTGCGTTGGGCTTTGGTCCGGGCCGCCCGCTGGCCGAGACGCAAAGCACCGCCGCCGCGCCGACGCTGGCGGTCAGCATCCGACACGGTGATCTGGCCTACGCGCGTTACCCGGTGCTGGTCGGTCACTACGCAGGTGACACCATCGTCAGCGCCGAGGCGGCGGTCAATCAGCGTCTGGGCGGTGTTTTGTCGCAGCGGCTCAACCTCGGTATGTACCCGGCCGCCAATGGCACGCATGCGCTGTTCTTCAACGAGGAGCCCACGCACAAGCCCTCGGGCGCAATCGTGGTCGGCCTTGGTCTGGTCGGCGAACTGTCGCCGGGGCTGCTCGAAGCCGGCGTGCGCAGCGCGCTGCTCGACTTTGCTTTGCAGGTGGCGCAGTGGCCGGACGATGTGCGCTTTGGCCCGGCCTCGGCGCCGCGATCCGCAGCGGTCAGCTGCCTGCTGGTCGGCTCGGGCGCGGGCGGCATGCCGGTCGGCACCTCGGTCGATGC
>JBFIJC010000053.1:0-16653 GCA_041600915.1 Nitrogeniibacter sp.
GAAACGGGATTGCATCGACGCAAAACGCGACCGCAGCTGCTCACCGATTTGCATCGAGCGTTCGCACAGTTTTTCTTCCTCGACCACGTCGAGCACGGCCAGGGCGCTTGCCACGGCCACCGGATTGCCCGCGTAGGTCGATCCCAGACCACCAGGGTCTGCCGCGTCCATGACGGCCGCCTTGCCCACCACCGCTGATACGGTCATGCCACCGCCCAGGCCCTTGGCCAGGGTGATGATGTCCGGCTCGACACCATAGTGCTCTGTGGCAAACAGCTTGCCGCAACGGGCAATGCCGGTTTGGACTTCATCGGCAATCAACAGGATGCCATGCGCATCACACAGGGTGCGCAGGCGTTGTAAAAAACCGAGCGGCGCAGGCACATATCCGCCCTCCCCTTGCACCGGCTCGATGAGAATCGCAGCCACACGCGACGCCTCGATGCTGTACTTGAATACACGCTCGATCGACGCAATGGACTCGTCTTCCGAGACGCCATGCAGCGCGTCCGGGAACGGGACATGAAAGATCTCCCCAGGGAAGGGGCCGAACTTGATCTTGTAAGGCGCAACCTTGCCAGTCAGCGCCATGCCAAACATGGTGCGCCCGTGAAAGCCGCCACCAAAGGCGATGACACCCGAGCGCCCGGTGGCAGCACGGGCGATCTTGACCGCGTTCTCGACGGCTTCAGCACCGGAATTCACCAGAAACGACTTCTTCGGCGTGCTGCCCGGCGCGGCGGCGTTGAGTCGCTCGCACAATTCCACGTAGGGCTCATACGCCATCACCTGGAAACACGTATGGGTGAACTTGTCGAGCTGCTCACGTGCCGCCGCCATCACTTTGGGGTGGCGGTGCCCGGTATTGACCACGGCTATGCCGGCGCAGAAATCGATCCAGCGGCGGCCTTCCACATCCCAGATTTCAGCATTTTCAGCGCGCTCGGCAAACAGCGGGTGCGCCTGGCCAACGCCTCGCGGCAAAGCGGCCGAACGGCGTGCCATCAGGGCTGCGTTGGTCTTCGCGGTGTTCTCGTTGCGTGCATTCATACGTTTACTCCTGCGTCCTGTCAGTCGGCGATTCAGTCAATGCCGCCGATGCAGACGTGCTTGATTTCCAGATAGTCTTCGATGCCGTACTTCGATCCTTCACGGCCCAGGCCGGAGGACTTCATGCCGCCAAACGGTGCCACCTCGGTCGAGATCAGGCCGGTATTGACGCCGACAATGCCGTATTCCAGCGCGCTGGAGACGCGCATGGTGCGCGCCAGATTTTCGGTATAGAAATAAGAGGCCAGACCAAACTCAGTGTCGTTGGCCATCGCAACGGCTTCCGCTTCGGTCTTGAAGCGGAACACCGGCGCCACCGGGCCAAAGACCTCTTCGCGCGCCAGGCGCATCGCCGGGGTCACATTGGCCAGAATCGTCGGTTGGTAGTAAGTGCGGCCCAGCGCATGTCGCTTGCCGCCGCAAACAATACGCGCGCCCTTTTCGCGGGCGTCATCGACCAGCTCTTCGACTTTCGCAATGGCCGCATCATCAATCAGCGGGCCTTGCGTCACCCCATCATCAACACCGTTGCCCACTTGCAGCGCACTTACCGCGGCGGCGAGCTTTTCGACGAAGGCATCGTAAATACCGTCCTGAATCAGCAGCCGGTTCGCGCACACGCAGGTTTGACCCGCGTTGCGATATTTCGAGGCCATGGCGCCTTGAACGGCAATGTCGAGATTGGCGTCGTCGAACACGATAAAGGGCGCGTTGCCGCCCAACTCCAGCGACAGCTTCTTGATGGTCGGCGCGCACTGCTGCATCAGGATGCGGCCCACTTCGGTCGAGCCGGTAAACGTCAGTTTGCGCACTGTCGGGTTGGCGCACATCTCGCCGCCAATGGCCCGCGCATCACCTGTCACCACGCTGAAGATGCCCTTGGGCACACCGGCACGCTCAGCCAGCTCAGCCAGCGCGAGCGCCGACAGCGGGGTCGCTTCGGCCGGCTTGAGCACCATGGCACAACCGGCGGCCAGTGCCGGGCCGGCCTTGCGGGTGATCATCGCCGAGGGGAAGTTCCACGGCGTGATGGCCACGCAAACCCCGATCGGCTCCTTGGTGACCAGCACGCGCTTGTCTGCATGATGCGGCGGAATGATGTCGCCATAGATGCGCTTGCCTTCTTCGGCAAACCACTCAATGAACGAGGCGGCATAGGCGATTTCGCCCCGCGACTCGACCAGCGGCTTGCCTTGCTCGGCCGTCATCAGCTGGGCCAGATCTTCCTGGTTGGCCAGCAACAGTTCATGCCAGCGGCGCAATACCTTGGCGCGCTCGCCAGCGGTCTTTGCCCGCCAGGCCGGCTGCGCCAGGCGTGCCGCTTCAATCGCACGACGGGTTTCTTCGGCACCGGCGCTGGCCACCTTGGCGAGCACCTCACCCGTTGCAGGGTTTTCGACGGCAAAGGTTTCACCGCTGTCTGCGCTGGTCCATTCGCCGTTGATGTAGCACTGTTGCTTGAGCAATGTGGAATCAGTCAGCTTCAAAATAATCTCTCCGGTATTGAAATCGCCCGGCTCGGGCGGCGCTGGTCGACGCGGCACCATGCCATCGATCGTTTAGCAATGATTTGATTCTAGCCGCCAAATCGGCGCAGTATTGGTCCAATTTTTGTTGGAAGGCTGATACCAATTATGCTGCGACGCAATGAATACGCCTAGTCAAATTGCCTTGATCCGGCAACGATTCGAGCGCGAGTCCTCTGGCCGAAAGCTTCGTACGACGCTGTATCTGGCGATTCGGCACCTGATTCTGGATGGTGCACTGCGCCCCGGCGCCCCTTTGCCGGCAACCCGGGTATTGGCAGACGAGTTGGGATTCAGTCGCAGCACACTGGTTCGCGTGTATGAGCAACTCGTGGTCGAGGGCTATCTGCAAAGTCGTGGCGGCGCGAGCACAATCGTTTCTGAAGCGATTCCGGCCGCCAGCACGGCCAAGGCGAGCGTCACAGAAGCACCTCGAACGAGCACAGCCCTGTCACAGCGGGGTCGAGAGATCGCGCGACACGCCACCAGTAGCCGCATCCAGGGCGGTGCCTTCGTGCCCGGTGTGCCCGACGTTGGTCTGTTCCCCTTCCCCACCTGGCGGCGCCTGCTGTCGAAGAATGTGCGCTTTGAGCAGCGTCACCTTGCCCGGTACAGCCAAGGCGGCTACGGCCCCTTGAAGGTCGCGCTGGCCGACTACCTGCGCGCGTCGCGAATGATGTCCTGCACACCACAGCAGATCCTCATCCTCAACGGCTCTCACCAGGCGATTGATCTGTGCGCCCGCATGCTCTGCGACCCGGGCGACCGCGTCTGGATGGAAGACCCCGGCTACTGGGGCGCGCGAAACGTGCTGCGCGCCAACGGCTTGTCGCTGGTGCCGATTCCGGTCGACGAGGAGGGTATCAACCCACCCGAGGTAGCACCCGGCGCCGATCCGCGGCTGATGTTCGTATCGCCCTCCAGCCAATACCCGACCGGCGTCGTCATGTCGCTCACCCGCCGCTTGCGCTTGCTCGAGCAAGCCGAAGCCAGTGGCGCGTGGATCATCGAGGACGACTACGACAACGAGATTCGCTACCACCCGCACAGCATCGGGGCGCTGTTCGGTCAGTCACGCACCCAGCGGGTGCTCTACCTGGGCACCTTCAGCAAAGTCATGTTTCCGGGCTTGCGGCTTGCCTATCTCGTCGTGCCGGAGTTCCTGGCCGAGTCCTTCGCCATCGGCAATGCAGAGCTCTATCGCGAGGGGCGCATGATCGAGCAGGCAGCGCTGGCCGAGTTCATCGACGGGGGCCACCTCGGTGCGCACCTCAAGCGGGTCAGAAACATCTACCAGGAGCGCCGGAACGTTCTGCGCACCTCCATCGAGTCACGCCTCGCAGGTGCGGTCAGCACCACCGGCGGCATGGCGGGGCTCCACCTGCCTTATTTTTTCGAAAGGCCGGTCGACGATGTCGCAATGGCCCGCGACGCACTCGAAGCCGGCATCGTCTTTCGCCCCTTGTCGATGTACTACGACGATCCAAGCTATCGCCGCACAGGCATGCTGCTCGGCTTTGCCGCCGTGCCTTCGGAGGTCATCGACGCGGCAGCCGGCCGCCTGTGCGGCATTGTTGAACGACACCTCAAGGCGACTGCGCACCACGATCCATAGCCAAGCCCGGCGCACCATCGAACGCGCTTTTTCAGAATGGCCCGCGGCCCTCCGGATACTTGCTTTTTGTCGGCGGTTAGTGTTGAGTATATTTAACACTGATGTTCAGATGAGCTGCTTCAAGAGGGCCTCTGAAATGATATTGATCCGAAATGTCGCGACGCAAAATACGCACCCGTCCGGGCGTTTATATCAAAGCATCATGGTGGTGCCGGTTTTTGTAGTTCAACGATAAAGCGTCAGGAGGTACTGGTCGTGGTGTCGAATATATCAAGCGATAACACCCCCTCATCTGACACCCCTTTTGTGGGTGAGCGCATTCGCGAACTGCGCCACGACAAAGGCGTTTCGCAACGTGAGCTGGCACGACGATCGGGCGTCACCAACGGCATGATCTCGCTCATCGAACAGAACAAGACGAGCCCCTCCGTTGCCCTGCTTAAAAAGGTTTTGTCGGGTTTCCCGATGTCGCTGGCGGAGTTCTTTTCAGGCGTCGAAGAAGCCGAGTCCACCCCTGTTTTTTTCGCAGCGCATCAACTCAAGGTGATGGACAACGGCGCGATCCGCTTCCGCCAACTCGGCGATCAACTGCGCGGCCGATCGATGCAGATCATGAATGAAAGTTACCCGCCGGGCGCCGACACCGGCGAAACCATGTTGTCGCATGAGTCGGAAGAAGGCGGCTTTGTCATACGCGGCCAGATCGAGGTCACCGTGGGGCATCAGTGCACACTGCTTGGCCCCGGCGATGGCTACTACTTCGACAGCCGCCTGCCTCATCGATTTCGAAATATCGGCAGCGAGACCTGCGAGCTGATCAGCGCCTGCTCTCCCCCGTCGTTCTAACTAGCTCACCAACCCAACAACACGAGCAGCAATTCACCCCAGCTACAGGAGACGAATGAATGATTCCGTTTGCTATTGCCGGAGTCCAGATGCAGATCTCGACGCGGAACGAAAACATCACCGCAATGGGCCGCAAGCTCGATGTGTTGATGGCGCGCTTCCCGTGGGTGCAGATGGTGTTGTTCAGCGAATTGGCGCCTTACGGCCCCTCGCCGCGTCATGCCGAGCCGACCGGCGGCCCCGCCGAGCAGATCTTCTGCCAGATGGCGTTCAAGCATGGCATCTGGCTGCTGCCGGGCTCGCTCTTCGAGCGCGTTGGCGACGACATCTACAACACCACACCGGTGATCGATCCAAACGGGCATGTGGTCACCCGCTACCGCAAGATGTTTCCGTTCCAGCCTTATGAGACGGGCATCAAGCCGGGCGAAGAGTTCTGTGTGTTCGATGTGCCCGACATCGGCCGATTCGGCGTGTCGATCTGCTACGACATGTGGTTCCCCGAAACCACGCGCACCCTGGTCGCCATGGGTGCTGAATGCATTTTGCACCCGACCATGACCGACACCATTGATCGTGACGTCGAGCTGCCCATTGCGCGTGCCAGTGCCACCATCAACCAGTGCTATTTTTTCGACGTTAACGGGGTCGGCGATTGCGGCACGGGGCGCTCCATCGTGGTGGGCCCCTCGGGCTACGTAATCCATGAGGCCGGCGGTGGTGAAGAGACCATCCCGGTCGAAATCGATCTGGCGCGGGTGCGCCGTGAGCGTGAAGTGGGTATTCGCGGCCTGGGTCAGACACTCAAGAGCTTCCGCGACCGACCTGTGCAATTTCCGGTCTATCAACACGACTCGAAGCTGGATGGCTATCTGAACAGCCTCGGCCCACTCATCAAGCCCACCCGCGGATCACGGGTGGGCACCGGCCTGCCCCCTGGCGCAATCGCCGGGCCGGACGGCTCGATACTGATGCCGACCACGCATGATGCGCCGGCCGACTACACCGACACGACCCGTTTCGAGTTGCCGGTCGAACCACCGAAGTACTGATCTACAAAGAGGGTTTCATCGTGATTATCTATCTGCTGCTTGGTCTGATCATTGCACTACTTGTCTGGCTAGGCATTCGCAGCACACAGCAGCCCTCGAAAACTGTAACGCCTGAGAGGAGACTAGAAATGAGTGAAAAAATCACCAGCATGTCGGATGTTCGCCTGTTCTTTCACCGCAACGAGCGCCCGATCTATTTCATCAGTGCCACCAACTTCAACCTCGCCGGCATGGACGAGCGGGTGCCTCACTTCAAGCATATCAACTACATCGATTGCTTCGACGGCCGCCACCCGAACGTCTTCGTCCCCAGCGAGCAACCGCATCCGGAGTTCGAGGGCATCGAAGACATCAACAACTACATGCTCCAGCACAAGGAAGTGCTGGACTACATCAAAGGGCGCGGCGGCAATCCGGTAGCGATCTTCCTGATGTTCGACGAGAAAACCGAGCAGCTGTGCAAGGAGCTTGGCATCGAGGTGTGGTTCCCCTCCGCCGAGCTGCGCACCCGCTGCGACAACAAGATGGAGACCGTACGCATCGGCAACAAGGCCGGCGTGCCCTCCGTGCCGAACGTGCTGACCAAGGTCGAAAGCTATGAGCACCTGCTCAAGCTGACCAAAGAGCACAATCTGGGCACCGACCTGGTCATCCAGACCGCCTTTGGCGACTCCGGCCACACCACCTTCTTCATCTCGAACGAAGAAGAATGGAAGAAGTACGCCGACGAAATCGTCAAAGACCCCGAAGTGAAGGTCATGAAGCGCATCAACTGCCGCGGCGGCACGCTCGAAGCCTGCGTGACCAAGTGCGGCACGGTGGTGGGCCCGTTGCTGACCGAAATTGTCGGCCAGAAAGACCTCACCCCCTACAAGGGCGGCTGGTGCGGCAACGAAGTCTTCCCCGGCGCGTTCACCGAAAAGGCACGCATCACCGCGCGTGACTATGCATACGCCTTCGGCAACCAGCTGCTGAAGGAAGGCTATCGCGGCTATTTCGACCTCGACTTCCTGATCGATCAGGACACCGACGAGGTCTATCTGGGCGAGCTCAACCCGCGCATCTGCGGCGCCAGCCCGATGACCAACCACGCCGCCTTCGCCTACGCCGACGCGCCGCTGTTCTTCTTCCACCTGCTCGAGTACAGCGGTGCCGACTTCGATCTCGACGTCGCCGCCATGAACGAGCGCTGGAAGAATCCGAAGTACATCGACAGCTGGAGCCAGCTGGTGATGAAGCACACCGAAGACACGGTGGACATCGTCGACCAGGCACCCGAGTCCGGCATCTACCGCATGGACGAGGCCGGCAACGTGAGCTTCCACCGCTTCGACTATCACCGTCTTGCGGTCGAGAGCGAAAACGAAGCCTACTGGCTGCGCATCACCGGTCCCGGTGACTATCGCTACGAAGGCGCCGATCTGGGCATCCTGATCACACGCGGGCGTTCGATGACCGATGATTTCCAGCTCAACGCGCGTGCGTCGAAGTGGATCAAGGGCATCCAGAACTTCTACAAGGGGCGTCCGCTGGGCACGGTGCAAGAGCTGGCCGAACCGGCACCGACGGCCGGCGCGTTCAAGATTCTCTGATCGGAACGCGCGGCAAATGTCGCTCATCCAGAACCAGTCACTGCTCTTTCGCGCGGTCGAGGAAACTCGGCCGGGCGAGGCGTGGCTGGGCCTGTTCCATGCGTTCTGGCCCTCGTATCGCCGCTGGTATCTGCAAAGCGGCGACGCGGCGCGGCCCTACTATCTGCCCTGTGTGCGTGCGCTGAACCTGCACATGCCGGAGTTGATGCCCACCTACGAAACGCTGGTCAATCTGGCCGGCGGAGGCGATCTGGAAGCGCGCTTTCTGTCCTTATTCTGCCCGCCGCCCTACGTGTCCGCCTGCTCGCAGGCGGTCTGGCCGGGCGATCAGCCGGTGCTGGTGCGCAATTACGACTACCCCGCCCAGCTGTGCGAAGGTGTGATTCTGAAAACCACCTGGAATGGACGGCAGGTCATGGGCGTGAGCGACTGCCTGTGGGGCTTGCTCGACGGCATGAACGAAGACGGGCTCGCCGTATCGCTGTCCTTCGGCGGGCGTCGGGATGTGGGTGAAGGCTTTGGTGTGCCGCTGGTGCTGCGCTATGTGCTCGAAACCTGCACCACTACCGCCGAGGCCACCGCAGCACTGGCACGCATCCCTGTGCACATGAGCTACAACGTGACGGTCGTCGATCGCACGGGTGAGTTTGCGACGGTCTATGTTGCGCCCGGCAAGCCCGGCGATATTCGCCGCACCGCGGCCGCCACCAATCATCAGCACAAGATCGAGTGGCACCAGCACGCCAGCGCCACCGCAACCGTCGAGCGCCACCGGCGCCTCTTGCTGATGTTGCAAGACAGCGAGCTGTCGGCCGACACACTGATCGGCGCCTTTCTGCAGCCGCCGATCTATTCGACGGCGTTTTCACGCGGCTTCGGCACGCTCTACTCCGCCGCCTACTGGCCGACGACCGGGCAGGCGAATTACTTCTGGCCGGGCATGTCCTGGCCGCAGTCCTTTACACATTTCACGCCGGGCGAACGACTCATCCAGTTCGGCGAACCGCAGATTCAAGAACCGCAGATTCACTATTGACAAGGCCGCGGGGAGCAGCCCCGAACATCAAGGCACGAGGCCCAGACCTCGGCGAGGAGACACAAGATGAAGGCAAGCAATAAACCCAAGAAGTCGCTAGGCGAGTATTACAGCGCGCTTCAATTGCGCACCGACCGCTGGACCAATCTGCGGATCGCGACTGAGCAGCTCACCCAAAACCTGACCGAGAAGCGACGCCTCGACGCCGAGCGCAAAGTCCGCGAGTTGATCGAGGTGCTGCGCCCGATCGAACTGTACTGGGCCTTCCCCGGTCACGACACCTTCGACCGCATTGAGGTGCTGCTCGAAGAGGGCCGTGTTGAAGCCTTGTCCAATATTGTGCGCAACATCTGCCGTGCGCTGATGAGCAACAGCTATCGACGCAACCCGCATCATCACGATCTCGATGAGCTGATCGAGGGCAGCCCTGACGACGAATCCAACGAATCGCGGCCCAAAGACCTGCTCTACTTCGAAGTGCTCTTCGTCGATAATTTCACGCCGATTCAGGAAGCCAACCTGCGCCGTACCATGGCCAGCATGCGCCGGCCCGAAGATCCATTCGTGTACGAACCGGTGTTCGTCCCCAGCCTCACCGACGCGCTGATCGCCGTCATGTTCAACCACAACGTGCAAACCGTGGTGGTGCGCAACGGGCTGCGACTGGAGTCCGAGCAAACGCTCGAAATCCTCCATCGCTACATGTCGCGGCTTGAAGAAGATGCCTTGCACGAAGTTGAGCCCAAGGAATACGGCCCCGAACTGTGCCGCCTGATCGCCAAGCTGCGTCCCGAACTCGATGTCTTCCTGTTCACAGACCAGTCGGTCGAAGAGATCGCTGGCGCCAACCTGGGCAACTGCCGCCGCGTGTTCTACAACCAGGAAGACCACCTGGAACTGCACCTGAACATCCTGCGCGGCGTATCCGACCGCTACGAGGCGCCCTTCTTCACCGCCCTCACCGAATACGCCCGCAAGCCCACCGGCGTGTTCCATGCCATGCCGATCAGTCGCGGCAAGTCGATTACCCGCTCGCACTGGATCAAGGACATGGGCGAGTTCTACGGCATGAACATCTTTCTTGCCGAAACCTCGGCAACCTCGGGCGGCCTCGACAGCCTGCTCGAACCGCACGGGCCGATCAAGAAAGCCCAGGAGAAAGCCGCGCGGGCCTTTGGCTCGAAGCAAACCTTCTTCTCCACCAACGGCACCTCCACCTGCAACAAGATCGTGGTGCAGGCCATCGTGCGCCCCGGCGACATCGTGCTGGTCGACCGCGACTGCCACAAATCACACCACTACGGCATGGTGCTGGCCGGTGCGCAGGTGGTATATCTCGACAGCTACCCGCTCAACGATTACTCCATGTACGGCGCCGTGCCGATGCGCGAGATCAAGCATCGCCTGCTCGAACTCAAGGCCGCCGGCAAGCTAGATCGCGTACGCATGCTGCTGCTGACCAACTGCACCTTTGATGGCGTGGTCTACAACGTCGAGCGCGTCATGGAAGAGTGCCTGGCCATCAAGCCCGACCTCGTCTTCCTGTGGGATGAAGCCTGGTTTGCGTTTGCCCGTTTCGGCCCGGCCTATCGGCGCCGCACCGGCATGCACTGCGCCGGTCTGCTGCGCGAGCGTTTCAAATCGCCTGAATACCGCGCCGCCTACGCCAAATATGCCGAGAAGATGGCCGACGCCGATGACGAAACCCTGCTCAAGACCCGTCTGATGGCCGACCCCGACAAGGCCCGCGTACGCGTCTATGCCTGCCAGTCGACCCACAAGACGCTGACGTCGCTACGCCAGGGTTCGATGATTCATGTGCACGATCAGGACTTCAAGGATGAGGTCGAACAGGCCTTCCATGAAGCCTACATGACGCACACCTCCACCTCGCCGAACTATCAGATCATCGCCTCGCTGGACATCGGCCGGCGGCAGGTCGAGCTCGAAGGCTTCGAGTTCATCCAGCGTCAGGTCGAACAAGCCATGTCGCTGCGCAAGGCCATCAACCACCATCCGCTGATCAGCAAATATTTCAAGGTGCTGACGGTGGCCGAGATGATTCCAGCGGAGTATCGTAAGTCTGGCATCAAGAGCTACTGGGACCCCGAGCACGGCTGGAGCGATATTGCTGAAGCCTGGAGCGAAGACGAGTTTGTGCTCGATGCCACCCGGGTTACCCTGTCGGTATCCGGCTCGGGTTGGGACGGAGACACCTTCAAAAACCAGATCCTGATGGACAAACACGGCATCCAGATCAACAAAACCTCTCGCAACACGGTCTTGTTCATGACCAATATCGGCACCACACGCTCCTCGATCGCCTACCTGATCGAAGTGCTGGTGAAGATTGCGCGTGAGCTCGATGATCGGCTCGATGACGCCAGTGCCGTCGAAAAGAAGATTTTCGAGCGCAAGGTCAAAGCCCTGCGCGAAGACCTGCCGCCCCTGCCCGACTTCAGCTGCTTCCACGACGCCTTCCGGATCAGCGCTGGCAACGGCACCCCCGAGGGCGATATTCGCTCGGCCTTCTTCCTGGCCTATGACGAAAGCAAGTGCGAGTACATTCCCATCGAAGGCAATGCCATCGAAAAGGAAATCGCCACGGGCCGCAAGCTGGTCTCCACCACCTTTGTCATTCCTTACCCGCCGGGCTTCCCGATTCTGGTGCCAGGGCAGGTCATCAGTCAGGAGATCATCGCCTTCATGCGCGCCCTGGACGTCACCGAGATCCACGGCTACCGGCCCGAACTCGGACTGCGCATATTCACCGAAACCGCACTCACTGCGCTGGAGGCCAAACCGGTCATCCAGGCACTCGAATAAGCCATCCACACGACAGACCCACGGGGCGCCACGAGCGCCTCGCACAACTGAACACCATAAGGAGAACAGCATGTCACCACGCACCGATGAGGCCGGCTCAAGCCAGATCGAGGCAGTCATCGAACTGATCCGCAGCAAACTGGCACCCGACCAGGCGGCAGTCGTTGAACCGTTTGCGCGCAAGTATTACGCCCAGGTCGACACCGATGATCTGGCCGGCTTCGAAGTGGCTGACCTGTACGGCGCCGTGCTGAGCCACTGGCAGTTTGCTCGCAAGCACGAAGGCGACACCAAGGTGCGCGTGTATAACCCGCGCATGGACGAACACGGCTGGGAGTCCACCCACACCGTGATCGAACTGGTGGGCCCCGACATGCCCTTCCTGGTCGACTCCATCGGCATCGAGGTCAACCGCCAGGGCCTCACCCTGCACCTCATCATCCACCCGGTGATGGCCATTGCGCGCGATGCCAAAGGCCAGTTTGAGCGCATGGTTGACGACGCCAAGGGCAAGAACACGAACTACGAATCGATCATCCACGTCGAAGTGGACCGCCGCACCGAGCCGGCCGACCTCGAAGCCATCAAGGTCGGCATCGAGCGTGTTCTGAAAGACGTGCGCGTCGCGGTGGCCGACTGGCCCGCCATGACGCAACGCCTCACCGAGGTCATCGCCGACGCTGCCAACAGCGCCACGCCCGAGAGCCCCGAAGAGGTCGCCGAGGTCAAAGCCTTCCTCGAATGGCTGTCCAACGACAACTTCGTGCTGCTCGGCTGCCGCGACTACGATCTGGTCAGCAAAAAGGGCGAGAACGAGTTGCGCATTCGCAGCGGCTCCGGCCTCGGCCTGTTGCGCGAAACCGGCGACAGCACGCAATCAATGTCATTCGCCGCGCTACCCCCGCAACTCAAGGCGCAGGCTCATCTGCCCAATCTGCTCACCATCACCAAATCCAACACCCGCTCGACAGTCCATCGCCAGGGCTATCTGGACCACCTCAGCATCAAGTGCTTCGATGCCAAGGGAAAAGTCACCGGCGAACGGCGCATCATCGGCCTGCTGACCTCCACCGCCTACAACACCAACCCCACGCGCATCCCGCTGCTGCGTCGCAAGGTGCAGAGCGTCATCGAACGCGCGGGGCTGATGCCCAAGAGCCACGCCGGCAAGGCACTGGCCACCATTCTTGAGCAATACCCGCGCGACGAACTCTTCCAGAGCACACCCGACGAGCTGTTCCACACCGCCACCGGCATCCTGCGCCTCGGTGAGCGCCAGCGCATTCGCCTGTTCGCCCGCAGCGATGCCTACGCCCGATTTGTGTCGTGCCTGATCTACATCCCGCGCGAAAACTACAACACCGAGCAGCGCAAGCGCATGCAGGCGGTGCTGATGGAAGCCTTCGAAGGCGTCTCCTCCGAGTTCGAGGTGCACTTCTCCGAATCGGCGCTTGCGCGCGTGCTGATCATCGTGCGCACCAAAGACTCCGTCATCCCGGTGTTCGATGTGCGCGAGATCGAAACCCGCCTCATCAACGTCGCCCGCCGCTGGGAAGACGGACTGCAAACTGCCTTGATCGAGCATCACGGCGAAGAGCACGGCATGCGCCTGTGCCGCAGCTATGCCACGGCATTCCCCGCCGGCTACCGCGAAGACTACGCAGCACGCGTTGCCGTGCACGACATCGACCTGATGGAATCGCTCGATCCGCGCAGCGGCTTGGGCATGAACCTCTACATCCCGCTCGAAGCACCGCAAGGGCGCATCAACTTCAAGCTCTTCCATGCCGGCTCACCCGTGCCGCTGTCGAGCAGTCTGCCGATGCTCGAGCGTACCGGCGTCAAGGTCATCGAAGAGCGCCCCTACCGCATCGAACGGCAAGATGGTTCGCTGGTGTGGATGCACGACTTCGGCATGCAGCTGGCCGGCGTCGAAGAGCTCAACCTCGAGCGTCTTCGCCCGCTCTTCCACGAAGTCTTTGCCCGCGCCTGGTGCGGCGACATCGAAAACGACGACTTCAACCGCCTCACCCTGCTGGCCGGGCTCGACTGGCGCGAAGTGAGCATGCTGCGCGCCTACGCCAAGCACATGAAGCAGGCCGCCTTCACCTTCAGTCAGACCTACATGGAGCAGACGCTGGCCAACTACCCGGCGCTCACCGCCCAGTTGGTCAAGCTGTTCAAGACACGCTTTGACCCGGCCGAAGACACCGACCGCGACGCCCGCTCCAAGCAACTGGTCACCGAGATCAACGCCACACTCGACAACGTCGCCAACCTCGACGAAGACCGCATCCTGCGTCAGTTCCTGGCCATGATTCAGGCCACCTTGCGCACCAATTTCTACCAGCCGGGCAAGGACGGCAAGCCCAAGTCCTACCTGTCGTTCAAGTTCAACCCCAGCCTCATCCCCAACCTGCCCGAGCCCAAGCCGATGTTCGAAATCTCGGTCTACTCGCCGCGGGTCGAGGGCGTACACCTGCGCGGCGGCAAGGTCGCCCGGGGTGGCCTGCGCTGGTCGGACCGCATGGAAGACTTCCGCACCGAGATTCTCGGCCTGGTCAAAGCCCAGATCGTCAAGAACGCCGTCATCGTGCCGGTCGGCTCCAAAGGCGGTTTTGTCGTCAAGACCCCGCCGCCCGCCGGCGACCGCGAAGCCATGCTCGCCGAAGGCGTTGCCTGCTATCGCATGTTCCTCTCCGGCCTGCTCGACGTGACCGACAACCTGGTGCTCGGCGAAGTCGTACCGCCCGCATCGGTCGTGCGGCATGACGAAGACGATCCCTACCTCGTTGTCGCTGCCGACAAGGGCACGGCCACCTTCTCAGACATCGCCAACTCCGTTGCCGCCGAATACGGCTTCTGGCTGGGCGATGCCTTCGCTTCCGGTGGCTCGGTCGGTTACGACCACAAGAAAATGGGCATCACCGCCCGCGGCGCCTGGGAGTCGGTCAAGCGCCACTTCCGCGAAATGGGCATCAACACGCAAGAAGAGCCCTTCACCGTGGCCGGTGTGGGCGACATGTCCGGCGACGTGTTCGGCAACGGCATGCTGCTGTCGAAAAAGATCAAACTCGTGGCCGCCTTCGACCACCGTCACATCTTCTTCGATCCGGATCCGGACCCCGAAACCAGCTGGGTCGAGCGTGATCGCATGTTCGCCCTGCCGCGTTCCTCGTGGGACGACTACGACCGCAAGCTCATCTCCAAGGGCGGCGGCATCTGGCCGCGCAGCGCCAAGTCCATTCCGCTGTCCGAGCAGATGCGCAAGGTACTCGACACCGACGCCACCGCCCTGCCCCCGACCGAGCTGATCCGCTGCATTCTCAAGGCGCCGATCGATCTGCTCTACAACGGCGGTATCGGCACCTACATCAAGGCCAACAGCGAAACCGACGCCTCGGTGGGCGACCGCGCCAATGACGCCGTGCGTGTCAATGGCCGCGATCTGCGCTGCAAGGTGTTTGGCGAAGGCGGCAACCTCGGCGCCACACAACTCGGCCGCATCGAGTTTGCCCTCAACGGCGGGCGCATTTGCACCGACGCCATCGACAACTCAGGCGGCGTCGATTGCTCCGACCACGAAGTCAACATCAAGATTCTCCTCAATGGCGTGGTCGCCGAAGGCGAGCTGACCGACAAACAACGCAACAAATTGCTCATGGAAATGACTGACGAAGTCGCCACGCTCGTGTTGCGAGACAACTACTTCCAGACGCAGATCCTGTCGGTCACCCGTGCCCGCGGCATCGAACTTGTCGACGCCCAGGCCCGTTTCATGCGCCGCCTCGGCAACGCCGGCCGGCTCAACCGCAAAATCGAGTTCCTGCCATTCGACGAAGAAATCGCCGAGCGCAAGGCCGCCGGCACCGGTCTCACCTCACCGGAACTGGCCGTCCTGCTCGCCTACAGCAAGATCGAGCTCTACGATGAAGTGCTGGCCTCCGACATTCCCGAAGACCCGTACATCTCGACCGCACTGACCCGCTACTTCCCGGTCCCGCTGCGCGAACGCTTCGCCGACCAGATCCAGCGCCACGCACTCAAGCGCGAAATCATCGCCACCCATGTCATCAACAGCATGGTCAACCGCGTCGGCGCCACCTTTGTTGGCCGGCTCAAGGAAGAAACCGGCGCCACCGCACCCGACATCGTGCGCGCCTACCTCGCCACCCGCGAGGTGTTCAGCCTTGTGTCGGTGTGGGCCGAAATCGAAGCGCTCGACAACCAGATCCCCGATGCCGTGCAAACCCGCATGATCATCGACTCTGGCCGACTCGTCATGCGCGGCACGCTCTGGTTCCTGCGCCATCCCGACCTCACCAAGGATCTGAGCAAAACGCTCAAGCGTTTCGTTCCGGGCGCGCAGGAGCTGGCCGAGTCTCTCGAAGATGTCGTCGGTGCCGGCTACAAGAAAGAGCTCGACCGCCTCGCCGCGGGCTACACCGAACAAGGCGTACCCGACGCATTGGCGCGCCGCGTGGCCGGGCTCGACGAGCTCTACTCCGCACTCGATCTGGTCGAGCTCACCAGCGAAACCAAGCGCGACCAACGCACCGCCGCCGCGGTCTACTTCGCGCTGGGCGATCGCTTCGACCTGCATTGGCTCGGCAAACAGATCAGCTCTCTGACCGCCGACACCCACTGGCAGTCCCTGGCCCGCACGGCCTTGCGCGATGACCTCTCTGCGCAAGCCCGCAACCTGGCCGCCAACGTCCTGCGTCTGTCTCCCAAACTGAGCGATGCGGATGAGCTGATCAAGGCATGGGAGACCCAGCGCTGCACCCAGATCGACCGCAGCCAGCAACTCTTCGCCGACATCAAGGCCTCGCCGAGCATCGACATGCCGATGTTGTCAGTCACCTTGCGAGAACTTCGCAACCTCGCGTAAGCACCACCCCGGCGCGGCTCGCAAGGCCGCGCCGGGATTTTCCAGAACACTCGACAGTAAAACGTTGCCGCGTTCAGCAAAGCGATCGCTTCTCGCTCGGCCCTGGCCCAGCGCGTCCCAAGTGAAGCCTGGCGGCAGGCCCGATCGCCGACAAAATTCGTTTGACATACTTGTGCGGTGCCGCACGCATTAACCATGTTCAAAGCCGGGGAATTGCGC
>JBFIJC010000054.1:0-16320 GCA_041600915.1 Nitrogeniibacter sp.
CCGCCGGCAATCAGGGTTTTAGCCAGATGCAGGCGTCCGCGCTCACCCCCGGAGAGATTGCCGACAATCTTCTGCTGGTCGCCGCCCTTGAAGTTGAAACGGCCGATGTAGGCGCGGCTGGGGCACTCGAACTTGCCGACGGTGAGGATGTCGGCGCCGCCCGAAATTGCGTCGAACACCGTCTTCTCGTTTTCCAGGCCCTCGCGGGACTGATCGACCGCCGCCATTTGAACGGTGCTACCAATGTCGATGACGCCGGAGTCTGGCTGCTCTTTGCCCATGAGCATCTTGAACAGCGTCGATTTGCCCGCGCCGTTCGGGCCTATGATGCCAACGATGGCGCCGGCCGGCAGGCTGAAGCTGAGGTTGTCCATCAGCAGCTTGTCGCCGAAGGCCTTGGACACGCCTTCGAAATTGATCACCTTGTCGCCGAGACGCTCGCCGGGCGGGATGAAGATTTCCTGGGTCTCGTTGCGGCGCTGGTATTCAACGCTCGACATTTCCTCGTAGCGCGCCAGACGCGATTTGCTCTTGGCCTGGCGGGCTTTCGGGTTGGAACGCACCCACTCCAGTTCCTTCTTCATGGCCTTCATGCGGGCCGCTTCCTGCTTGGCTTCCTGCTCGAGGCGCTCTTCTTTCTGCTCCAGCCAGCTGGAGTAGTTGCCCTTCCAGGGGATGCCGTGGCCACGGTCGAGTTCGAGAATCCACTCGGCGGCGTTATCAAGGAAGTAGCGGTCGTGGGTGACGGCCACCACAGTGCCCGGGAAGCGCACCAAAAACTGCTCCAGCCACTCGACCGATTCGGCGTCGAGGTGGTTGGTCGGTTCGTCGAGCAGCAGCATGTCGGGCTTGGCCAGCAGCAGTTTGCACAGCGCAACGCGACGCTTCTCGCCACCGGAGAGGGTGCCGATCTTGGCTTCCCAGGCGGGCAGGCGCAGCGCATCGGCAGCGATCTCCATCTGGGTTTCTACATCGGCGCCCGCGGTCGAGATGATGTTTTCGTAGCGGGCCTGGTCTTCGGCCAGTTTGTCGAAGTCGGCATCCGGCTCGGCGTAGGCGGCATAGACCTCTTCGAGCTTCTGTTTGGCTTCCATCAGCTCGCCAAGCGCTGATTCGACCTCGTCCTTGACGGTTTTGGCCGGGTCCAGCTCGGGCTCCTGCGGCAGATAACCGATGGAGATCTTCGGCTGGTGCTGAACTTCGCCTTCAAACTCGGTATCCACGCCCGCCATGATCTTGAGCACCGTCGATTTGCCCGAGCCGTTCAGGCCGAGCAAACCGATCTTGGCGCCGGGAAAAAAGGACAGCGAGATGTCCTTGATGATCTGGCGTTTCGGGGGAACCACTTTGCTCACGCGGAGCATCGACATTACATATTGGGCCATTGGGTACGCTGCCGGGTTACGATCAGGAAAACCGAAACTTTACCCGAAGCAGCGTCCGCCCGTATGCCCGCGCGCACCCGGTTTTGGGCCGATGAGAACAAACAGCATGCAGATTTGCGTACTCGGTGCCGGTCTGGCCGGCGTGACCGCCGCCCATGCGCTGGCCCGCGACGGGCACACAGTGACGGTCATTGACCGCGCATCGGCGCCCGCGCAGGAGACCAGCTTCGCCAATGCGGGGCTGATTTCGCCCGGGCACGCATTCAGCTGGGCATCGCCGGGTGCCCCGGTGGCCTTGCTCAAGTCGCTCTTCGATCGACAGCAAGCCTTGCGCATCAAACCAAGCCTGGACCCGGCCCTGATGCGCTGGGGCTGGCGCTTTGTGCGCAACTGCCGATCCGATGCCTGGGCGCGCAATTCGCTGCAGCTCATGCAACTGGCCGTCTATGCCCAGGAGCAGCTCGAAACGGTCGTCGACGAAACCGGCGTGAGATTTGCCCATACGCGTGGCGGGCTGATCTATCTCTATGACACGGACCCCGCCTTGGCGCAGGCCATCTCAACACTGAGTCTGCTGCGCGAGGCGCAGATCGAAGCCCATGTGCTCTCGCCCGACGATGTGGTCACACTCGAACCAGCCCTGGCAAATCGCGCCCGAACCATTGCCGGCGCCATTCATTGCCCAAGCGATGCCAGCGGCGATGCCCACCGCTTCACGCTTGAACTGGCGGCATCGTGCGAAGCGCGAGGTGTGCGATTCTGCTTCAATGAAACTGCTCAGCGTTGGCGAACGCAGGGCGGCGATATTGATGCCGTGGTGACGGATCGGGGAGAACATCGGGCCGACGCCTTTGTGCTGGCACTCGGAAGCTTTTCGCCCGTGTTCGCGCGCTCCCTTGGCCTGCGCCTGCCGATCTTCCCAGTGCGAGGCAACTCGGTGTCCTTCCCCATTAGCGGGTCGCACGTACCGCCGACACTGGCGGGCGTCGATGACGGCACGCTGACCGCGTGGTCGAGACTGGGATCGGTGTTGCGGCTGACGACCACCGCCGAGTTTTCGGGTTATGGCAATCGCCAGCCAGACGAGGATGTCGCCATGCTGGTCTCACGCGCGGCAGCCTTGTTTCCGAACGGCGCCGACTTCAGTCAGCCAAGGCCGTGGTCAGGCCTGCGCCCCATGACGCCTGAGGGTCCGCCACTGGTGGGGCAGGCCGGGCCGCCCAAGCTGTGGCTCAACACCGGTCATGGTGCGATGGGCTGGACCACCGCCACGGGAACGGCGCAGATACTCGCGGATCTTATTGGCGGTCGCATGCCCGCGCACCCGCTACCCCCACCGCAAGTGCGATGACGCTTACTGAGGAATCGGCGTCCAGTTGGGATGATCGAAGCTCTTGCCGTAGCGGTTGAGCGCCTGGACCGCCATCATATAGCCGAGGCGTCGGGCAGGCAGGTGCGTGGCGTGCGTCATGATGTCGGCGCCATCGTTCAGGTCTTTCTTGATCTCCGAAAGCGCGAGGGCGGCGTTTCTGTCGGCGTGGGTTGTCGGAAATGAACTCAGGCGCTTGAACATCCAGTCGGCCAGGGCATCGTATTGTTCGGCGCTGCGCTGGTTCTGGCTCAGGTCATGACCGACGGCGCGAAGCATTTGTGCCAGTTCGTCGATGGCAGCACGCAGTTCCGGGGCGCTCGCCCAAGGGGCGGGCACTTGAGCCGAAGCGGCCGGCGCGGGTGCGTGCTGATCTGCAAAGGCAGGGGGCACAAAGGCGACGCTGGCGGCGGCGATCAGGGTGGCGGCAGCGAGAATAGGGCGCATAAGAGACTCTCCGGCAAATAAATCGTTCACTGGGCCGGATTGTCGCAAAAACAGGTGCCAGCGGCACCCGTTTTTGCGACGAACAAAGCACTTCAGGCGTGTCAGTTTGCCGAGGCAACCAGCGACTTGACCTTGTCGTCCTTGCCCGACTGCTTGTCGTAGTCGGAACGGCCTGACTGTACCGAGTTCAGTGACTGCACATCACCCGACACCTCGCCACCTTCTTCGATCAGGATCTTGCCGTAGCGGATCTTGCCGCTGACCCGGCCGGTGGCGTGAATGATCAGCTGTTTGCGGGCGGTCAGCTCGCCATCGAACTTGCCGTGAATCTCGGCCACATCGATGCCTACCTTTCCCGAAAACGCACCTTGCTCAGCAATCCGGATGACCCGACTGTCCATGGTCGCTTCGACCCGGCCTTCAACAACCAGCGTGTCGCAATCGAGAATCTCGGCGCCCTTGAGTTTGACGTCCGGACCGACGATCAGGCGGCTACCGCTGTCTTCTGTGCTGTCGGCGCGTGGCGTCTCGGCGGACTCGGCTGCCGCCGGGTTTGCGGGGTCGGTCGGGGTGTCAGTCTGGCTGCGCATATGGGCTCCAAATGTTCCGGGTCTGGGGGTCGGCCGGGGTGACGCCGACGTGGGATTGCTCGGCGTGGATGAGTTGAAAGGGGCGGGCGTGGGCTCGGTGGCATCACGCTTCGGGAACAGTCCGGGTTTGTTGAACATCTCATCTCCTTGACGATCGCGGCTGCGGGCACATCACCCGCTTGGCCCGACTCTTGCAAGTGGCATGCCACGACAGGGAAGTCCTTGAATCATCGTGGCTTAGCGCCGGTAGACAATGCACCCAATGGACTCGCTTGTGCCATACCTGTCGCCAATAACCGACACTGCTTTTGGTAACATTTCTTAAGTAGCTGTTTATCCACACGATTGCGGCGTCGCCGTTCAGCGACGCCGCTGAGCAGCGCTCATCCGTCAATTGCATTGGCATAGTCTGTCATTTGCATTTGCTTACCGCATCAGAGGGGCGTGTCGCCTACAGTCGACACTGTCACCCAGGTCGTGGTCGATTTCATGTTTTCCCGAATGTCATTCCGGCAGATGCTGCTCGCCGGCTTTGTGCTCATTGCCTTGGTGCTGAGTGCCGCCGCCTTGCAGGGATTGCGAGTGCTCGAGTCCTTCGCGCAGCACAGTCGCGCCGGTGCAGATGCCGCGCTGGGGCTCACATCAGCCGCCCAGCAGCTGGCGCAGCGCACCGTCGACATGGAGCGAAGCGCCCGGCAGTTCGTGGTGCTCAATGATTCTGCGCTGCGCAAGCGCTACGGTGAAGCGCGAGCCGATGCCGAGACCGCACTGGCGGCTTTTTCCCGCGCTGAGCCGGCCACACTCGGCGGGGTGGCCGATACCTGGCGCGCCGCCGCCGACCAGGCGGAGGCCGCGATGTCCGGTGCGCCCGACGAGGCGGCCTTGCGCGACGCACTGGGTCGCCTGCATCACATCAATGAACGCTTGGCCGTCGACGCACGGCAATGGATCGCGGTGCGCAATGCGCGCTTGCTCGACACGCTTGAAGCGAACCGCCTGCGTCTCGCGTGGCAAGTACTGCTTGCGCTGCTGGTGGCCGTTGCCCTCGCGGCTTTTTTTGGATGGCAACTGGCACGGCCGGTCAAACAGATCGAAGAAGGGATTGCTCGGCTCGGCGACAATTTGCTGGAGATTCCGGTCGATATCGAAGGCCCGGCCGACTTGCGCCAGGTCGGTCAGCGGCTGGACTGGTTGCGCCAGCGTCTGGGTGAGCTTGAATCCGATCGCGCGCGCATGCTTCGCCATGTCTCTCATGAGCTGAAAACCCCGCTGGCGGCGCTGCGTGAAGGTATCGCACTGCTCGACGACGAAGTCACCGGTCCGCTCGCCGGCGGACAACGCGAGGTGGTCGACATCCTTCGCGACAACGCGCATCTGCTGCAGGGGCGGATCGAGGACTTGCTCGACTTCAACGCTGCGGTCTTCGACGCCAGGCGTCTTCATCGCAGCACGGTTGAGGTCAAGACGCTGCTGACGCAAGTGGCTGATGGTCAGCGCCTGCAGGCTCAGTCCCGCGATGTCGATATCGAGCTGATCGCAGAGCCCCTCTCCCTAGACGGCGATAACGCCAAGCTCAGCGTCGCCGTCGGCAATCTGCTGGCCAACGCGATTTCGTTCAGCACCTCGGGCAGTGTTGTCAGCCTGCGCGCTGCCCGCAGTGCCGGGCACCTCCACATTGACTGCATCGACACCGGCCCGGGCATTGCTGAGGACGATGTCCCACGCATTTTTGATCCTTTCTTCCAGGGCCGTCGCCAGGGGACGACACCGCGCCAAGGCAGCGGGGTGGGTTTGTCGATCGTGCGCGAGTACATCCAGGCTCACGGCGGCCGTGTCCTGCTGCTGTCTGGCGAACGCGGTGCGCATTTCCGAATTGAACTTCCGCTCGATACTTGAGACCGATATTGATGATGTTAAAACTCTGCCGCCTGAGCGCATCCGCCTTTGTGCTTGGCCTGCTGGCCGGTTGCGCGCAATTCCCTGTGGCCGGCACCTTGCCCGATGATGAGCCGGTCAAGACCGCGGTCCGCCACGACGATGTCACCCCGCGCGCCATGCTCGCCTACGGCCGGCATGTGGCCGAACTGGACGCTGCGGGCTTTGCCAAAGAACTGAAAGCAATCGAAGGGCAGGGGAGTGAGCCGATGAGCCAGATGCGGCTGGCGCTTCTGCATGCCCAACCGCGCGCCGACGCCGATCTGGTCCGTAGCGTCGCCATCCTCGACAAATTGCTGGCCAATCGCAGCCCCGATGCCGCCAGCCTTCATCCGCTGGCGCGAATCCTGCATGTTCAACTGGCTACCCGTGCCCGCTTGATGGCCCAGAACGAAGCCTTGCTGGCCGAACAGCAATCCGGGCGCGAAGCGGTGGCCAACCTGCAACAGAAACTGGACGCGCTGACGGCCATCGAGCGCAGTTTGCCTGCGCCGGCACGCCGTCCGATGGAGAGCTCCCGATGAATCTCGCCCAGCGCGCTGAAGCTGCACACAGCGATGCGCCCGAATCAGCCCGTCTGTTACTGGTCGACGACGACCCCGATTTGCTGCGACTGTTGTCCATGCGTTTGCGCGCAAGCGGATACCAGGTTGATGCCGTGGACTCGGCCGAAGCCGCACTGGCACATCTGGCCGTGCGCACGCCGGCGCTGGTGCTGAGCGATGTGCGCTTGCCGGGGCGCGACGGTCTGGCCTTGTTCGACGAAATCCGCCGCACCCACCCGGGTTTGCCTGTCATCCTGCTCACCGCACACGGCAGCATTCCCGACGCGGTCGATGCCACCGCCCGTGGCGTGTTTGGCTACCTGACCAAGCCCTTCGATAGCCGGGTCTTGCTCGACAAGGTACGGCGCGCGCTCGAGGTGTCTGCGCCGCGCGCACTCAATGCCGGCGAAAACAGCCAGGCCTGGCGCGCCGAGATCGTCAGTCGCAGCGCCTGCATGAGCGAGGTGCTCGAGGAGGCGCGTATGGTCGCCAGCAGCGACGCGAGCGTGCTTATCCGGGGGGCCAGCGGCAGCGGCAAAGAGCTGCTGGCGCGCGCCATTCACCGCGCCAGTGCGCGGGCCGATCAGCCCTTCGTGGCAATCAACTGCGGGGCCATACCCGAGGCTTTGCTGGAGTCAGAGCTGTTCGGTCATGTCAAAGGCGCGTTCACCGGCGCGAGCACTGCGCATGACGGGCTCTTCCTCAGTGCCGATGGCGGCACCCTGTTTCTCGATGAAATCGGCGACATGCCACTGCCGCTGCAGGTGAAGCTGCTACGTGTACTCCAGGAACGAGCCGTTCGCCAGGTCGGTGCAACGCGGGCGCGGCCGGTCAACGTGCGCATCATTTCCGCCACGCACCGCGACCTCGATGCCGCCATGCTTGAAGGCAGCTTTCGTGAGGACTTGTACTACCGGCTCAATGTCGTGCGTCTTACGCTGCCATCGCTTGAGGCGCGGCGTGAGGACATCGCGCTGCTGTCCGGCCATTTCATCCGTAACCTGTCGGAGAAGTACGGCAAAACCATTCATGGCTTTGCTCCTGAAGCGCTCGAGATGCTGGTGGCGGCGGCCTGGCCCGGCAATGTCCGGCAGCTCTACAACGTGGTCGAGCAAGTCTGTGCGCTCACCACCACACCCCTCATTGCGGCCACCCTGGTTCAGCGCGCCTTGCGTACGCCAACGGTTGAGGTGCTGACCTACGCAGAGGCCCGCCAGCGCTTCGAGCGCGAATATCTCACACAGGTTTTGAAGCTGACCGGCGGAAACGTCACCGATGCGGCCCGTCTGGCAGACCGCAATCGCACCGAGTTCTACCGGCTTTTGCAACGCCACACGCTGACACCGGCCATGTTCCGGCTCGCTGACGATGCCAACGATGTCGCAGTGTCGGGACGGCCGTAAGCCCTGCAAATCAAAGGAATTGAGCGAAGCCCCGTATTTGATGTTGTCATAATGCGACATGCACCGGGCTGCAGACATGAGCGGATTCGGGTCTCGTGCTGGCGGCCATCGATAAGCCCCTGATTAATCTCATTAATATTAAATTGGCATGATCGCTGCTGTTGCCATGCTGACGACCCATTCGGCGTCATGACATGACTCAAACAGGAGTGACAACATGAAACACGGATTTACCACTGCCAGCCTCATCGCCATCGCCGCCTTGTCTTTCGGCCTCGTCCAGCCCGGCCACGCTGCAAGCACACCGGCGACCACCGACAAACCCGTCCTCAGTGTCTCGGCCGCAGACGCGGCAATCAAGGGCAAGGTTGAAGCCGCGTTGGCCGAAACCACCACACTGCAGGACGCCAAGATCCGGGTCGACGTCAGCGACGGCGTGATCTTGCTGAGCGGGCAGGTGAGCTCGCCGGCACAACGCGATGCTGCGGCTCAGCGTGCCGCGGGCGTCGACGGCGTCAAACGCGTCATCAACGAACTGGCGCAGCCGGCCGGCAGCTAATCGACCTGCCATCGGCGCGCCGATGTCGAAATGGCATGCCCGCGGGCATGCCATTTTTGCGCCCAATACTGCCAGAACCCGCATGGATAAAGCCTTGCGACGATCTGTCGCAGTCTGCGGCGGGGTGTTCTTGCGGTAGGTCAATCGCGGAATATCATCAACTTCTTATGCTTCGCCCGGTCCGAATTTCGCATCGAAACGTTCCGGGAGTTACTGATGACACGAATGAAAATGCTGCCTGCCGCCATTGGCATCTTGCTTGCCCAGGGTGCGCTTGCACAGAGCACCGAAAAAGTGATGGATCACGTGGTGGTCACCGCGCCAGCCATGGCTGAAGCGCTGGTGGTGACGACCGACCCCAAAGCAGCCCGCCAGCCCATACCGGCTCATGACGGCGCCGATTTGCTGAAGAACATTCCCGGCTTCTCCGTCATTCGCAAAGGCGGCACCGATGGTGATCCGGTGTTCCGCGGCATGGCCGCCTCGCGTCTGGGCATTTTGCTCGATGGCGAGATGGTGCTCGGTGGCTGCGGCATGCGTATGGATCCGCCGACGGCTTATGTATTTCCGGAAGCCTACGACAAAGTCACCGTCCTGAAAGGCCCGCAGAGCGTCAAATACGGCCCGGGCAACAGCGCTGGCGTAGTGCTGTTTGAGCGCCAGCCGCCGAGCTTCGAAACCGCCGGGGTCAAGGGCGACATGAGTCTGTTGATGGGCAGCGCGAGTCGCAACGATCAGGTGCTCACCGGTCAGGCAGGTACGCCCGATTTCTACGCCGACGTGTCGGCAACACGATCCGACGCCAACAACTACAAGGACGGTGCCGGCAACGAAGTGCATTCGGCCTACACCCGCTGGAGCACCAGCCTCGCGCTGGGCTGGACGCCGGATCGCGATACCCGCCTCGAACTGTCGCTTGCCAAGAGCGACGGCGAAGCCCGCTACGGTGACCGCTCGATGGACGGCGTAAAGTTCGATCGCGAGAACATCGGCCTCAAGTTCGAAAAATCGAACATCTCGCCCGTGCTGGCCAAGATCGAGGCGCAAATCTATCGCAACTATGTTGACCATGTGATGGACAACTACTCGCTGCGCACCAACACCGGCACAAAATCGGTCAATAACCCCGATCGTGAGACCCAGGGCGGCCGACTCTCCGCCACGCTCAATCTCTCGGATGCCACGGTGCTCGACCTCGGCACGGAGGTGCAGAGCAACGAGCACACGCTGCGCAAGGCGAGCAGCATGAGCGGCATTCCCAACTACACGTCGCTGTCCCGTGATGCCGACATGCGCTTCTACAGCTATGGGGTGTTCGGTGAGTTGCAGCACATGTTCGCCGAGGGACACCGCATGATCGGTGGCCTGCGGATTGATCGCAGCCGCGCCGAAGACGAGCGCACCGGCAAGACCACCTCCGGCACGGAAGAGACCGACACGCTCAAGGCGGGCTTTGTGCGCTACGAACACGAGCTGGGCGGTGGGAAAACCCTGTACGCCGGCATCGGCCACAGCGAGCGCGCGGCCGACTACTGGGAGCGCAACAAAAACCCGGCCGCCACGTCGATGATGATGACCGGCTCGGCCAGCACTTTCGACATCAAGCCTGAAAAGACCACACAGCTCGATATCGGCGCGCTGCACAACGCCGGTCCGGTGCAGGCATCGGTGTCGGCCTTTTTCGCCAAGCACTCGGACTACATCCTCATCGAGACCTTGCCCGCAGTCAGCACCTGGGCCAGCAACGCGCGCAACATCGATGCCACCACCTGGGGCGCCGAGGCCGACCTGCGCTACGACTTTACCAGCCACTGGAGCGGCACGGCCACGCTGGCATGGGTGCATGGCGAGAATGATACCGACGACACCGCGCTGGGCCAGATCCCGCCGCTGGAAGGGCGCCTCGGTGTCAATTACAAAACCGACACCTGGTCGGCGGGCGCTTTGTGGCGGCTGGTTTCCGGGCAAGATCGCGTCAGCGTTGGCACCGGCAATATCGTTGGGCAAGATGTCGGCGAAACAGGGGGCTTCGGGGTGTTTTCGCTCAACGCCAGCTACACGCCAAACAAGCGCACGCTGATTTCCGCAGGCATCGACAATTTGTTCGACAAAACTTACGCCGAACACATCTCGCGTAGCGGCGCGAACATCTCGGGCTACGACACCACTGATCGCATCAACGAACCGGGCCGCACGCTTTGGCTGAAGCTGCGCCTGGCGCTCGATTGATTGCTGCAATCGCAAATTCGGGCGGCCCGATGGGGTCGCCCTTTTTTTTAGCTGCGCACAGGTCCAGGTGAGGCGACGGGCGATCGGCCAGGTGATCAGGTTGCTCAAGATCAGGGCTTTTCGCAAATACTTCAATGTCATGCTTCCGCGTGACGGATGCATGTTGTATAACGACGACTTCGCTTGGCTAAGGACACCGATGAACATCGATGCATTGATGCGCCCGCTGACGGGCCCGAACGCCCCCTGCGGACAGGACATGATGTTCTCCGCCGAGTTCGACACCATTCAGAACGCACGTCGATATGATGACCCTTCCTTGTCGCAGGGCGAGTGGATCACCGACATCAAAGAGGCCGACTGGCCGCAGGTCATCCAGGTATGCGAGGCCTTGCTGGCTGAGCGCACCAAAGACATCCGGGTCGTCGTCTGGCTGACGGAAGCCTTGTGTCACAGCCGCGGGCTGGATGGTCTCGCCGATGGCTACACCTTGCTCAAGCAGATGTGTGCAGCCTGGTGGGCAGAACTCCATCCCTTGCCTGAAGACGGTGATGCGGCACAGCGCATCGGCAGTCTTGACTGGTTGCTCAATCGCACCGAGACGCTCATTCGCGAAATCCCCCTGACGGAATCGGGCAAAGGTCGCTATTCGCTGCAAGATCTTGAGTCGGCCCGTGCCACTGCATCAAACATGGAGCGTAACCCCGGGCTGGCCGAAGAGCTTGCACGCAAGGCGCATCTGACCATGGCGCAATTCGAAGCGGCGCGCAAAGACACGTCCGGCCAGGTTTTTATCGACACGCTGGCGGCTGTTGAACGGGCAAAGGCCGCCATTCAGGCGTTCAAGTCCGTCATTGATGGCTTGCTTGCTGCGGACGCACCTGGCGTTGGCCCCGTACTCGACCTACTTGAAGATCTCGACGTGCTGTGCCGTCGTTACGCGAGCGAGGCCGGCGTGCGTTCAGGCGGCGCACCGAAGGCCGTGGAACCTGACGCGATCGCACCGATCCCGTCGCCGCCAGTGAGCGCAAACCAGGTACTCGGGCCGGTGAAAGATCGTGACGACGCCATTCGGCAACTCAATGACATTGCCGATTTTTTCAAACGAACCGAGCCTCACAGCCCCGTCGCCTACCTGGCCCAGAAGGCGGCACGGTGGGGCAACATGCCGTTGCACGAGTGGTTGCGCGCCGTTCTCAAAGACGACGCGGCGCTTTCTCAGATGGAAGACTTGTTGGGTGTTGCGCCAAGGGCTGATGATGTTGGCGACCTGAATCACTGAGGCGGCACAGGCGCTGCGTTTGCAGCCTCAGTGAGCGAGCCGGAACTCGATCCGCCGGTTCTTGGCGCGCCCCTCCAGCGTATCGTTCGAGGCCACAGGACGATCGGGCCCCGCGCCCAAAGCGCTCACGGACGCCTCCGGCACGCCTTTGCGAATCAGATATTCGCGCACGCTGTTGGCTCGCGACAGGCTCAACACTACGTTGGACATCCGGTCGCCGCTGCTGTCGGTATGACCGATGATCTGTATGCGTGGCATGCCCAATCGTTTGATGGCCGCTTCCATTTCGTCGACGATGGCGGTACCGGTAGGGGTAAGCGTTGCCGAGCTGACTTCGAACTCGATGACGCGATTCGACAGTGTCTGATCCAGCATCGATTGTGCGCCGACACCAACCACCAGTGCATTGTCGACGGTGTAAGTCGGATTGAGCGCGGTCGCCATGTCGCTGACGATCTTTTGCCGCTGGGCTTCATTGGCTACCGTGCCTTTGAGTGCAACCTGCGTACCGTTGATCTGTAACTGGCCCGCGCGTATCTGCTTGAGATTCGGGCCGAGCAGCTTGCTCATGTACTCCGTCCAGCCGGGTGGCGGGACCACGCCACCAACCTCCAGGCGGTCAACGACCGCGTTTGCACCGTAGACATCGCGCAAGCGGGTGAGTATCGCGCTACGCGACGCCTCGTCGGGCACGACACCTGAGGCCACGACGTCGCTCGTCATGCCGTCGGCAGGTGCGGGAGTCACGTTTTGCGCCATGGCGCAGGCGCTGAGCAGCCACAAGCTGAGCGCGGCGGCAATGCGATAGTGCATATTCATTCCCCAAGAAAGACTTCGCGAAACGTATTCACTGCGGCTTCCAGCGTCGTACCGCCCTGGTGAAGATAGGTCGACAATTTGGCAACACCGTAATCGTCTGTCAGCGATGGGTGCTCCTCGATCCATTCGGGATCATCAAGAACAATCGCTTGTTCGGGCGCGGTATGGGGCGACATGACCGTCAGCAGGGTTCGCGGCGATGCGCCGTTGAATCCGATGACCAAACGTGCGCCCTGAGCACTTCGGGCGATCAAGAGCTGCAGTTCGCAGGTGGTTTTTCGCAGAAACGCCGTCACCAGATACAACCAGAGGCTGGCGGCGAGATTCCGGTAGCGTTCGTCGTCAGGCAAAGGCAGTACCAGTGCTTTCTCGATGGGACTCCCACCGCTGGCAAGTATGGGGCGCATGAGCACACCGATCGCCAGGATGATCCGCCGGATCGCATTGCCGGAGACCTCCGGGGAGATCATTCCGGCAAAACTTGCGATCGACGTGCGACGAACAAAATGCCCGAGGGGATCGGCGTCGAGCGCCAAGGAAAAATCGGCACCGCAGTTCAGCTCGGCGAGTTCGGCAAGTAGCAGTGGGAGTTCCTCGCCCGACAGCGCAGCGCGTGCCACCGATCGCAGATGGCCAAATGAACGTGACAGTCCGGCTGGGCCGCAGCGAAACATCAGGACGTCATCGCGCTCAATGGTTGCCGCGGTCAGAAAGGGGAAGCGCCGCCCCGATGCGTCCTGACTTGGACGCAGATGGCCGACAATCGATACACGGCTGCGTGCGCCGACAAAGGCAAAGTCTATGGCTGGGGCTTCGTCATAAGCGGTTTTCCAGCGCGGATCGTCCGACAGCGACTCCATGGTGGAGGAAAGCCATTTGTCCAGCATACCGATCAAGGCATGCTGGCTTGGTCCCTTTACGAAGTCTCCGCGGCTGGGGAGCTTGCCAAAGCAGGTGGCGGACGTCGATGGCGTGAGCGTCATTGCGCAGCTCCCGTCGACGACATGGCCACCGCCGGCGTCGAGGCGGGCGTACTGGCCGGACGAGTGCTCCGTCCGGCGATTTCTGCGGGCAGCACGACACCGCCCAAACCACGCTGGGCGGCAGCGCCAGTGCTTGATGCTGCTTGCGCTTGCGCGCTGCTGACAACGCGCAGATCGACACTGACCTCGACACCATCGCGTGACCACGACAAGCGGAAGGTGTTGTCAGGCTGTCGTGCGCGCTGCGCGGAATTGATCATTTTCTCGAGGCCGAAACGCCCCGGAAAATTGATGAGTTCGATCGATCGGCCATCGAAGGTCGTCGACACGATTCGTGCGCCAGGCAGGCCCGCAGCGTTTGGCCACACGAAGTTCGCCCATTGCGCCGGGCCGTTGCGATAGTCGAGCTTCTGGCCATCGATTTCGATGACATAGCCCGTGGCCCCAGGCACGGGCTGAGGACGCAACATGAAGACCGTCTGCGGCTGAGCCCCGTCATCGGCACCCGCAGCGGCGGCGCCGTCGAGCGGCGATACCCAGCGTGAAAAGCCACTCATGAAGTCGCTTTGCAGCTCGATACCAAGGTCGCCCCAGGTGCGCGGTGTTACCGTGTTGCCTCGGCGCACCACCAATGCGCCCATGGTGGTATCTACATATTTTGCGATGGCACCGTCTGGCCCGAAGACCTGCGCGATTTCCTGAGGCGAGGCCTCGATGGTCGCTTTGGCTGAAAAGGGGTATTTGACGGCGAGTCGGCGATTGAAGGGCTCGAAGACCTGAATGCCCCACGACTTGTTCAGTTCGTGCTCGGCAGGCTGAATGACGGCCGAGAAGGTCTGCACCAAGGGCCGCAGCAACAGGGGGCGCAATACGGCGCGCTGATTGTCCGGCATGCCATTGAGCATCTGCTCGTCGACAAAGCGCAAGGTGTCAGCCAGTTCCGAATCGCCGCCATCGATGGTTTCGCGCAGCAGTTTGATGGCACCTGGCCCCGGATCGCCTTGATTCTTGAGCTGATTCAGACGAGTACGCAGTTTTGAGAGCTGCTTCAGGTAGATGGCGGAGAGCGGCTCCGAGTTGTCGCGTGGGATCACCAGCCGGCCAAATCCCGCAAACTCCTTGCCAATGGGGCCCATGGCGACTTCGACCGATTTTGCGCTCATGTTCACATCGACTTGAACACGGCTCGGTGCCATTCGCAGGACCGAACGTTTAAACCACTCCACAAAGCCCTTCTGGGCGCGCTCGATGCCAACATTGGCCATCGACGGGTTGTCCCATGCGGTCTGATCGAAGATCACCTGTATCAAGGTGCCGATGGGAGATGTCGGCGGATCGCCGAGTCGATTCATGCCCGCGACCGCAGCGGGGAAGGATTCAAATGCACTGACACTGATTCCTTGCACGAAGCGGGTCCACTCTTCGGCGTACTCCTGCTTGTACATGGCGACAAGCGACTTCTGAATCTGCTCGGGGCTGCCTTCGAGCGTGAGATCGTCTTTGACGGAGGTTTTCAGTACCCAGTCAGCACTGCCTTGTTCACTGGTGGCGGCGTCCTTGATTGCGCTCTGAACGTAGTCGCGCCAGGCATCAACGGTAAATGCACCGGACACGACATAGCTTCCTGATACCACCGAGGCATTGTCGGGGCCGACAATACTGGACACTGTGACGGGCGGAAATCGTGTTGAGGCCCGCGCCTTGAGGTCGGCATAGACCCGCTCAGCCGCCGGCATGCCACGCACCACCCGGCGAAGCTTGTCACGTGTCTCATCGACAATTGCCAGGTTGTTGGTGAGTGTAGGCCACTCGGGGTGATTGGCATGTTCAAGATGGAAGCTCAGGATGCGTTCGGCGGCGCGGATCATCTGCTCGCGGCTCATGGTGCCCCGATTGGCTTCCAGCCAGCTGCGCCAGAAGCGGGTGATCTGATCAGACAGGTGCCCGACTTCGATGTGATCATGGCTCGCGAGCATCAGATAGGTCTTGAGCGCGTTGTAGGCGTCCTCCACCTCCGTCGGCAAGGCTTCCTTATAGGTGGCGGCGGCAGCTGCAGGCGCGGCGCTATCGTTGGTGCGTTCCGGTTCAGCGTAGCGATTCACCTCGATCAGGAATGCTTCTAGGTTTTCTTTGACCGGTTTGAGCATGAGATTGCTCACGCCGGCAAAGTACTCGCTGCGGACTTTGTCTGCGAGGTGTTCGCCGCGGTAAAGCCCCAGGCCCAATGAAATCGGGTGCGTTTCGTTAAAGCGCTCGAGTTGCCCGAGCCGATCCTGAAGAATTGTCAGCGCCTCAATGCGTGATTGCAGATCCAGGCGTCCATCCTGGATGCGCACCGCTTGACGCAAGTCTTGCTCGACATTCAGGAGCAGTTCCCGGTTGTTCAGGAAGGACCAGCTCCATCCCCCAAGCGCAAGCCCGAGCAGGCACACCCCCCCGAAAACCGTCGCTTGTCGCCAGCGCATCCGGCTGCGGCTGGCATATTGGCGCACCAGGTTGCGGTCGGCAAAAACAACTTTTGAAAACAAGTCTTTAAGGAAGAACCCGTGATTCGAATTTGTCCGCACCGGCATCGGGCCATCGCCAATCAGTCCGAATTTTTGCGTAATCCGCTCATTCCCCAAAGGCTTGACCTCGCCGTTCTGGAGCGCCGAGGTGATGTAGAAACCGCGGAATATCGGCTTGAACTGGAAGGGGTTTTCTTCGAAAAGCGTGGCAAGAAAAGCCTTCAAAACAGGTTTGATGCCAGCAAACTCAGATGGGAAGGTGAGTAG
>JBFIJC010000055.1:0-16149 GCA_041600915.1 Nitrogeniibacter sp.
CTTCTCGCAAACTCAGGCGCGCGCGACCGAGTTGCGTCGGCAACAGCAGGATCGTCAGGGCGCCGTGCATCAGGCCCAGGTGGCGCTGCTCAAACACACGCAGGCGCGTCAGCGGGCCGAAGAGCAACAGGCGCGCATCGCGGGCGATCTGTCCGAAATTGTCCGGGCGCTGGCGGTGGAGCAGGAACACCTGAGTGTGGCCGGCAGCGAGCTGTCGCGCTGCGAGGCGCTGGTCGAGGTTTTGCGCGAACGGCTTGAGCACGCCAACACCGTGCGTGCCGACCGCGAGGCCGCGTACCGCGAAGCGCAGAACCAGCTGCAGAGTCTGGCGCGCGATGTGAGCGAAGCCGGTTTTTCGCAGCGTGAATGCGGCGGAAAGCTCGAAGACATCGCACGCAACCTCACGCTGGCGGCCGAGCAGCTGGCACGCATCGCACAAGAGCGCGCGGCGCGAGCCGCCGAACACGACGCGACCGACCCCCAGGCGGGTGAGACCGCCTTGCAGACAGCACTTGAACAGCGGGCTTCGCGCGAAACCGCACTGAGCGCGCGGCGTGACCAGCTCGCCGAAGCCGCCGCCCAGCTCAAAAGCCTTGAAGAAGATCGCTTGCGCGTTGAGCAGGCCGCCGCGCCTTTGCGCGAAAAGGTGGCCGACCTGCGCCTGGCCCGGCAGGCCGCCGAACTGGCCGAAGCGCAACATCAAAGCCGTCTCGATGAAGTTGAGGCCGATGAAGCGCAACTGACACCCTTGCTGGTCGATGTGCGCGAGAATGCGCTGCAGCGCGATGTGTCCAGCCTGGCGCGACAGATCGATGCGCTCGGCGCCGTCAACCTGGCCGCGCTGGATGAATTGAAGACCGCGAGCGAGCGTAAAGGCTATCTGGACGCGCAGCATGCCGATCTGACCGAAGCCATTGCGACTCTCGAAGACGCGATCCGTCGTATTGATCGTGAAACCCGCGAGCAGCTTCAGGTCACGTACGATACGGTCAGTGCCCAGTTCTCGACGCTGTTTCCGCAGCTGTTCGGGGGCGGACAGGCGCGCCTGGTGCTCACCGGCGAAGAGATTCTCGACGCCGGCATCCAGATCGTGGCCCAGCCGCCGGGCAAAAAGAATGCATCAATCCACCTTTTGTCGGGTGGTGAAAAGGCCTTGACCGCCATTGCGCTGGTGTTTTCGCTGTTCCAGCTCAATCCGGCACCGTTTTGCATGCTTGACGAGGTGGATGCGCCGTTGGACGATACCAACACTGGACGCTTCTGCGAGATGGTCAAGCGAATGGCATCACAGACCCAGTTCCTGTTCATCAGTCATAACAAGATCACGATGGAGATCGCCCAGCAGCTGGTTGGGGTGACGATGCAGGAGCAGGGTGTATCGCGTATTGTCGAAGTCGACATGGAAGAAGCATTGCGGATGGCGGATGCCGCCCCCGCGTGAGGAAAGAGCAAGGAAAACATGGCAATCAGTGAGTTGCAACTCGGTTTGATCGGCGCTGGCGTGGCCGCCGTGGTCGGCGTGCTGGCCTATAACAAGTGGCAGGAGCGCAAGGCGCAAAAGCACCACGAAAAGGCGTTCCGCTCGGAGCATCGCGATGTGCTGTTCGAACCCAGCATGTCGATCGACCGCTCCGAGGATGTGGCCGACGTCGCGCCGGACGATGATCTGCCGAGGGAACCCGTGTCGGTGCCGGTGAGCGAAGCGCGGCCCATCCAGCCGTCCGAAGCCGGCCGGAAAGCCCCGGAGGTGCCCGCGGATGTGGACGAGCGTGTCGATTGCGTTTTGCGCATCGAATCGATCGAGCCGCTGGTGGCCTCGCGGGTGTGGCAGGCGCAGCAGGTCGAACTCGATGGTTTGTCTAAGCCGGTGGGCTGGTTCGCCTTCGACGAAAACAGCAACCGCTGGATCAGCCTCGATCGCAATAGTGCTGAGCCGCATCACTGGTTCTGTGCCGCCATGCAGATGGTGGATCGACGCGGCCCGATCAATGACTCGGATTTCACCCGCTTTGTCGAAGGCGTGCAGCGCCTGGCGGATCAGTTCATGGCCATTCCGGCATCGCCACTGGCGCGTGCCGAGGCGCTGGGCCGGGCTGAAGAGCTGGACCGTTTTTGCGCCAGTGTGGATGTCCAGATCGGCATCAATCTGGTCAGTCGCGGCGCCGCATTTGCCGGCACCAAATTGCGCGGGCTGGTCGAAGCGCAAGGCATGGTGTTGCGTGGTGACGGGCTCTTCCATTCGGAGGACGACGACGGAAACAGCTTGTTTGTTCTCGGTAATCTCGAACCGAAGCTGATGACCGCTGACGGCATGCGTGATCTGCAGACCCACGGCCTGACCTTGATCGTCGATGTGCCGCGTGTGGCCCAGGGCGCGCAGGTATTCGACCGCATGATGCTGGTCGCCCGTCAGCTCGCCGATGCGCTCGACGCCGATCTGGTGGACGACAACCGCAGCCCCTTCGGGCCTGATGCAGCCAAGGTCATTCGTGGCCAGATCCAGCAGTTCCAGGCACAGATGGGCGAGTACGGCCTGCCCGCCGGCAGTGCGCTGGCCATGCGCTTGTTCGCTGCCTGAGCACGATGGTGGTTCCAGAGTCCACGGCGCAGCGCGCCGAAACGCTGCGCGCAGCCTTGTCACGTCACAACCACGCTTATTACGTTCTGGACGCACCTACGGTCCCGGACGCCGAATACGATCGCCTGTTTGCAGAGCTCCAGACGCTGGAGCGCGATTTCCCCGAACTGCGTACGGTCGACTCCCCGACCCAGCGTGTCGGTGGCGCCCCCTTGCCGGAGCTGGTGCCGGTCGCCCACGCGGTGCCGATGCTGTCGATCAATACCGAGACGGACAAGAGCGCCCAAGGCGCACTGTCTTTTGATGCGCGGGTGCGCCGGGGGCTTGGCCTGGATGAAAGCGACCCGGCGGTGCGCTACTCGGCCGAGCTGAAATTCGACGGGCTGGCGATCAATCTGCGGTACGAACACGGCGTGCTGGTCCGGGCGGCAACGCGCGGTGACGGACAGACCGGCGAGGACGTGACACACACGGTGCGTACCATCGGCCAGATTCCGCTGCGCTTGCACGGCGATGCGCCCGACGTGCTGGAGGTACGCGGCGAAATCTACATGCGCCGCGACGATTTTGAACGCTTGAACACGACACAGCGCGAGCGGGGCGAAAAGACCTTCGTCAATCCGCGTAACACCGCCGCGGGCGCGGTACGCCAACTCGACCCATCAATCAGCGCGCGCCGGCCCCTGTCGTTTTTTGCCTACGGCCTGGGGGAGACGCAGGGCTGGACTGAGCCGGCCACGCAAAGCGGCCTCCTCGATGCGCTGGCGGGCTTTGGTTTCCCGGTCTGTACGCATCGTTGTGTGTCCGAGGGGCCTGATGGCCTGATCGCTTTTCACGCCAGGATCGAGGCAATGCGCGATGCCTTGCCCTACGATATCGACGGCGTGGTCTACAAAGTCGATGAGCGCAGCATTCAACGCGAGCTGGGTTTTGTCAGCCGCGAGCCGCGCTGGGCGGTGGCGCATAAATACCCGGCGCAAGAAGAGATGACGTGTCTGCTGGACATCGAGATTCAGGTGGGGCGAACCGGTGCGCTGACGCCGGTTGCCCGCCTTGAGCCGGTGTTTGTCGGTGGCGTTACGGTCACCAACGCGACCTTGCACAATGAAGACGAGATCCGTCGCAAGGATGTGCGGATTGGCGATCAGGTGATCGTGCGCCGTGCCGGCGATGTGATCCCGGAAATTGTTGGTCCGGTCGTGGCCCACCGAGACGGCACCGAGCGTGAGTTCGAGATGCCAGGCGCGTGCCCCGTGTGCGGCTCGCACGCGGTGCGGGGCGAAGATGAAGCCGTAGCACGCTGCTCGGGTGGCTTGTTCTGCGCAGCGCAGCGCACTCAGGCCATCATTCACTTTGCCAGTCGCAAGGCGCTGGACATCGAGGGCCTGGGCGACAAGCTGATAGAGCAGCTGGTCGAGCAGGGCTTGGTCAAGACATCGGCCGACCTGTTCTCGCTGTCGGTCGACACCCTGGCCGGGCTCGAACGCATGGCGCAAAAATCGGCGGCCAATGTGATTGCCGCCATCGACAAGAGCCGCAGCACCACACTTCAGCGCTTTATCTACGCGCTGGGGATCCGCAATGTCGGCGAGTCGACCGCCCGTGATCTGGCGCGCCATTTTGGCGGCCTGGATGCGTTACTGGCGGCAGATGCTACTGCGCTCGAATCGGTGCCCGATGTCGGGCCGATCGTGGCAAAGTGCATCGTCGAATTCATAGCTGAACCGCATAATCGCGAGGTTATCGCGCAGCTGCGTGCGGCGGGCATCCACTGGGACGAGCACGAACCCGCACTTGCCGCCAGCGGACCGCTGGCGGGCAAGACGCTGGTCATTACCGGCACCTTGCCCTCGCTGTCGCGCGACGAAGCACGTGCATTGATCGAAGCCGCCGGTGGCAAGGTGGCCGGCTCGGTCTCGAAGAAAACCGATTATCTCGTCGCTGGCGAAGCGGCTGGCAGCAAGCTGACCAAGGCGGAGTCACTCGGCGTGACGATCCTGGACGAAGCGGCGCTGCATGCCTTGCTCGGCGGCGGTGAAACGAATTTGCTTACGGAGTCATCAACATGAAGATTGTTACCAAGGCCGTGTTCCCGGTCGCAGGCATGGGCACACGCTTTTTGCCGGCGACCAAGGCCAGCCCCAAGGAAATGCTGCCCATCGTCGACAAGCCCCTGATCCAGTACGCGGTGGAGGAGGCGGTGGCTGCTGGCGTGACGGATCTGATCTTCATTACCGGCCGTACCAAGCGCGCGATCGAAGACCATTTCGACAAAGCCTATGAGCTGGAAACCGAGTTGGAGGCCCGTGGCAAAAAAGACATGCTCGAACTGGTGCGCAACACGGTCCCGTCCCACGTCAATTGCATCTACATCCGCCAGCCCGAAGCCTTGGGCTTGGGTCACGCCGTGTTGTGCGCTGCGCCGGTAATCGGCGATGAGCCCTTTGCCGTGATTCTCGCCGACGACTTGCTCGACAACCCCGGTGGCGATCCGGTGCTCAAGCAGATGGCCTCGGTGTACAACTACCACCGCTGTTCGGTGCTCGGCACCATGAATGTGCCGCGCGAAGCCACGCGCCAGTACGGCATTGTCAGCACCGAGCGTCAGGACGGCCCAGTGCAGCGCATGACCGGCATCGTCGAAAAACCAAATCCGGCCGACGCGCCGACGACGCAGGCCGTGGTGGGGCGCTACATTCTGACCCCGCGCATCTTTGACCACCTGCGCAACGTCAAACCGGGGGCGGGCGGTGAGCTGCAGCTGACCGATGCGATTGCGTCCTTGCTCAAGGAAGAAGCCGTGCTGGCACACCAATATGATGGCGTGCGTTATGACTGCGGCTCCAAGCTGGGCTACCTGAAGGCGACTGTCGAGTTCGGCCTGCGTCACGCTGAAGTGGGCGCCGGCTTTGCTGAATTCCTCGCGTCGCGCGGTGAAACGACGCCAACGGCCGCATCGTAAAAGCTTCCGCACAAAAACAAACGGCGCCCGTGGGCGCCGTTTGTTTTTGATGAGCGCTGATTAGTCGCCCGACTTGCCTGCACGCTTGCGCTCGTGTTCCTTGAGGTAGCGCTTGCGCAGACGAATCGACTTCGGGGTGATCTCGACCAGCTCGTCGTCGGAGATGAATTCGATCGCCGATTCCAGCGTCAGCTTGATCGGCGGCACGAGGCGAACGGCTTCGTCGGTACCCGAGGCGCGCACGTTGGTCAGCTGCTTGCCCTTGATCGGGTTGACCACCAGGTCGTTGTCGCGGGAGTGGATGCCGATCACCATGCCTTCGTACAGGGCGTCGCCGGGGCTGGCGAACATGCGGCCACGGTCTTGCAGGTTCCACAAGGCGTAGGCCACGGCAGCGCCGTCGTTTTGCGAAATCAGCACGCCGTTACGGCGTTCGGCCATGGCGCCGGCCAGCGGGCCGTAGTCGTCAAACACGTGGCTGGCCAGACCGGTGCCGCGGGTCATGGTCAGGAACTCGCCCTGGAAGCCGATCAGGCCACGAGCGGGGATACGATACTCGAGGCGCACACGGCCTTTGCCGTCCGGCTGCATGTCCTGCAGTTCGCCGCGACGGCGACCGAGTTCTTCCATGACGCCGCCCTGGTGGTCTTCTTCCACATCGACGGTCAGCATTTCGTAGGGCTCGCACTTCTGTCCGTCGATTTCGCGGAACACAACGCGCGGACGGCCAACGGCCATCTCGTAGCCTTCGCGGCGCATGTTCTCGAGCAGGATGGTGAGGTGCAGTTCGCCGCGACCGGACACTTCGAAAACTTCGGAATCTTCGGTGAAGTTCACGCGCAGGGCGACGTTCTTGAGCAGTTCTTTTTCCAGGCGCTCGCGAATCTGGCGGCTGGTTACGTATTTGCCTTCGCGGCCGGCCAGCGGCGAGGTGTTGACCAGGAAGTTCATGGTCAGCGTCGGCTCATCGACAGCAATCGGCGGCATCGGGGCGAGCGCTTCGGGCGCGCACAGCGTAACGCCGATATTGATCTGCTCGATACCCGACACCAGGATGATGTCGCCGGCTTCGGCGGATTCGGCCGAGCTGCGATCGAGGCCTTTGAAGGTCAGCACCTGACCCACCTTGGCCTTGCCGCGGTTTTCGTCGCCGTACATGACGACCACTTCCTGGTTCGGCGTGATGCGGCCGCGGCGCACACGGCCGATGCCGAGCTGGCCGATATAGGTGGAGTAATCGAGCGAACAGATCTGGATCTGCAGCGGCGCGTCGGCGTCGACATCCGGCTGATCCACATGCTCGAGAATCGCTTCGAACAGCGGCTTCATGTCGGTGCCCGGCTTGTCGGCGTCGAGCATGGCGAAGCCATTGAGCGCCGAGGCGAAGACCACCGGGAAGTCGAGCTGCTCTTCGGTTGCGCCGAGTTTGTCGAACAGGTCGAAGGTGTGGTTGATCACCCAGTCCGGGCGGGAACCCGGGCGGTCGATCTTGTTGACGACCACGATCGGCTTGAGGCCCATGGCCAGTGCCTTGCGGGTCACGAAGCGGGTCTGGGGCATCGGGCCTTCGACCGCATCGACCAGCAGCAGCACGCCGTCGACCATCGACAGCACGCGCTCGACCTCGCCACCGAAGTCGGCGTGTCCCGGGGTGTCAACGATGTTGATGTGGGTGTCGCCATACTGAATGGCGCAGTTCTTCGAAAGAATCGTGATGCCACGCTCTTTTTCGAGATCGTTGCTGTCCATCACCCGTTCAGACAGGGCCTGGTGGGCTGCGAACGTGCCAGATTGGCGCAGAAGTTGGTCGACCAGGGTGGTTTTGCCGTGGTCAACGTGGGCGATGATGGCAATGTTACGAATGGAGCGGGACATGAAAAGCGCCGGAAGTATTTGAAAAGGGGCGGATTCTACCATGCCCTGTGGCGTCGCAGCATGCTTCCGCCAGAAGGTGTGAATGAGTTGTTCGGTGGCTGCATGGTAAAATCGGCGCCCTTTTTCATGTGCTGCAGGAGTGCCCTGGATGCTGGCCATCATTGGCGGAAGTGGTTTGACGCAATTGGCGTCTCTTGAGATTACCCGTCGCGAAGTGGTGCGTACGCCCTATGGCGAGCCTTCGGGTGCCCTGACGTTTGGTCAGGTGTGTGACCAGCCCGTGGTGTTTTTGGCGCGTCACGGCTACGGCCACACCATCCCGCCGCATCTGGTGAACTACCGTGCCAACCTGTGGGCATTGAAGCATGTGGGCGCGCTTGGGGTCATTTCGGTGGCATCGGTCGGCGGTATTCGCGCCGATTTCGGACCGGGTACGCTCGTGGTGCCCGATCAGATCATCGACTACACCTGGGGCCGCAAGAGCACCTATTTCGATGCGCTGGATCAGCCGGTCCACCATGTGGATTTCACCCATCCTTACGATGCCGCTTTGCGCCAGCGCTTGCTGCGGGCCGCGGCTGCGGCGGGTCAGGCGGTGCATGACGGGGGCGTCTATGCCACGACGCAGGGGCCGCGACTGGAGACGGCTGCCGAGATCAACCGCCTGGAGCGCGACGGTGCCGACCTGGTCGGCATGACCGGCATGCCCGAGGCCGTGCTGGCGCGGGAGCTGGAACTTCCTTATGCGGCGATCAACGTGGTGGCGAACTTCGCCGCCGGCCGCGCGTCCAGTGAGCAGGGCATCAGCTTTGACAGTATCGAAGTGGTATTACACGAGTCGATGCTGCGGGTGCGCTGCATCCTCGACAGCTTGTGTGTCGAGGATGCCTGAGTGCGCTTTGGCTGAATCTGAGGTTTAGATCCTCAGCTTGTCGGCCAGATCCCGCTCGACTTTCAAGGCGTGGGCGTCATTTGACAGCCCGCGCCCGGTGACCAGGAAGGTGTCTTCGACGCGTTCGCCCAGGGTCGAGATCTTGGCCGCCAGCACCGAAACTTCGTGGTGGGCCAGTGCCTCTGCGATGTCGAACAGCAAACCGGGGCGATCGGCGGCGGTGAGGGTCAGGATGTAATGCTTGCCGCTGTCGTCCGGGCGCAGCTTGACGGCGGGCGCCACCGGGAAGTGCCTTACCTTGCGCGAGAGCCGCGTGTCGGTCGGACGGTCGATCGGTGCGTCGGTGGTCAGTCGCGTGATCAGTTCGTGTTCGATCAGCGCAATGTGCTCGCGATAGTGCGCGTCGCCGCCCGGGTTTTGCAGCACGAAGCTGTCGAGCGCGAAATTGTGCCGCGTGGTGTGCACCTTGGCATCAAGAATGGTGTAGCCGAGCTTGCCGAAGAATCCGCACAGGCGCTTGAACAGATCGCGCTGGTCTTGCGTAAAAATCATGACTTGCAGGCTTTCGCCGCCTTCGCTCAGACGCGCTTTGACCACCGGCTCAGGGCTGTCCGGACGGTGATACAGGTGGCGTGTGTGCCAGGCGATCTCGTCGGCTGAGTGCCGCATGAAATACACCGAGTCCAGTTTCGCCCACAGCGCGTCTTCGGTGCCCGGGCGCAGGCCGAAGTAGCGCAGGATTCGCGCCGCGTCCTGTTGGCGCTCATCCAGCCCCAGTGCCTCGATGGCGGAGGCACCGCGCAGCAGTCGCTGGGTGGCATGAAACAAGTCTTCGAGCAGGCGCGCTTTCCAGCCGTTCCAGACCTTTGGGCTGGTGCCGCGGATGTCTGCATGCGTGAGCAGGTAGAGCGCGACGAGACGCTCTTCAGTGCCCACGCGTTCGGCGAAGCGTTCGACCACATCGGGGTCGGTGATGTCTTCTTTTTGCGCCACGTGCGACATCACGAGGTGATTTTCGACCAGCCACTCTACTAACCCGGTCTCTTCGGGCGCGAGCAGGTGCTGTTCGCAAAAATTCCGCGCATCAATCATGCCGAGCTTGGAGTGGTCGCCACCGCGCCCTTTGGCGATGTCGTGAAACAAGGAGGCGACATAGAGCAGCCAGTGGTCCTGGTAGCTCAGCATCAGGCGCGTCATGAGCGGGTATTCATGCGCATGCTCGCCCATGGTGAAGCGTCGCAGATTGCGCAGCACCATCATGGTGTGCTGGTCGACGGTATAGACATGAAACAAGTCGTGCTGCATCTGGCACGAGATCTTGCGCCAGGGCGGCAGGTAGTTGCTCAGAATGCCGTACTGGTTCATTCGCCGGAAGGTATGCACGATGCCGCGCCGTGCCTTGAGCAGCGAAATGAAGCGCGCCCGGTTTTCGGGGTCAGCGCGGAAGCGGGCGTTGATCCGTCGGCGATTGATCCACAGTGCGCGCAGCGTGCGCGCGGTCATGCCGGTGAGTTCCGAGCGCTGCTGCAGCAATGCAAACGCGTCGAACATGGCGCCGGGCAGCTGCTCAAAAAGATCGTCTTGCCGGATGTCCAGCAGGTCGCGCACGCTTTGGAAGTGCTCGTTGATAAAGATGGGGGCGGCGCGATCCTGCTCGAAGAATTCATCGCGATAGTTCAGCGATAACAGGGTGTTGAGCTGCGTGACCTTCTTGGCCGAGAGGTAATAGCGCTGCATCAGCACTTCGGCGGCACGCTTGCCCGCCGTTGCCTTGATGCCAAAGGCCTTGGCCAGGTTCTCCTGATGGTCAAACAGCAGCCGGTCTTCGGCGCGCCCGGCAAGCAGGTGCAGACGAATACGCACATGCTGCAAAAAGCGCTCGGCCGAGCGCAGATCATTGGCTTCGTCGGCGGTAATCAGGCGCCGGCGGGCGAGATCGCGCCAGCTTTTGCCCAGTCCGGCTGCGCGGGCGACCCAGCCGAGCACCTGCAGGTCCCTCAGGCCGCCGGGACTTTCCTTGCAATTCGGCTCGAGGGCATAAGGGCTGTCCTGATAGCGCGCGTAGCGTTGTTCCTGCTCGCGCTGCTTGGCGGCAAAAAAAGTGGCGGCATCGAGTTCGGCGAACAACTGCTTGTCGAGTTGTTCGAAGCGTGCGCGGGGGCCCGCCAGCAGCCGTTTTTCGAGCAGATTGGTCTGGATGGTGACATCGTTGCGTGCGGCTTCGACACACTCATCGATGGTGCGAACGCTGTGGCCGATGTGCAGGCCAATGTCCCAGAGCGCGCCCACAAAGCCGGTCAGCCGGGACTCGCTCTCTGCCGAGATGGTGTCGGGCAGCAGGATCAGCAGGTCGATGTCGGAGTAGGGGTGCAGTTCGCCCCGACCGTAGCCGCCGGTGGCGATCAGTGCGATGTCGGCAGGCACAGCGAAACTTCGCCAGAGCGACTTGATCGCGCCGTCCACCAGGCTTGTGCGCCCCTTCAGGTAAGAACCGGTCAGCGGGCGCTCAAGATAACTGGCAGCGAGTTTCTTTTCGCCGTTGCGGACGGTGTCGCGGACGGCGGCGATTGCTGTGCGGGTGGGTGTGACGGCGGGGGCGGTGCTCATGGCAGCAGCGAATCAACCACGGACGGGCGGGCGGGGGTGCCATCGGACACTGTCAGCACTTCAACGCCGGATTCGGTCACCAGAATGGTGTGCTCCCATTGTGCCGAGAGGCTGCGGTCTTTTGTCACGATGGTCCAGCCATCGGGCAGTTCCGAGATGGCCGCTTTGCCTGCGTTGATCATCGGCTCGATGGTGAAGGTCATGCCCGCCTTCAATTCGAGGCCGGTGCCGGCGCGGCCGTAGTGCAGCACCTGCGGATCTTCGTGGAATTTCTTGCCGATGCCGTGGCCGCAGAATTCGCGCACCACCGAAAAACCGTTTTCTTCTGCGTATTTCTGAATCGCCGCACCAATGTCACCGAGACGGGCGCCTGGCTTCACCATGGCGATGCCCAGCCACATGCATTCGTAGGTGACCTGGCACAGCCGCTTGGCCAGAATGGACACGCCCGCGCCAACCTCGAACATCCGGCTGGTGTCGCCGTGGTAGCCGTCTTTGATGACAGTGATGTCGATGTTGACGATGTCGCCTTTTTTCAGGGCCTTGTCGCCCGGCACGCCGTGGCAAACCTGATGATTGATCGAGGTGCAGATCGACTTGGGGTAGGGCGAGTAACCCGAGGGGGCGTAGTTCAGCGGCGCTGGTATGGCCTTTTGCACATTGACGATGTAGTCGTGGCAAAGCCTATCGAGTTCATCCGTCGTGACACCCGGTTTGACGTGGGGCGTAATGAAGTCGAGCACCTCGGAGGCCAGTCGGCCGGCGACGCGCATGCGCTGGATGTCTTCTGAATTCTTGATGTCGATGGTCATGCTTGAATGAGCCGTACTGGGGTCGGTAAAGGCGAAAGGCTATCGCATGGCGAAGCCGCCAGCAAACTTGCGCCACAAAACAGCGTGTGGATGCGCTTGAGCGCTGTCATGTTGCACTGCTATACTTGCGAGCTTGCTTGATCGCGGTGATCTTGCAAGACAAATCCACACGCCCGGCTTTACACCGGAAAGGGTCTGTCCGCATGGCGGGCAGCAGCAGGCGAGAGCTTGCGTCCGGGCGGAGGTTTAACCCTTTAGGAGCAACACAATGTCTAACGTTACGATGCGCCAAATGCTTGAAGCTGGCGTTCACTTCGGTCACCAGACCCGTTTCTGGAACCCCCGCATGGCCCCGTACATCTTCGGCCATCGCAACAAGATTCACATCGTCAACCTCGAAAAGACGATGGTCAAGTACCGCGAAGCGATGGACTTCATTCGCAAGCTGTCGTCCAACAAGGGCACCGTTCTGTTTGTGAGCACCAAGCGTCAGGCGCGCGAAATCATCGCCGAAGAAGCTCAGCGTGCTGGCATGCCTTATGTTGATGAGCGCTGGCTCGGCGGCATGCTGACCAACTTCAAGACGGTGCGTCAGTCGATCAAGCGCCTGAAGGACATGGAAGCCATGGTGGAAGATGGTTCCATCGAGCGTCTGTCCAAGAAAGAAGCGCTGATGACGACCCGCGAAATCGAGAAGCTGCGCAAGAGTATTGGCGGCATCAAGGATATGGGCGGTCTGCCGGACGCAATTTTCGTGGTCGACGTTGGCTATCACAAAATCGCCATCACCGAGACCCGCAAGCTGGGCATCCCAATCGTGGCTGTGGTTGATACCAACCACTCGCCCGAAGGCGTTGATTTCGTGATCCCGGGTAACGACGACTCGAGCCGTGCAATCCGTCTGTTTGCTCGTGGCGCAGCCGATGCAGTGATCGAAGGTCGTAGCCAGGCCATGCAAGAGATCGTGGCCGCTGGTGGTGACGAGTTTATCGAAGTGGAAGACGGCGCCGCCGACGAAGCCCAGGGCTGAGTCTCGCACCCCCACTGATCAACTAAAGAATTCAGGAGTAAGCATGGCGGCAATTACCGCAGGCATGGTGAAAGAGCTTCGCGAGAAGACCGACGCGCCGATGATGGAGTGCAAGAAGGCGCTGACCGAGGCAGAGGGCGACCTGGCCAAGGCAGAAGAGATTCTTCGCGTTAAATTGGGCAACAAGGCCAGCAAGGCGGCCAGCCGCGTGACGGCGGAAGGCATCGTGGCGACCTGGATTGCCGAGGACGGCAAGCTGGCAGCCATGATTGAGCTGAACTGCGAAACCGACTTCGTCGCCAAGAACGACGATTTCCTCGCGCTGGGCGCAAAGCTGGCCGAGATGGTGGCCAAGCAGAATCCGGCCGACGTGGCGGCACTGTCGGCGCTGGAAATCGGCGGTCAGACGGTCGAGACCGTTCGCACCGCGCTGGTTGGCAAGGTCGGCGAAAACATGTCGATCCGCCGTTTTGCGCGCATTCAAACCGAAGGCGCTGTGTCCAGCTACATCCACGGCGGTTCCAAGATCGGCGTGCTGATCGATGTGACCGGCGGTGACGAAGAGCTGGGTCGCGATCTGGCGATGCACATTGCTGCTGGCAAGCCGAAGGCGCTGTCGAGCGACCAGGTGTCTGCCGAGCTGATCGAGACCGAGCGTCGCATCGCAACCGAAAAGGCTGCCGAGTCGGGCAAGCCGGCCGACATCGTCGCCAAGATGGTTGAAGGTACGGTCCAGAAGTTCCTCAAGGAAGTGACGCTGCTCGGCCAGCCGTTCGTCAAGAACGACAAGCTGACGGTCGAGGCGCTGCTGAAATCCAAAAATGCATCGGTTGGCAGCTTCGTGCTGTTCATCGTGGGCGAAGGCATCGAAAAGAAAGTTGATGACTTCGCCGCAGAAGTGGCTGCTCAGGCTGCCGCGGCTGCTGCAAAGAAGTAATCGCTGGAGAACTGCTGCATGACAACCCCTGCGTATCAGCGCATCCTGCTGAAGCTCTCCGGTGAGGCCCTGATGGGTGACGATGCCTATGGCATCAATCCCGACGTCGTCTCCCGGATTGTGGGCGAAGTGGCAGAAGTCGCCCGAATGGGTGTGCAGATTGGGGTGGTCATCGGCGGAGGCAACATTTTCCGTGGCATGGCTGGAGCGGCGTCGGGCATGGATCGGGCAACTGCCGATTACATGGGGATGCTGGCAACGGTCATGAATGCCATGGCGCTGGCTGATGCCATGCGTGCCGCCGGTGTGGTGGCACGCGTGCAGTCAGCACTGAATATCGAGCAGGTCGTCGAGCCCTATATCCGGGGCAAGGCGATCCGCTATCTCGAAAATGGCCGTGTGGTCATTTTTGGTGCGGGCACCGGCAATCCGTTTTTCACCACCGATACTGCTGCGGCGCTGCGTGGTGCCGAGATCGGTGCGCAGATCGTGCTCAAGGCGACCAAGGTTGACGGTATTTATACGGCCGACCCGAAACTCGATCCGACGGCGGAGCGTTTCCACCGGATCAGCTTTGACGAGGCGATCAGCCGCGATCTGCGGGTGATGGACGCCACCGCTTTTGCGCTTTGCCGCGATCAGAAATTGCCGCTCAATGTGTTCAGCATCTTCAAGCCCGGCGCGCTCAAGCGCGTTGTGATGGGTGAAGATGAGGGCACGCTGGTCTACTGCTGAGGACGTCGACATGATCTCTGAACTGAAATCCACTGCCGAAAAGAAGATGAAGAAATCGGTGGAAGCGCTGAATACTGACCTCGGAAAGATCCGCACCGGTCGTGCGCACACCGGTTTGCTTGACCACGTCATGGTCGACTACTACGGCAGCATGGTGCCGGTGAATCAGGTGGCCAACGTGACCCTGGTCGACGCCCGTACGATCGGCGTTCAGCCGTGGGAAAAGAACATGGTCGGCAAGGTCGAGAAAGCGATTCGTGACTCTGATCTTGGTTTGAATCCCGCTTCGATGGGCGAAACGATTCGCGTGCCGATGCCGATGCTGACCGAAGAGCGTCGTCGCGATCTGATCAAAGTGGTCAAGCAGGAAGGTGAGGGCGCCAAGGTGGCCATCCGCAATCTTCGTCGTGATGCCAACAGCTCGATGAAAGACGCCCTGAAGGACAAGCTGATTTCGGAAGATGAAGAGCGTCGTGGTCAGGACGAGATCCAGAAGCTGACCGACAAGTACATTGCCGAGGTGGATGCACTCCTGGTGCAAAAAGAACAGGACATGATGCAGGTTTGAGCCTGGCCTAGCGCCGCTCTAACCTGGATCTCCCGTTCCGGATGGCAACATCCAAATTCGCCAGTTCGACTCGCGCCATTCCGGAGCGTGAAGAGGGCCCGCGCCATGTCGCCATCATCATGGACGGCAACGGTCGCTGGGCCCGCAAGCGGTTTTTGCCGCGCGTGGCAGGCCATGTGCGCGGTGTCGAAACCGTTCGCGCGACCATTCGCAGCTGCATCGAGCGGAACATCTCCCATCTGACCTTGTTTGCCTTCAGTTCCGAAAACTGGCGGCGACCGGCTGATGAAGTCTCGTTTCTCATGCAGCTTTTCATGCGTTCACTCAAAAAAGAGATTGAGCGAATTCATGAGAACGAAATCCGCTTCCGTGTGATTGGCGACCTGAGTCGCTTCGACGACGAGCTGGTCGCGATGATTCGCGATGCCGAAGCGCTGACCGAGAACAACACCCGCCTGAATCTCACCATCGCAGCCAATTACGGTGGCCGCTGGGACATTCTCCAGGGAGTCCGCCAGTTGGTTGCCGATGCCGGCCCAACGGCTGACATCACCGAAGAGGCGCTGGAGCCGTATCTGTCGATGGCTTTTGCGCCGGAGCCGGATCTGTTCATTCGCACCGGCGGTGAAAAGCGCATCAGCAACTTTCTGCTCTGGCAACTCGCTTATACCGAACTCTACTTTACCGACACCTTGTGGCCAGATTTTGGCGATGAGGCGCTGGATGCCGCGCTGAGTTCCTACCGCCAGCGCGAGCGTCGCTTTGGTCGCACCAGCGAGCAGCTCGATACGGCTGCCCAGAAGGGCGCCGAGGGCGGCTCACGTGCTTAAGGCGCGCATACTGACCGCCATCGTCATGTTGGCGGTGTTGTCGGTCGCTCTGACCTCATTTTCTACGCAAGCCTGGATTGCCTTTGTTGCGATCATTGCCGCACTCGCGGGTTGGGAGTGGGGCGCTCTGGCTGGGTGGTCTTCGACGGGGCGCATCGCTTACGGTGCCGGCATCGGCGTGTTGGTCGTTCTGTTGTCGGTATTTTCCGGCTTGTGGGCGGGCGTGCTTACTGCAAGTGTCTTGCTCCCCATTTTGCTGGTGTCGGTGGTGTTCTGGGTCGTGTTTGCGTTTCCGTGGCTGCTTCGCCGGTGGGTGCTTGGGC
>JBFIJC010000056.1:0-15885 GCA_041600915.1 Nitrogeniibacter sp.
CACCTACATCGAGCCGATCACCTGGCAGGTGGTTGAGCGCATCATCGAAAAAGAGCGCCCTGACGCGATTCTGCCGACCATGGGCGGGCAGACTGCACTGAACTGCGCGCTCGATCTGGCCAAGCACGGCGTGCTCGAAAAGTACAAGGTTGAGCTGATCGGCGCCAAGCGCGAGGCCATCGACAAGGCCGAAGACCGCGAAAAGTTCAAGCAGGCGATGACCAAGATCGGTCTCGGCTCTGCGCGCTCGGGCATTGCCCACTCGATCGAAGAGGCCTATCAGGTTCAGGCCGGCATCGGCTTCCCCGTCATCATTCGCCCGTCCTTCACGATGGGCGGCAGTGGCGGCGGCATTGCCTACAACAACGAAGAGTTCATCGATATCTGCAAGGGCGGCCTCGAGGCCAGCCCGACCAACGAACTGCTGATTGAAGAATCGCTGATCGGCTGGAAAGAGTTCGAGATGGAAGTCGTTCGCGATACCGCGGACAACTGCATCATCGTGTGCTCGATCGAAAACCTCGACCCGATGGGCGTGCACACTGGTGACTCGATTACCGTCGCACCGGCGCAGACGCTGACCGACAAGGAATACCAGATCCTGCGTAATGCTTCGATCGCCGTCCTGCGAGAGATCGGGGTCGATACCGGTGGCTCGAACGTTCAGTTCGCCATCAACCCCGACGACGGCCGCATGATCGTCATCGAGATGAACCCGCGCGTGTCGCGTTCTTCCGCGCTGGCGTCCAAGGCGACCGGCTTCCCGATCGCCAAGGTCGCGGCCAAGCTGGCGGTCGGCTTCACGCTCGACGAGTTGAAGAACGACATCACCGGCGGTGCCACCCCGGCGTCCTTCGAGCCGTCGATCGACTATGTGGTCACCAAGATTCCGCGTTTTGCCTTCGAGAAGTTCCCGACCGCCAATGCGCGCCTGACGACGCAGATGAAGTCGGTGGGCGAGGTGATGGCGATCGGTCGCAGCTTCCAGGAATCCTTCCAGAAAGCCCTGCGCGGCCTGGAAGTGGGCGTGTACGGCCTGGACGAAATCGAAGCCGATCAGGACGAGCTCGAGCGCGAGCTGGCCTATCCCGGCGCACAGCGCATCTGGTACGTGGGTCAGGCCTTCCGCGAAGACATGACCCTGGATGAGGTGTTCAAGCTCACCAAGATCGACCCGTGGTTCCTGGCGCAGATCGAAGACATCGTGCTGACCGAGAAGTCGCTGGGCGGCCGTTCGCTCAAGCGCCTCGAAGCCGATCAGATCCGCGCGCTCAAGCGTAAGGGCTTCTCCGATCGCCGTCTGTCCAAGCTGCTGGCCACCGACGAAACTGCCGTACGCCTGCATCGCCACGCCCTCGGTGTGCGCCCGGTGTACAAGCGCGTCGATACCTGCGCGGCCGAGTTTTCGACCTCCACGGCCTACATGTACTCGACCTACGAGGAAGAGTGCGAAGCGGCGCCGACCGGACGTCGCAAGATCATGGTGCTCGGCGGCGGTCCGAACCGCATCGGTCAGGGCATCGAGTTTGACTATTGCTGCGTGCATGCCGCGCTGGCGCTGCGCGAAGACGGGTACGAGACCATCATGGTCAACTGCAACCCGGAAACCGTATCGACCGACTACGACACCTCCGATCGCCTCTACTTCGAGCCGATCACGCTCGAAGACGTGCTCGAGATCGTGCACATCGAGCAGCCCGAGGGCGTCATTGTTCAGTTCGGTGGCCAGACTCCGCTCAAGCGGGCGCGTGCGCTGGAGGCCAATGGCGTGCCGATCATCGGCACCAGCCCGGACATGATCGATGCGGCCGAAGACCGCGAGCGCTTCCAGAAGCTGCTCAACGATCTGGGCCTCAAGCAACCGCCCAACCGCACGGCGCGTACGCCGGAAGCGGCCGTTCGCCTTGCGGCCGAAATCGGTTATCCGCTGGTGGTGCGCCCGTCCTATGTGCTCGGTGGTCGCGCGATGGAAATCGTGCACGAGCAAAAAGAGCTCGAGCGCTACATGCGCGAGGCCGTCAAGGTCTCCAACGAGTCCCCGGTGCTGCTCGATCGCTTCTTGAACGACGCAATCGAAATCGACGTCGACGCGCTGTCCGATGGCGACCAGGTGATCATCGGCGGCATCATGGAACACATCGAGCAGGCCGGCGTGCACTCGGGCGACTCAGCGTGCTCGTTGCCGCCGTATTCCTTGCCTGCTGATTTGCAGGACGAACTGCGTCGTCAGACCGCTGCGATGGCCAAGGCGCTCAAGGTGTGTGGTCTGATGAACGTCCAGTTCGCCATCCAGGGCGAGGGCGATGCCGCGGTGGTCTACGTGCTTGAAGTGAACCCGCGTGCTTCGCGCACGGTGCCGTTCGTGTCCAAGGCGTGCTCGTTGCAACTGGCGAAAATCGCGGCACGCTGCATGGCGGGGCGTTCGCTGGCGGATCAGGGCATCACCGGTGAGATCGTGCCGCCGTATTACTCGGTCAAGGAAGCGGTGTTCCCGTTCAACAAGTTCCCGGGTGTTGACACCATTCTTGGGCCAGAGATGAAGTCCACTGGCGAAGTGATGGGCGTTGGCCACACTTTTGCCGAAGCTTTCGTGAAGTCCCAGATTGCCGCCGGCGTCAAACTTCCGCAGGGCGGCACGGCCTTCATCAGCGTCAAGCCGACCGATCGTCCGGCTGCCGTGGATGTTGCCCGCCAGTTGCACGAGCTCGGCTTCGGTCTGGTCGCAACGCGCGGCACGGCTTCTGCGATCGAAGCGGCAGGGATTCCGGTCGCTGCGGTGAACAAGGTCAACGAAGGTCGTCCGCACATTGTGGACATGATCAAAAACAACGAAATTTCGCTGGTCATCAACACGGTGGAAGAGCGTCGTCAGGCAGTGACCGACTCGCGCTCGATTCGCACCAGTGCGCTGGCGGCCAAAGTGACGGTCTACACCACGGCAGAAGGCGCCCGCGCCGCCTGCATGGGTTTGCGTCATCTGAATCAACTGGAGGTATACGCGCTGCAGACTCTGCACGCGGAACTGAGCTAAGACAATGAACAAGATTCCTTTGACCGTGACCGGAGCCGAGTTGCTCCGGCAAGAACTGCATCAACTCAAGACTGTCGAGCGTCCGAACGTCATCGCGGCGATTGCCGAGGCGCGCTCGCATGGCGACTTGTCGGAAAACGCCGAGTACGACGCTGCCAAAGAGCGCCAGGGATTCGTGGAAGGGCGCATCAAGGAAGTTGAAGGCAAGCTTTCGATGGCGCAGATCATCGACCCCACCGTGCTCGACGCCGATGGCCGCTGCGTGTTTGGCGCAACCATCGAACTCGAAGACCTCGAAAATGAAAGCGCCGTGACCTACCAGATCGTCGGCGACGACGAAGCCGACATCAAGCTGGGCAAGATCTCGATCAGTTCGCCGATCGCACGTGCCTTGATTGGCAAGTACGCCGGCGATGTGGCCGAAGTGCAGGCGCCGGGTGGTGTGCGCGAGTACGAAATCATCGACGTCCGCTACATCTGAGCCATTTGATGACTTTTACCGTCGCCCGCCTGCAACGCCTGATCCTGACACTCTGGGTCGGTGCGATGTGGGCGGTGGCGTATCTGGTCGTGCCTGTCCTGTTTGGCGCACTCGACAACCCGGTACTGGCCGGATCACTCGCCGGCAAGCTGTTTGAGAACGTAGCCTGGCTGGGTCTGGTGTGTGGCGCGGGCCTGCTCGTTTTGCAGTATTCCCGCGGTCATGCCTCGCCGCTGCCGCGTGTTGTGGTGATCTGTATTGTCGGAATGCTGCTGCTGGTGTGTGTCGGGCAATTTGTCATCGACCCGATGATCGCCGCCGTCAAGGCAGAAGCAGGCGGCGGTGCCGTCATGGCCGGGGCGCAACAAGAGCGCTTTGCCATGTGGCATGGCATTGCCAGTGTGCTGTATCTGTGTCAGAGCCTGCTCGGTGTGCTGGCTGTCTGGCGCGCCGCGGTGCCCGAGGGCATTGCCGCGGACGCGCCAGCGCGCTCAGCCACGTGACTGGCGACGGGGCGTATTGGTGCGGGCTGCGGGTTTGCCGCGGTTTGCACCCGTGTCGCGGGTGGAAGCAGGACGTGCCTTCGGTTTGGCGGTCGTTGCACGCGGAGCGCGCTTCTTGACTTCGACTGCCGGCTTTTCTTCGGCCGGGGCTTCACGCCAGAGCACGAGGATATTTCCGATATGCTGAACGCTGGCCGCACTGGTCTGTTTGCAGATTTCGGCCATGAGTTGCTCGCGGGCATCGCGATCTTCGCCATAGACACGGACCTTGATCAGTTCGTGGGCGGTCAGGTTGTGATTGATTTCTGCCAGCACCGAGGGGCTCAACCCGTTGCCCGCAACACTGACCACCGGATTCAGGTGGTGGGCGCGGGCGCGAAGAGCACGTCGCTGGACGGGCGTGAGGTCAGTCATGTGATTGATCCGTTTGGGGAAAAGGACGCGATTCTACTCCTATGAAGCGTAGCAAGACCAGCAAGGCGTGGATGCGCGAGCATCTCAACGACACATATGTACAGCAGGCACGGGCTGCGGGCTATCGTGCCCGCGCCGCGTACAAGCTTCTTGAGATTGATGAAAAGGACAAACTGATCCGGCCGGGCATGGTCGTGGTCGATCTGGGCGCGGCGCCGGGTTCATGGAGTCAGGTGGCGGCGCAAAAAGTGGGTGATGGCGGTCGTGTGATTGCGCTCGACTTGCTCGAAGTCCTCGGCATGCCGCGCGTGACTTTCATTCAGGGCGACTTTCAGGATCTCGCAGTGTTGCGTGAGCTTGAGGCAACGCTCGATGGCCGTCCGGTCGATCTTGTTTTATCGGATATGGCCCCCAATGTATCTGGTATCGGTGCTGCGGATCAGGCACGTTCAATCGGCCTGTGCGAGCTGGCGCTCGATTTCGCGGTTAACAACCTGACCCCCGGGGGTAATTTCCTGGTCAAGGTGTTTCAGGGCAGCGGTTTCGATGAGTTCCGGCGCGCCATGCAGGCCGCTTTTCGCTCGGTTGTTGTTCGAAAACCCGCGGCATCTCGGGACCGTAGTTCAGAAGTCTATTTGTTGGGGCTGGGCGTCAAAACGGCCGATTAGGGACAGGCAAGCGGGGTTTGTTTTGCCTGTGGGAACGTTCACCCATAGAATGGGTCTGCATCACTAGTGCCCCTGCCGGGCGATCAAGGAAGTCGCGTTGAATAATCTCTTCAAGAATCTGGCGATCTGGATGGTGATCGGCGTCGTTTTGATGACGGTCTTTAACCAGTTCAACAAACAGCAGCTTTCGCAGAATACGATGGAGTATTCGCAGTTCATGCAGGAAGCGAAGGCCGGCAAAATCACCAAAGTCCTGATTGACGGTCGCGTGGTGCGCGCCACGACGCAGGACGGACGGAACATTGTCGTCTATACGCCGGGTACGCAAGACCTGTGGATGGTCTCCGACCTGATGCGCTACGGGGTGAATGTCACGGCAGGCAAGCCGGAAGAGGAGCAATCCTTCCTGGCCAGCATTTTCGTGTCGTGGTTCCCGATGCTGCTCCTGATCGGCGTGTGGATTTTCTTCATGCGTCAGATGCAGGGCGGTGGGCGAGGCGGTGCGTTTTCCTTCGGTAAGTCGAAGGCGCGGATGCTCGACGAGAGTGCCAATACGGTCAACTTCGCCGACGTGGCCGGTTGCGATGAAGCCAAGGAAGAGGTGTCCGAACTGGTCGACTTCCTGCGCGACCCCTCCAAATTCCAGAAGCTCGGCGGGCGCATTCCGCGCGGCGTGCTGATGGTGGGTTCTCCGGGTACGGGTAAGACCCTGCTCGCCAAGGCGATTGCCGGCGAAGCCAAGGTGCCGTTCTTCAGTATTTCGGGCTCTGATTTCGTTGAAATGTTCGTCGGTGTCGGCGCAGCGCGTGTGCGTGACATGTTCGAACAGGCCAAGAAGCAGGCACCGTGCATCATCTTCATCGATGAAATCGACGCAGTCGGTCGCCAGCGTGGCGCCGGTATGGGCGGTGGCAACGATGAACGCGAACAGACACTGAACCAGCTGCTGGTTGAGATGGACGGTTTTGAAGGCTCCAGTGGCGTGATCGTCATTGCTGCGACCAACCGTCCTGACGTGCTGGACCCGGCACTGCTGCGTCCTGGTCGTTTTGACCGCCAGGTGGTGGTGCCGCTGCCGGATATCCGCGGGCGTGAGCAGATCCTGCGCGTCCACATGCGCAAGGTGCCGATCGCACCTGATGTTGAGCCGATGGTGCTGGCACGTGGTACGCCGGGCTTTGCCGGTGCTGACCTGGCCAACCTGGTCAACGAAGCGGCCTTGTTCGCGGCGCGGGCCAGCAAGCGCCTCGTCGATATGGATGACTTCGAGAACGCCAAAGACAAGATCATGATGGGTGCGGCACGCCGCTCTGTCGTCATGCCCGAAGAAGAGCGCCGTAACACGGCCTATCACGAGTCGGGTCACGCCGTGGTTGCCAAGCTGCTCGACAAGACCGATCCGGTGCACAAGGTCACGATCATTCCGCGTGGTCGTGCGCTGGGTGTGACCATGCAACTGCCGGCTGAAGATCGCTACAGTCAGGATCGTGAGCGTCTGCAGCAGACCATTGCCGTGCTGTTCGGTGGCCGTATTGCCGAAGAAATCTTCATGAAGCAGATGACCACCGGTGCGTCGAATGACTTCCAGCGTGCGACCGACCTGGCCCGCCGCATGGTGACGCAGTGGGGCATGTCCGATGTGCTCGGCCCGATGGTGTATGGCGAGGAAGACGGCGAGATTTTCCTGGGTCGTCAGGTGACGACGCACAAAAATGTGTCCGAATCGACGATGCAGAAGGTCGATGCCGAGATTCGCCGCATTCTTGACCAGCAATATGCGATTGCACGTGGCCTGATCGAAGCCAACTCCGACAAGGTTGAGGCAATGACTCAGGCATTGCTCGAGTGGGAAACGCTGGACGCCGACCAACTGGACGACATCATGGATGGCCGCGCACCGCGCGCGCCCAAGCCGGCCGCGGTTCCGCCGACCCGGCCAGGCGATGACTCGCCGGACGCCGCACCGACGGCGCCTGCACCGGCGGCCTGATCGCTGTTGTGTGACACGAATGGCCGGCCTTTGCCGGCCATTTTTCCATCTGCCTCCGATCCTTTTCGTTGCTTTCAGGATTCACGTATGACTGCCGCTCCGATTCGCTATTCCATCCAGCCCGCTGATCTCGCCGCCCATGTGTTTTCAGTGATCTGCGAGATCGCCTCGCCAGCGGCTGAGGGGCAACGGCTGTCCTTGCCGGCCTGGATTCCCGGCAGCTACATGATTCGTGATTTCGCGCGAAACATTGTCAGCATCTCGGCCGAGTCGGACGGATCGCCGGTCGTACTGGAAAAGCGCGACAAGCACACCTGGCAGGCTGCGCCGGTGGCGAGTGGGGCTGTGCTGCGGGTGACTTACACCGTGTATGCGTGGGATTTATCGGTGCGCACCGCCCATCTGGATCAAACACATGGCTTCTTCAACGGCACCAGCGTATTCCTCGCTGTTGAAGGCCAGACCGAACAACCCTGCCTGCTTGAGATTCTTCCGCCGCCCGACGGCGCGATCGGCAACTGGCGTGTCGCGACGGCCATGCGCGAAGCGATCGGGCTTGACGGCGCGGCGCACCGGCATGGCTTTGGCTGCTATGAAGCCAACAACTACGATGAGTTGATCGACCATCCGGTTGAGATGGGGGACTTCACTCTGGCGAGCTTTGAGGCCGGTGGTGTGGTGCATGAGATCGTGCTGATTGGACGGCATGATTGCGATCTGGCGCGGCTGTGCAAGGACTTGGCGCAGGTCTGCCAGTGGCAGATCGATCTGTTCGGTGCGCCGCCGCCCATGTCACGCTACCTGTTTCTGACCATGGTGGTGGGCGACGGCTACGGCGGGCTTGAGCACCGGGCGTCGACCGCCTTGCTGACGCGCCGGGATGATTTGCCGTTTCATGGCATGGGTGAGCAGACCGAGGGGTATCAGCGCTTTCTCGGCCTGTGCAGCCATGAGTATTTCCATAGCTGGAACGTCAAGCGTATCCGGCCGGCGGCCTTCATCCCCTACGATTTGTCGCGTGAGAGCCACACGCCCTTGTTGTGGTTGTTCGAGGGCTTCACCTCCTACTACGATGACTTGGCGCTGGTGCGCAGTGGCGTCCTGTCGATGGCGGACTATCTCAAACTCGTCGGCAAGAGCATCACCCAGGTCCAGCGTGGCGCGGGGCGGCTCAAGCAGAGCGTGGCTGAGTCATCCTTCGACGCCTGGACCAAGTTCTACCGTCAGGATGAAAACGCAGCTAACGCGATCGTCAGTTATTACAGCAAGGGCGCCTTGATCGCTCTCGTGCTGGATTTGCAGATACGTTCTTATCGCGAGGGGGCGAAGAGCCTCGATGATGTGATGCGGGCCTTGTGGCACGCGCACGGCCAGACGAATGTCGGCGTTACGGAGGACCTGGTATTCGCCATGGTGAAGTCCGTGGGCGGTTCGGCCGCAGCGCGCTGGCTGCGCAAGGCGGTCAGCGCTGCCGAGGACGTGCCGCTCGATCGCTGGCTGAAAAAATTCGGTGTGAAGATGCAGGTCGAGGTGGCCGAGGCGCCGTCGCTTGGCGCCCGGCTCGGCGCGACCACCGGGCCGGCGGTGCTGTCGGTGGTGCACGAGGGCTCGGCAGCGCATCGCGCCGGGCTATCTGCGGGTGACACCTTGATTGCCATGGATGATCTGAAGCTCACCGCCGAGACGCTGGCGCCCATGCTGGCGCGGCGTGCAGTGGGCAGCACGGCGCGGATTCACGCCTTCCGTCGCGATGAGTTGATGTGCTTTGACCTTGTGCTCGATGCCGGTGACAGCACGATCCGGCTCGAAGCGCTGGCGCGGCCCAGCGCCACCGTCAAGCGATTGCGCCAGGGCTGGTTGGGCAGCTGAACGGGGTCAGCGCTTCTTCGATAGGGCGCTGATGGCCCGGCTCAGTCCGTCCAGTGTGAGCGGATACATGCGCTCTTGCCCGACGATGTCGCGGATGATGCGGATCGACTGGCGGTATTCCCACAGGCGTTCGGGCTCCGGGTTGAGCCAGGCCGCCGAGGGGTAGGTTTCGAGCAGCCGTCGCAGCCAGTCGGCGCCGGGCTCTTCGTTCAAGTATTCGATGGCGCCGCCGGGCTGGATGATTTCGTAGGGGCTCATCGTCGCGTCGCCGACGAAAATCAGTTTGTAGTCCGGCCCATAGGTGTGGATCACGTCCATGGTCGGCGTGCGTTCCGCGTGGCGGCGATGTCCGTCGCGCCAGACGTAGTCGTAGACGCAGTTGTGAAAGTAGAAATACTCCAGATGCTTGAACTCGGTGCGGCTGGCCGAAAAGAGCTCTTCGCAGACCTTGATGTGGTCGTCCATCGAACCGCCCACGTCGAAGAACATCAGCACTTTGACAGCATTGTGGCGCTCTGGCCGCATGTGCAGATCCAGCCAGCCGGCGTTGCGGGCCGTGGCTGAGATGGTCTTGTCCAGGTCCAGTTCTTCGACCGCGCCCTCGCGCGCGAAGCGACGCAATCGGCGTAGCGCGACCTTGATGTTGCGGGTGCCTATCTCGACGCTGTCGTCCAGATTGCGAAACTCGCGCTTCTCCCACACCTTCACTGCGGTGCGGTTGCCGGCGGAGTCGCCCCCGACCCGAATGCCTTCCGGATGATAGCCGTTGTTGCCAAACGGCGAGGTGCCGCCGGTGCCCACCCATTTGCTGCCGCCCTGGTGGCGCCCCTTTTGCTCTTCAAGACGCTTGCGGAACTCGTCCATCAAACTGTCCCAGCCGAGCTTCTCGAGGGCCGCCTTTTCGGCCGCGCTCAGGTGTTTTGTTGCCAGTGCCTTGAGCCAGTCTTCGGGCAGGTCGACGTTGAGGCCGGGGATTTCGGTCACGCCCGAAAAGTAGCTGCCGAAGGCCTTGTCGAAGCGATCGTAATGGCTTTCGTCCTTCACCAGGCAGGTGCGCGAAAAGACGTAGAAATCGTCGATCGAGTGGCCGCACACGCGTTGCTCAAGGCCTTCCAGCAAGCTCAGGAATTCCTTGGTGGAGACGGGCAGCTTGTGCTGGCGAAGATGGAGAAAAAACGGGATCAACACTGCGTGGTTCCGGCGGTTTGGATGTTCATGATGCCGCGCGCAGCCGCCGCTGTCGAGCGATCAGGGCGCACGGATTTCGATCAGTTCAAACGTGTCTTTTTCGATCTCGGCATTGCTCGGGGCTTTGGTGGTACGCACCATTTTTACATAGCGCTTTGCCTCGGGTGCGTACCAGACGTCGAAGTGCACGGTGACCGGCTCGACGTCGCGCATGGCAGAGCCGCCAGTGGCTGAGCGGGTGCTCCAGACTTCGATGCGAACGGTGTCGAAGCTGCCCGCAGGCACGCGAACCCGCTCGCGATCATCGACTTTTGCGACGGTGTTCCAGTCGCCCCAGCGGCCTTCCAGTGTTGGCGTGCTGATGCCGCGCCAGCGCCCGGAATTGGTCGGTGGGTCGAATGCGGCCATCCAGGGGCTGAACTCCCAGCCGATGTCGCCCCAGTCGACGAGCGTCGCCTGCGTACCCGGCGAGCGACGCAGCACGGTGCGGCTGCTTTGGGGCTCGAGGATGCGCATCTTCTCGTACACCGTCGTGCCGTCCACACGATCGGTGGTGAATTGTAGTGTTCGGGCCGGACTGGTGGCCCATTTGCCGCGCGTGCGGTAAATCCAGGTTTCGCCGACTTGTGGGTGTCCGGATGCGACAGGCGCCGGTTCGGGTGCTTTCTCTGGCGCAGCGAGGACGCTTTGGCGCGCGCTGCCGCCGGGGCCGATGGCGGTGAGCGTCAGTGTGGCCGGCGCAGACAGGGGCACCGTGACGCAGTCGCGCGTGGTGTTGCCGAGCGCGCCTGGGCGGGGGCTGAGCGTCAGTTGCGTGCTGTTTTCGACGCGATAGCAGACCTTGGCCGCGCCGGCTTCGGCGTGGCTGTCGAGGCTGAGAATGCGCGGCGCGGCAGGGGCTGGCCTGGGTGCCGGCGCTGGCGCGGGTGATGGCGTGGCCACGGGCGTCGGCGGCGCGGGTGTGGGCAGTGGGGCAGAGGGTGGCGCAGCTTCGGCCTCGCCGGATAGTTGCCACTGCAACGGCTCGCCCGCGCCCTGGCTGACGCGCAGCGCGGCCTGATGGGACCCGGCCTGAGTGGGCGCAAAGGCCATGGTGTAGCTGCAGCCGCCACCTGCGCGCAGTGACTTTCCGCAGGTGTCTACGATGATGCGAAAGCCGCCGTGGGCGTTGTTGGTGAGTGTGCTTTGGAGTTCGGCCGGAGCCTGGCCGGTGTTACGCAGCCGGAGCTCGAGCGTGGATGTGTCGCCGACAACGGTTTTATCAAAGCGGCCCGATGGACTCTCGGCAAGCAGGATGGCTGAAGGCGGCGTTACGGGGGCTGCGATCGGTGGCGTTGGCGGTGTCGCTGGTGGTGTTGCGACAGGTGCCGGCGCGGGGGCGGTGACGGGCGGTGCTTCTCTGTTGAGGCCAAACCAGACGCCGAGCGCGGCCACAATCAGTGCTGCAGGTACGCCCCAGCGGATGAGCGAGTTGTTTGATCCGGCTTTGCGCGGGGCGGTGTCGGGTGCTTGTTGTGGCTCGACAGCGGGTTCGGTGACGACTGCGGCTGCGGCCGCCGCTGGCGTGTCGCTTGCCCCGAGTATTTTTTCGAGTGTGCGGATGAGTTCGCCAGAGGTGGCGTCCCACTGCTTGTGGCTCAGTTCGACAGCCTGGCGACGCACCAGTGGTTGCAGGTCTTCGGGCAGTGCCTCGAAGGGTGGCATGGGCGCGCGGTCGAGCAATACGGGCACGACGCGGATGTCGCGCGCCAAAGCTGCGCTGGTCTCAAGGCGGATGAAGTCGTGCGGGTCGTCAAGTCGGCGCCGGCCGTTGGCGTCGGTGGCCGACAGCCACTCGTCGCCAATCAGGACGATCAGTACACGACAAGAGGCCACCGCGCTTTCGATGGCGGTGACAAAGTCCGTGCCGGGTTCAATACCCTCCACATCCATGAACACCCGGCCTGCGCCAAAGTGGCCCGCCAGACGGTCATAGAGGCGGCCGGCATAACCGGCCGAGTCGTCCCTGCGATAGCTTATGAAGATGCCATCCACACCTGCAGCCCTCATGCCTTCGTACTGCAAGCATAGCAGTGCGGTGTCGCAGGTGTGGGGCGGATTAGTCCTTGTTGGCTTCGATGCGGGCGCGCTGGCGCGCCATGTAGGCGCGATGCAGGCCGGCAATGCAGAACAGGAAGCCGACCAGCGTTACCAGTCCAAGCGTCATGCCGGCGCTACCGGACATGATGAGCGGGGGGGGCGTGGGTTGGCTGGCGACGACATAGATACCGAAGCCGAAGACCATGAGGATGGGCATCACGGTGGTGCCAATGGCGAAGAGCAGGACTTTCATGCGGTGTCTCTGGGTTGCATTAAAAAATGGTTGTTCAGCGGTTGCGCTTCGCCATGTAGGCGAGGCGCTCGAAGAGGTGGACGTCCTGCTCGTTCTTGAGCAGCGCACCGTGCAGCGGCGGAAGCACGGTCTTGTCGTCGCGCGAATGCAGCGCTTCGGGCGGAAGGTCTTCGGCCATGAGTAGCTTGAGCCAGTCGATCAGCTCGGAGGTTGAAGGCTTTTTCTTGAGGCCGGGAATGCTGCGCAGGCCGAAGAAAACCTCCATGGCTTCCTTGAGCAGCGCCGGTTTGATGCCCGGGAAGTGGACGTCGACGATGCGTTGCATGGTGTCGGCATCGGGGAACTGGATGTAGTGGAAGAAACAGCGGCGCAAAAAGGCGTCGGGCAGTTCTTTTTCGTTGTTGGAAGTGATGACGACGATCGGTCGGCGTTTGGCCGCCACGGTCTGGCGTGTTTCGTAGACATGGAATTCCATGCGGTCGAGTTCGCGCAGCAAGTCGTTGGGGAACTCGATGTCGGCCTTGTCGATCTCGTCGATCAGCACGACGCACGGGGTGTCCTGCTCAAAGGCTTGCCATAGCACGCCCTTGACGATGTAGTTGGCGATGTCCTTGACCTTGTCGTCACCGAGCTGCGAATCGCGCAGGCGCGATACGGCGTCGTACTCGTACAGGCCGTGCTGCGCCTTGGTGGTGGACTTGATGTGCCATTGCAGCAAGGGCAGGCCGAGCGCGGCGGCGACTTCTTCGGCCAGCATGGTCTTGCCGGTGCCCGGTTCGCCCTTGATGAGCAGCGGGCGCTGGAGCGTGATTGCTGCATTTACCGCCAGCTTGAGGTCGTCGGTCGCCACATAGCTGTCACTGCCTTCGAATCGCATGGAATGTCCTGTCGCTTCGGGGATCCTCGAAGCGGTGATTATATGCGCCGCAGCAGGGCTTGTCAGAATCGAACGACTGTTTGATTTTTCCGTCTTTGAAGACTAAGTTGCTCATGTACGGGTGTTGCAGGGGGCGCCGGTGCATGCACAAAAACAATGACAAGGAGACTCTTCATGAAAGGATTTCGACACCTTGGCGCGGCGCTGATTCTGTCGGCGACTTGCACCATGGCGAACGCAGCATGGTCGTCGCTGGTGGTGATTGGCGACAGCCTCTCAGATAACGGCAATGTATCGGCACTGACCGGTGGCAGCTTCCCGCCGCCGCCGTATGTGGCCGGCCGTTTCAGCAATGGTCCGGTCGCGGCCGAATACATGGCCGGCGCGCTGGGCATCGGTCTGCAGAATTTTGCCCACGGCGGCGCGAAGACAGGCACCGACCTGGCCGGTAACGACAGCTATATCGGTTTGAACGGCACCGGCATGGGTGCCCAGGTAGGCATGTTTGCGGCGAGCCTCGGCGGGGCTGCGGCCGACGCCAATGCCTTGTACATGGTGTGGGGCGGGCCGAATGACTTTTTTGAGCCGACCATGACGCCGGCGATGTCGGCGGCCAATATCGGCTCGGTCATTTCCGGCCTGTATGGTTTGGGCGCCCGCAGCTTCTTCGTGCCCAACATGCCGGATCTGGGGCGTACGCCGGAGTTTCTCGGTACCGCCTTGTCCGGGACGATGACCGGGGCGACGCTGGCGTTCAACGCGCTGCTCGATTCGGAGATCATGAGCCTCGGGCTGAGCCTGCCCGATGCGAGCTTCATTCAGTTCGATACCTTCAACTTCTTTTCGGAAGCGTTGGCGCGGCCGGGTGATTTTGGCATGAGCAATGTGACCGGCGCGTGTATCGACAGCCTGGCGTGTTTGAGCTCGCCGACGGAACAAATGACCACCTTGTTCTGGGACGGCGTGCACCCGACCACGGCAGGACATCAGGTGTTGGCGATGGCCTTCGTCCGGGCGGTACCTGAGCCGTCTACGGCCTGGTTGCTGTTTGGTGTGCTGGGCATGATGGGCCTGATGCGGCGGCGTCGCAGCGCCTGAGTCAGGGCGTCGCCGTGCGCCTCGCTGGCGTGCGGCGACGCCTGCTTCTTGGCGGGAGAATCGGAAGGTTTTGATTTTTCTTGGGTTTTTGTGCGCCGCAGCGAAACGAGAATGGTTTGCATCGGGCGGAAGCCTGCCCGTAGAATCAGTGCGTCGTTTCCGCACACCCCCAACCCAACAGAGGAGTCTCCATGAAGGGACGACGTCTCATTATTGCGACTGCCATGGTCGCTGCCTGTGTCCCCGCATGGGCTGTAGAAGGTAACGCCGACGCCGCAAAAGATAAAATATCCATGTGCGTCGGATGTCACGGTATCCCCGGATACCGGACAGCATTTCCCTCGGTGTATCACGTGCCCAAGCTGGGCGGTCAGCATCCGGCCTATATTGTTCAGGCGCTTCAGGCCTACAAGAACGGCGATCGGAGTCATCCGTCCATGCAGGCCATTGCGGTCAGTCTGAGCGAACAGGACATGGCCGATCTGGCTGCGTATTACGGAGGGGCGAAATGAAGACCAAACGATTGCTGATTGCGGGCTGTCTGGCGGCCTTCATCATGCCGATGTCGGCGCTGGCCGGTAATGTGGCCGCAGGCAAGGAAAAGTCGGCCGTGTGTGCGGCCTGTCATGGCCAGACCGGGCAGAGCGTGTCGCCGGACTTCCCCAATCTGGGGGGGCAGCACGCCGACTATCTTTACCGGGCGCTGCTCGACTACAAAGCCGGGTATCGCAAAAACCCGATCATGGCGGCGCAGGTTGAAACCCTGAGCAGAACCGACATGGAAGATATCTCGGCCTACTTTGCCGCGCAGACGGGACTGACCGTCAAACGCTGACGTCCTGTATTGAGCGATCCGCCGGTCGTCGCCCTCAGGCGAGGCCGGCGCGTTTGCGTACGGACTCGACGTAGGCTGCGCCATCGGGCGGCTGTCGGTCGCGCTGAGCCTTCCAGATGACTTCACCAAGACACTCGAGCACCTCGTGCAAGGCCTCGTGCCGGTCGCCCTTGCGCAGTTGAAGCTGCGCGAAGGCCGGCTTGAGTCCGGGCGGCTGGTTGATCGAGAGCTGTTCTTCGATAGCCAGATGCAGTGACAGGTGCAAAAACGGATTCACCTGGCCGTCTTCCGGCGAGAAGTCATGATCGATGGCGTCCGGATCTTCCAGCAAGGGCTGGTATTCCGGGTGCAGCTGGACAATATCCACCACCATGGATTCGAGCGGCGTGAGGATGTTGCCATCGCGTTGCTTGCGCCAGGCCTCGATGAAGAACTGTCTGGCCTGGTCGCGGCTTGGATCAAACATGGCTGGGGATTCCGGGCGGTGGGAGATCGGTCTTGTCGCGCGAGTTGCACAGGTCGCGCACCAGGCAGCGATCGCAAGCGGGTTTGCGGGCGGTGCATACATAGCGCCCGTGCAATATCAACCAGTGGTGCGC
>JBFIJC010000057.1:0-15788 GCA_041600915.1 Nitrogeniibacter sp.
CGCGATACCCGGGAGTTCTTTCTGCCCGAGTTCGATCAGATGCGGATTCCGCAATGGGCGGCTCGTGCTGAGTACTTCGGTGACGGCTGGCATGGCGAACTGCTGTGGATTCCGGCGCCGAGCGTAGACAACATCGGCAAACCGGGCGGCGAGTTCTATCCTTTTGCGGCGGAGGGGGCGCGTTTTCAAGGCGAGGATCAACCCGATCTGCGCTTCGGCAACATGAACTGGGGTGCCCGCCTGTCGACATTGCTCAACGGTTGGGACGTGTCTGGCTTCTTCTATCGCAGCACGGACGCCGCGCCGACGTTTTATCGTACCTCGCTCGCACCTTTGACCTTTGAGGCGCGCCACGACCGTATCAACCAGATCGGCGCGACGTTTTCGAAGGATATGGGGAATTTCGTGCTCAAGGGCGAGGCAGTGCATACGGCAGGGCGTCAGTTCAATACGACCGATCTTGCCGCGCCGAACGGTCTGGTGGCCTCAGATACGCTGGACTACGTCGTCGGTCTGGATGTGCCATTCGCGCAGGTGTGGCGGGTGAATACCCAGTACTACGCGCGACGCTATCTGAACCACCGTGAGGGCCTGGTGTGGGACAAGAGCGAGGAGGGCGCGACGCTGCTGGTGAATCGTCAGTTTGGTGACGATCTGGAAGCTGAGATGCTGCTGGTGTCGAGCCTGAATGGCGGTGGCTATATGCTGCGGCCAAAGGTGGTCTGGCAGATGGATGCCAACTGGCGGGGTACGGCGGGGCTTGACGTGTTTGCAGGGCCGGCCCAAGGTGTCTTTGGGCGCTTTGATCGAAGTGATCGTGCTTATGTCGAGGTGCGGCGGGCGTTCTGAGTTTTGGGTGGCGGGGAGTTCTGCCAGGTCAAGCCGCTCAAAGCGCCAGCAGCGAAGGATCGGCCTGCAAGCGCTTGAGCAGGCCGCGCTGTTCATTTTCGTTGAAGAAGTAGGAGTAGAGGCTTCGGGCGCCGGTGTCGGGGCGTCCGGCATGGCGTTCGACCTGTTCGTCGACGTAGCTGAGCGGAAGGTGCAGGAGAACAGCTGGCGCATTGACGCGGGGGCAGATGCGCTCTTCGCCGGCAATGCGAAAACCGAGCATGCGCCGATAGAAGGCGACGTGTCGGGGGTTCACTTCGATGAAGAGGTCGGTCTTGTTGTGGATCAGCCGGCCGAAGAGGTAGGCGAGGTGGAAAATCGAGGCGAGGACTTCTTTTGAGTTGAACGCGGGGTCGATGGCAAGCCGAGTCAGCTCGCACACCTTGGCGCCGGCTTTCCGCGCTGCGGAAATCTCTTTTGAGTACAGCTCATCCGCCAGCAAGCCTTCGTCGGAATCCAGCTTCAAGGTCAGGGTGCCGAACATGGTGGTGCCGCGCGAGGCGATCAGCGTCAGTTGGTTGGGTTGGTCGTCGATACGTGACGGGGCGTGTGTGAGCAGGCCGCGCCAGGCGTACATGCGCTGAATCAGCATGCTGACATTGCTGCGTTGCCCGTCGGCACCATTGCCCAGACGGATCTGGAAATCGCTGCGTGAGAGGACGAATTCGCGGCTGTCGCGATCGTCGGTTGACGGAATGCCAAGCGAGTGGAGAATGCCTGAATCGTTTGTCACGTTTCTTCGTGGAATAGCGTGATAAGCTCCTTGCAACCCCGGATTATTGGACTGGCGTGCTTCGAATGTACTCACTTGGTGACCCTCTGATGACCGAGCAATTGCAGCGGAATGTGTCATGCCAGGTCGCAGTGTGCTTCGTCAGATAATGCCATTGGACTGAGCTGCGCTGCGTGTGTTGCATCGTACTTTAGTCATTCTCGCGGGGGAAGGCTGTAAGCGTTTGTGTAATTGTTCCTTTTGGACCGTGCCCGGCGTCGCTAGGATTCCGATGGAATGTCGGAAGCCACTGCCGACACAATGACATTGGAGGGGTAGGAAATGAAGCTCATGCGAACCGTGCTGGGGCTGGTCAGCGTTGCTCTCGCTTCGCTCGTAATGCTTTCGGGGTGTGCCAGCAACAGTTTTCCGCCGGCGCCCGCTGTGGCGGCTGATTCGGAATACAGCTATGTGATCGGGCCGGGCGATACTGTCAATATCGTCGTCTGGCGAAACCCCGAGTTGTCGATGTCCGTGCCGGTGCGTCCGGACGGGAAAATCACCACGCCGCTGGTCGAAGATCTGCAGGCGATGGGGAAGGACGCCAGCACGCTTGGGCGTGACATCGAGAAGGCGCTCGAAAAGTACATCCGCGAACCGGTTGTGACGGTCATCGTCACCAGTTTTGTTGGTCCGTATAGCGAGCAGATTCGCGTGGTTGGCGAAGCCGCCAAGCCGATGATCCTGCCGTACCGCCAGAAAATGACCGCGCTGGACGTGATGATTGCCGTCGGTGGCATGACCGAGTTTGCTGATGGCAACAAGGCGTCCATTCTGCGTACCGGCGAAGGCAACAAGCAGTACAGCGTCCGTCTGTCCGATCTGCTCAAGCGCGGCGATGTGTCGGCCAACGTTGAGATGCGTCCCGGCGATGTCCTGATCATTCCGCAAAGCTGGTTCTGATCACCGTTCCGAACTGACCGGCCGCCACGATGGCGGCCGGCGCATACAGAAGCTGAAGTCAATCTATGGAAGACGTCCTCCGACAACTCGTCGCGTATTTGCGCGGCATGTGGCTGTATCGCTGGTGGGGCCTGCTTGCGGCCTGGCTGGTGGGTGCTATCGCCGCTGGTGCAATTTATATGATGCCCGACCGCTATGAGTCGTCGGCGCGGATCTTCGTCGATACCCAGTCGGTGTTGAAGCCTCTGATGTCCGGCTTGGCCGTGCAGCCGAACGTCGATCAGCAGATCACCATTCTTTCGCGGACTTTGATCAGCCGCCCGAACATCGAGAAACTGATCCGGATGGCTGACCTTGACTTGACGGTCAAGACCAACAAAGAGCGAGAAGAATTGATCGTGGAGCTGAACAAGACGCTTCAGATCAAGGGCACAGGGCGGGACAACCTCTTTACGCTGTCCTATGAAGATACGCAGCCCGAGCGCGCAAAGCGTGTCGTTCAGTCTCTGGTCTCGATCTTCGTCGAGTCAGGCCTTGGGGACAAGCGGAAAGATACGGACTCTGCCCGGCGCTTCATCGAGGAGCAGATCAAGACCTACGAGCAGCGGCTGGACGAGGCTGAGAACCGGCTCAAGGACTTCAGAATCAAGAACATGCATCTGATGGGCGGCGGCAAGGACTACCTTACCCAGGTGGGTGAAGTCGCGGCTCAATTGGCGGCGGCGCGTCTTGCGCTGCGTGAAGCTGAAAACTCTCGCAATGCACTGCAGGGTCAGCTGACAGGTGAAGAGCCGGTGCTTTTGCCGGAAAACACGGTTGAGCGCAAGGTGTCGATCCCCGAGATTGACGGGCGTGTCGATGCGCTGGAAAAAAATCTGGACGGCTTGCTTCAGCGCTATACCGAAGCGCATCCGGACGTGATCGGTACGCGCCGGATCATCGAGCAGCTCAAAGAACAGAAGAAAGTGGAAGTGGCCGCTCGTCGCAACGAAGGTGGTGGTTATGGTGATGTAAACGCCAACCCCGTTTATCAGCAAATGAAGCTTGCCTTGGCCGATGCTGAAGCCAACGTCGCGTCGCTTCGGGCACGGGTCTCCGAGTATGAGGGGCGTCAGGTTCGTCTGCAGGAAGCCGCGAAGTTGTTGCCACAGGTAGAAGCGGAGCTTGCGCAGTTGAACCGTGACTACGAAATCAACAAGAAAAACTATGAAACCCTGGTGAGTCGTCGGGAGTCGGCGAATATGTCGGTCGAAATGGAGTCGTCGTCGGGTATGGCCGAGTTTCGGTTGATCGATCCGCCTAGCGTTCCGCTCAAGCCGTCTGCGCCGAACCGCACGCTTCTGATGCCGCTTGGCGGCGGCGCTGCGCTGCTGTTTGGCTTGGCGTTCACATTCATTCTTAGCCAGATGCGGCCGACATTCCTGGATGGACGAGAGTTGCGCGAAGTTGCCGGCTTGCCCTTGCTTGGCACCGTCAGTGCGACGGCCGACCCCGTACGCAAGCGTCGGCGCCAGCGTCTTAATCTGGCGTTTATCGGCGGTGTTGGCGGTTATATCGGCGCGTTCGGCGTGCTGACAGTGGCAATTGCCATGCTGAAACTTTCGTGAAGGTCCAGAGATGAGTCTTATTGAAAAAGCCGTCGAGCGGCTCGGACAGCTAAAGCAGGCAGGGCAGGATGCTCCGGTAATTACGCCGGCTGCGCCGCCGGTCGAAGCTGTCCCTGACGCGGTGAGCGGTGTTGAACGGTCGCGGGTGGAAATTCATGCGCCGGAGGCGGAGCCCGTCAGCCGAGCTGTCAATATCGATCTGGAGCGGCTGGCCCACATGGGTTTTGTGACGCCGAACCAGGAGCGCACGGCGATCTCGGAAGAGTATCGCGTGATCAAGCGGCCATTGTTGCGAAATGCGTCATCCATGCGAGGGACCAGCCGGGTGGCAAACGGCAATCTGATCATGGTGACCAGTGCGCTGCCGGGCGAAGGCAAGAGCTTTACTGCCTTGAATCTTGCCATGAGCATAGCGATGGAGCTTGATCACTCTGTTTTGCTGGTCGATGCGGACGTCTCCAAGCCGTCAATTCTCAAGCAAATGGGTTTGCCGCCAGAGCGTGGTCTGATGGACGTACTCGTTGACGGCACCTTGGATCTGCCGGACGTCATTTTGCGAACGAATATTGAAAAGCTGCGTATTCTACCGGCCGGCACCGCAACCCAGCGGGCAACCGAACTGCTTGCCAGTGAAGGCATGAATCGACTGCTGGACGAGATGGCCAGTCGTTACGCTGATCGTATTATCGTCTTTGATTCGCCACCCTTGCTGGTGACCACCGAGTCGCGCGTGCTGGCGACGCACATGGGCCAGATTGTGGTGGTTGTGGAAGCTGAGCGGACCACGCACGCCGCCTTGAAGCAGGCCTTGGCGACGATCGAAGCGTGCCCGATCAAAATGATGCTGTTGAATAAATCGACCGTCCAAGGGCCGGGGGGCTATTACGGATATGGCTACGGATATGGGCAAGAACAGGAAGATGACAAAGCAGCCTGATTTTCGCCACACGGCGAAGTGGGCCTTGGTCACGCTGACGTGCACCTTGGCCGGCGGCGCGTGGGCGCAGTCGGTGGTGCAAATCACACCGAGCATCAACTCGCGAGTGACCTTCACCGATAACGTCGATGCGTCCGCTGACGGGAAGAGTGATTTCCTGGTTGAGGTGTCGCCGGCAATCAGTGTGCGCAGGGCGTCAGGGCGCATCAACGGCAATCTGGACGCTTCGTTGCGCAATGTGCTTTACGCGAACTCTGATGATCGCAACTCGACCTTTTTGGCCTTGCGGGGTCGGGGCGAGATTGAAGCGATCGAGCAGCTGTTGTTCGTCGATGTCGGCGCTTCTGTCAGTCGGAACAACCAGTCGCTCTTCAGCGGGCGCTCGGGCGACGACCCACTCAATGTCAGTGAAGACAACGAGGTGCGCTCCTTCAATCTCGGGCCGCGTCTCGAGTTTGCGTTCGGAAACTCAGCCAAGGGCCGATTGGGTTACAAAAGCCAGTGGTTGAGTGGTGGCAGCGGTACGGTGAGCAATCGCCGGACAGACACGCTCTCCGGCGGGCTGCAGGATGGCGAAGCCTTCGGCCCCTTTGGGTGGTCCTTGTCCTATGACAAGGTGGATACACACTATCGTGAAGGCGACACCGAGGCGTCTCGGCAGAACGGCCGCGTGGGACTGAGCTACACCGTCACGCCTCAGTTCATATTGCGGGCGTCGGTCGGACGTGAGTCGAACAATTACAACGCCGGTCGTACCGAAGAAGGCAGTACGCACGGCTTCGGCTTCGACTGGTTCCCGACGACTCGTACCTCCGTCACGGCGTTTACCGAAAAGCGGCTGTTCGGACGCGGCTACGATGTTCAGGTCTCGCATCGCGCCCCCCGCAGTAGCTGGCGTTTGAGCTATGTGCGTGACTACACTTCCGCAGAGGAGTTGGTGACGGAGTCGCTGGAGGATTACTACTACCAGCTGATCTACGACAGCCTGGCAACCCAGTTTCCGAACCCGACGCAGCGTGATGCGGCGGCCCGGGCGCTCCTGGCTCAGTCGGGTATTACCGGCTCGGGTTTGCAACTGGGCTTTATCACCAATGCTCAATATGTGAGCCGGAATCTCAGGGGCGATTTCACCTTGTCCGGGGTGCGCAACACCTTGACATTCTCCGTCTATCGCACCGAACGTAGCCGCGTCGCTGAAAATCTGCTCGTTTCGGCGGGTGATGATTTCTTCAATAACGACCAGGTTCGCGATAGCGGCGTGCTCGTGTCCCTCAACCACAAATTGTCGGCGTTTTCGACGCTCACAGCGTCCGTGGGGCGTAATAACGTCCAAGCGACCACGCAGGACAACAAGCGAACAACACTTAATCTCGGTGTATCCCGCAAACTCGGTCCGAAATCGACCGGTGGGCTGGTCTATCGTCATCAGAAATCTGACGGAAGCACCGCATACACCGAAAACGCGCTGACAGCGACGCTGGGCGTACGGTTCTAAGTCATGTATGAGAATTTCTACCGGCTGAGCGGGAAACCGTTTCAGCTTAATCCCGACCCGGCTTTTTTCTACGGTAGCCGTGGCCATCGCCGCGCCATGGCCTATCTGGAATATGGTCTGCACCAGAACGAAGGCTTTATCGTCATTACGGGCGAAATCGGCGCTGGCAAGACGACCTTGGTGCGCAGCCTGCTGCAAAAGCTCGATTCCAACAAAGTGGTGGCCGCCCAGTTGGTGAGCACCCAAATTGATGCGAACGATATTTTGCAGCTGGTGGCGGCCGCGTTTGGCGTGCCGAGCAAGGGCCTGGACAAGGCGGGCTTGCTGCTGGCGATCGAGACCTTCCTTGTTTCGGTGACGGCCGCAGGCAAGCGGGCATTGCTGATCGTGGATGAGGCACAGAACCTGACCCCGCGCGCAGTTGAAGAGCTCCGGATGCTGTCGAATTTTCAGCTCGAAGAACATGCGCTGCTCCAAAGCTTCCTGGTAGGGCAGCCTGAATTCCGCGACATCATGCAAAGCCCGGAAATGCAGCAACTGCGCCAGCGTGTGATCGCGTCTTATCACCTCGGCCCGCTGGATATGGAAGAAACCCGGGCCTATGTCGAACACCGGCTCAAGCATGTCGGATGGAAAGACGATCCACATTTTGACGACGCGATCTTCCCGTCCATTTTTCGTGCCTCCGGCGGGGTGCCGCGTCGGATCAATACCTTGTGCGACCGCCTCATGCTGGCTGGTTTCCTGCTTGAAAGGCATTCGCTCGGAGAATCCGAGGTCGATGAGGTGCTCTCCGAAATGAAGGAGGAGCAACGCAGTGGCAGGGGCGGCGGCACCGCACGAATTGCCCCGCTGACAAGCGCTGCGCCGTCCACGGCCTTGCCGTCGTTTGATATGGACAAATTGACCGTCGATCCGGCAGTCGCACAGCAGTTCGCACAACTCGCGGCGGGCTTTGATGCCACGAGAATTGAGGCGCGGCTGGCCCAACTGGAGCGGACGATGTCCATCACGCTGGCGTTGATGAACCAGATTGTCTCTGCGTCATCCGAGGATCGGGACAAGGACGAGGCCGCAAAATGAGTGAGCGCCCCGTGGCACCCGTGATCTGCATCGTTGGCGCGCGCCCCAACTACATGAAAATGGCGCCGATCATGCGCGCCTTTGCCGCTCATTCACCGGCTATTCCGACGCTTCTGGTTCATACCGGGCAGCACTACGATGCGGCGATGAACGACCGGCTGTTTACCGATCTGGAGTTGCCGCGCGCAGACATCAACCTGGAGGTCGGCTCCGCCTCTCATGCCGTCCAGACAGCCGAAGTGATGAAGCGTTTTGAGCCGGTGATGGACGCGCATGGCGCCCGTGCCGTGCTGGTTGTCGGAGATGTCAATTCGACGCTCGCGTGTGCATTGGTGGCGGCCAAGCGGCATGTGCCAGTGATTCATGTCGAGGCGGGATTGCGCAGTGGCGACCGGCGAATGCCTGAAGAGGTCAATCGCGTCCTCACGGACCAGATCTCCGACATTCTCTACACCACCGAGCGCTCGGCGCATGACAACCTGGCGCGGGAGGGCATTGATCCCGCACGGGCCGTGTTCGTCGGCAATGTCATGATCGACACCTTGATGGCGAACCAGAAGAAAGCGGTCGTGCCAGAGGCTTTGCTGGCGCAAGCCGGGCTTGATCCGCAGCGCATCAGCGCGGGCTTTGGCGTGGTGACCTTGCATCGGCCGTCCAATGTGGACGACCCGATCATGTTGCGCCGCCTGATCGAAACGCTGCATGTCGTCAGCCAGAAGTTGCCGCTGGTTTTCGCGCTGCACCCCCGAACCCGCAAGAATATCGAGGCGCATGGCTTGTCCGCGCTGCTCGACGCGCCTGGTTTCCTGGTGCTGCCGCCGCAGGGCTATCTCGAAATGCTCGGCCTGATGGCCGGTGCCCGGCTCGTATTGACCGATTCGGGCGGAATTCAGGAAGAAACCACTGCGCTGGGTGTGCCGTGCCTGACCATGCGTGAAAGCACCGAGCGGCCGATTACGGTCACTGAAGGCACCAATACCATCGTCGCGGGCGATGCAAGGGCGATTATCGAAGGGGTCGATGCGATTCTGGCCGGTGGTGGCAAGGGCGGCCGCATTCCAGAGGGCTGGGACGGACGCGCGGCCGAGCGTATTGCTGCGCACCTTTGTGGCTGGCTGACGGATGCCGAAACACGGGCTGCGGCCACGGCGGCGGTATGAGCATCGTCAACGCGCTGACTATCGATGTGGAAGACTACTTTCAGGTGTCCGCGTTGGCGCCGCACTTCCCACGCCGGCAATGGGACACGGTCCCGTGCCGAGTCGAGCGTAATGTCGACTTGATTCTGTCCCTGCTTCACGAATATGGAGCCAAGGGCACTTTCTTCACCTTGGGCTGGATTGCAGAGCGTTATCCCCATCTGGTTCGGCTGATTGCCATGGAAGGGCACGAGCTTGCCAGCCACGGATATGCACATCAACGTGCGAGCGATCAGACGCCCGAGGCGTTCGGGGCGGATATTCGTCTCGCCAAATCGGTGCTTGAGGATATCGCCGGCACCGAGGTCAAAGGCTACCGCGCGCCGAGTTTTTCCATCGGCGACAGCAACCCGTGGGCGCATGACCGCATTGCCGAGGCTGGCTATCTCTATAGCTCCAGTGTTTACCCGGTCAAACATGATCATTACGGCGTGCCAAACGCACCGCGTTTTCCGTACCGACTCGACAGCGGCCTGATTGAAATGCCGATCACGACGGTGCGCTATCTTGGCCGCAATTTTCCGGCGGGCGGGGGCGGTTATTTCCGGTTGCTCCCGTATTCGGCATCGCGCTGGATGATCCGCCGCGTTAACGAGGAGGAGCGTCGCCCGGCGATGTTCTATTTCCATCCGTGGGAAGTCGATCCTGGCCAGCCGATCGTGGAGGGCACGACCCTGAAGACCCGGTTTCGCCACTATGTCAATTTGTCACGAACCGAGGGCAGGCTGCGTCAGTTGATGTCCGATTTTTCCTGGGGACGCATGGACGAGGTCTTCCTCGACGCTGCGTAAACCCGCGATCACGGAATGTCATGCCACACCCTGATCTGACGATTCACCATTTGACCGAAAGCGACCACGCTGCGTGGGATGCCTTCGTGCTCACGTGCCCAGAAGCCACGTTTTTTCATCAGGCTGCCTGGCAGGGCTTGATGGAAAACGTGTTCGGACATCGCACCCACTTTCTCTATGCACGTCGAGGCGGCGAGGTGGTAGCAGTCTTGCCGCTGGCCGAGGTTCAGAGCCGTCTGTTTGGTCATTCACTGACATCGTTGCCGTTTTGCGTTTACGGCGGTGTCATTGGAGAGGCCGCCGCTGTGCCCATGCTCGAAGCCGAAGCCGAGCGAATCGCGTTGGCGCGCGGCGTTCAGCACCTTGAGTATCGAAACTTGGTGGCTCGGCACACCGACTGGCCGCGACAGGATCTGTACGTCACTTTTCGCAAGACGCTAGACCCCGATGTCGAAGCGAACCTCGCCGCCGTGCCCCGCAAGCAGCGGGCGATGGTGAGGAAAGGCATCAAAAATGGCCTGGTGAGCCACATTGACCCCGACGTAGAGCGGTTTTTCGCGCTCTACGCCGACAACGTCCGTCGCCACGGCACGCCCGCGCTACCCAAGCGCTTCTTTGCCTCGCTTCAGGATGTCTTTGGCGAGAAATGTGAAGTGCTGACGGTGACAAGCCCGGAGGGCAAGACACTGTCGAGCGTCCTCAGCTTTTATTTCCGTGAAGAAGTCCTGCCGTACTACGCCGGTGACGATATGGCCGCGCGCGCTCTGGCCGCCAATGATTTCAAATATTGGGCGCTGATGCAGCAGGCTTGTGAGCGCGGGGCGCGCCTGTTCGACTACGGGCGCAGCAAGATTGGCACCGGGCCATATAGCTTCAAGAAAAACTGGGGCTTTGAACCGCAGCCTTTGTCCTACGAATATCGGCTTTACAAGCGCGACGCGATTCCGCAAAACAATCCCATGAACCCCAAGTACCGCGCGTTCATCGCAATGTGGAAGCGCTTGCCCTTGCCGGTGGCCAATGCCATTGGCCCGTACATTGTCCGGAATCTGGGATGAGCATGGACAAGCCGCCGCTGCTTTATCTGGTTCATCGCATTCCGTACCCGCCGAACAAGGGCGACAAGCTGCGGTCGTTTCATCTGCTCAAGCATCTTGCAGAGCATTTCGAAGTGCACCTTGGCACATTTGTCGATCATGCCGACGATTGGCAGCATGTGCCGGCGCTGGATCAATGGTGTGCCTCCGCGCACGTGGGGCGTATTGATCCGCTTGTTGGGCGCGTCAAGAGTTTGACGGGCTTGCTCAGTGGCGAAGCACTCACCATTCCTTATTATCGTGATCGCGCCTTATTGAGTTGGGTAAGCGATACGGTGAAGACTCGGGGCATTCGGCAAGCCGTGGTCTTCAGCGGCGCGATGGCGCAGTATCTTGAAGGTGTTCGTCTGGATTGCAGTTTCATCGATTTTTGTGATGTCGATTCGGCTAAATGGACTCAATACAGTGCGTCTCGGCGGTGGCCGATGTCATGGCTGTATCGCAGGGAAGGGCGTTTGCTTGAGCGCTTCGAACAGCGTTGGGCTGCGCGGGCAAATTACGTCAGTTTTGTCACTCGCGCGGAAACAGACCTCTTCTTGCAAGGTGTTCCGCAGCTGTGCGCTAAAACAATGGTGGTTGAGAACGGTGTGGATGCGGAGTTCTTTTCCCCGGTAAATGGGGGGGCTTCTCCGTATGAAGAAGCGGGCCCTCATCTGGTGTTCGCCGGCGCCATGGACTACTGGCCCAATATTGACGCGGCTTGCTGGTTTGCTAACGAAGTGCTGCCGCTCATTCGAGCGCGCCATCCCCTCGCACACTTTCACATTGTCGGGATGAACCCGGCGCCGTCGGTCAGAGCACTTGAAGCGCTCAAAAATGTTCATGTCACCGGCACCGTGCCAGATGTCAGGCCCTATGTGCATCATGCCGATGTGGTCGTGGCTCCGCTGCGTGTGGCCAGAGGCATCCAGAACAAGGTGCTGGAGGCCATGGCGATGGCTCGGCCGGTTGTTGTCTCCAATGCGTCTGCAACTGGCTTGCGTGGCATGGTCGGGCAAACCCACGAGGAGGCCGAAACGCCGGACGACTATGTGGCGGCTATTGAGCGCTGTCTTGAGCCAAAGGCATGTGACATGGGGCTGCGAGCACGTGATTTGATCTTGAACGCCTATGCCTGGCCGGCCCACCTGTCCGCCGTTTCCCAATGCTTGACCGCCTGACGAAATCAATGACGACAGATTCCATACGCATCGAAGTTAACCACAAAGAACCGGGTGGGCGCGGAATGCTTGCACGTAATTTTGGGTTGCTACTGATTTTGCTGCTTGCGTGGCTGCTCGCGTTCTGGCCCAGCTTTCGGGATATGGCGGAGTTGTGGATGCGATCAGGCACCTTCGCTCATGGAATGGTGGTGTTGCCGATTTCTGCATACCTGATCTGGACTCGTCGGGGGCCGTTGAACGCTGTAGCACCGCAGCCCGCCTGGTCGATGATGTTGCCGCTTGTCGTGGCCATTGTCATTTGGTGTGCCGGGGTCGCATTCAGTATTGCGAGTGTTGAGCATTTGGCAGCTACCGCTGTCCTTGTTCTGTTGGTGTGGTTGTGCGTTGGGCATCGATTTTTTCGTGTGATCGCGTTCCCTATGCTGTTTCTGTTTTTTATGGCGCCGGCGGGGGACTTTCTGGTGCCCACGATGATGGACTACACAGCGGAATTTACCGTTCGTGCATTGCGTCTGACGGGCGTTCCCGTGTTCCAGGAAGGGCTTTATTTTGTTGTGCCAAACGGGCGTTGGTCGGTTGTAGAAGCCTGCAGCGGTATTCGCTATCTGATCGCGTCGTTTATGGTTGGCACGCTCTACGCCTATCTCAGCTATCGCAGCTTGACCAAGCGACTCATGTTTGTGGCGGTCGCGCTGCTCGTGCCCATTGTTGCCAATTGGTTTCGCGCCTACATGATTGTGTTGATTGGCTACCTCAGCAATAACGAACTTGCCGTGGGAGTTGACCACCTGATTTATGGTTGGGTATTTTTTGGCGTGGTGATCATGCTCATGTTCTGGATCGGCAATCGTTGGGTCGATCCGGATGGTGTGCCGCAATCCATCACTTGGACGGAAGGGGCTGGGAATTCGCGCACGGCTGTTGTCCCGGGCATGGTTGTGGTCGTGCTACTGCTTGCCACGACAGCGTGGGCTGGCGCCATGGTTCGTCCGACCAATAGCGAGGTCCAGCTCAGCATGAGCGCGCCAGAACTCGCCGCTGGCTGGAGCGTCGATCCCGATACTCAGGTATTTCGCCCCGATTACAATGGCGCTCGCGGGGAGTCTGGCACGGTCTATCGTCGAGGCAGTGATGTCGTCAGCCTATACGTTGCGCTCTATGCGGACCAGGCGCCGGGACACGAAATGGTGGCCTGGTCGAATCAGCTTCGGCCTGAGAGAAAGACCTGGCGGATTGTTGAAGAGGCTGACGATGCCATGCCGATCGGACCGACCAACTATGCGCGGCTGATTGGCCCGTCCGGCCCGCTGAATATCTGGCATTGGTATCGGATTGGCGAGCATGTTGAAGGGAACGATTATCTTGCCACGCTTCGCATTGCCTGGCGTCGATTGAATCGGGGCCGCGATGATGGTGCGCATCTCGTCATCGCCGTCCCCGGAGATGACAAGGTTGCGGCACGCGAGCTTGCCGTGGCGTTTCTCGAGGAGAACCGCGGGCGGATCGGCCACGCGATTGACGCCGTTTTCGAGGCAAAGGACTGATGACGGAGGTGTCTGCTCCGCCGCTTGTGGCCCATGTGCTTTACAGCTTTCGTATCGGTGGTCTTGAGAACGGAGTCGTCAATCTCATCAATCGCATGCCGCCCGGTCGATATCGCCATGTAGTTATCGCTTTGTCCGACTGTGACAGCGAATTCATAAAGCGCGTCACCCGTTCCGATGTGGAGTTCATTTCTCTTCATAAACCCCCGGGGCATGGTTTCAGGCTTTTCGGGACGATGTATCGGCTGCTTAGAAAGCTTAATCCGGCCATTGTTCACACGCGCAACCTGGCTGCACTTGAAATGACGCTGCCGGCATGGCTTGCACGAGTGCCGGTGCGCATTCATGGAGAGCATGGCTGGGATACGTCAGATCCAGGTGGCGTGTCGAGGAAATACCGTCTTCTGCGGAAGCTTCATTCGCCATTCGTGACACAGTACATCGCCTTGTCGGCACAACTTTCGTCATATTTGACGCAGGGTGTTGGCATTGCGGCAGCTCGGGTGACACGAATCTGTAATGGTGTCGATGTGACGCGCTTTTCGGCGCAGGAATCGGATGCGGCGTTGCCGGATGCGCCTGCGGGTTTTTTGACCAGCGGTGGCCTGCTTTTCGGTACGGTCGGTCGCCTTCAAGCGGTCAAGGATCAACTCAATCTGGTCCGCGCATTTGCCGTGTGGCGCGCGGCGGGCAGTGCGGCGGCGGCCGCGGCACGGCTGGTGCTCGTGGGTGATGGGCCATTGCGTGCCGACGTTGAGGCCGAGATCGCAACGGCTGGTTTAAGCGATGTTGTGTGGCTGGCCGGTGCGCGGGACGATGTTCCGGCGATCATGGCTGCGCTGGACTGCTTTGTTTTGCCATCGCAAGCGGAAGGCATTTCAAACACGCTGCTGGAGGCAATGGCCTGTGGTTTGCCCGCAATAGCGACCCGGGTTGGGGGGAATGGCGAGTTGGTGGTTGAAGGTGAAACCGGGTGGCTTGTGCCGTCAGAAGACCCAAGTGCTTTGGCAGACGCCATGTCCAACGTGGCGAGCGATCCCGTGCGGCGCCTGCAGATGTCTCATGCGGCGCGCGCGCGCGCCGTGACGCAGTTCAGTCTTGAAGCGATGGTAGATCGCTACCTGGCCCTGTACGATCAAACCTTGGTCCGAACCGTCGCGGCGGGGGCTGATATGAATACGAGAAATTGAGAAGTAATCTATGTGTGGCATAGCCGGGTTGTTCGATCTGAAAGGGACTCGCGAGTTTTCGCGGGATCTCGTTACGCGCATGAGCGACGTGCAATACCATCGCGGGCCGGATGAAGGTGGCTATCACTTTGAACCGGGCGTTGCGCTGGCGCATCGTCGGCTGTCGATCATCGATTTGGCGACCGGTCAGCAGCCCTTGTTCAATGAGGACCACACCGTGGCGGTGGTCTTCAACGGCGAAATCTACAATTATCAGTCCTTGGTGCCGGAGCTCGAGGCGCTGGGTCACGTCTTTCGCACGCACAGCGACACCGAGGTGATCGTTCACGCCTGGGAGGCTTGGGGCGAGGCTTGTGTTGAGCGCTTCCGCGGCATGTTTGCGTTTGCCCTATGGGATCGCAATCGGAAAACCCTTTTTCTCGCCCGCGACCGGCTTGGTGTCAAGCCCTTGTTCTACGGCGTGATGAAAGACGGCAGTTTCGCTTTCGGCTCCGAGCTTAAAGTGCTGATGGCCCACCCCGGGCTCGATCGTCGAATCGATCCGCTGGCGGTCGAAGAGTATTTTGCGCTGGGCTATGCCGCTGAGCCACGCACCATCTTCAAGGGTGCCGCCAAGCTCGACCCCGGTCATACCTTGACGCTGCAGCGCGGCCAGCCGGTGCCAGCAAGTCGGCCGTATTGGGATGTACGCTTTACGCTCGACAACCCGATCAGCCTCGACGATGCCGTGTCCGAGCTCAACGAGCGTCTTCACGAATCGATTCGCTTGCGCATGATTTCCGAGGTGCCGCTGGGCGCTTTTCTCTCCGGCGGGGTGGATTCGAGCGCCGTGGTGGCGACCATGGCGGATCTGTCGTCCGGGCCGGTCAACACCTGCTCAATCGGCTTTGACGACCCGGCGTTCAATGAATCGGAATTCGCCAAGATGGTGGCCGATCGCTACCACACCAATCACCACACCGAAACCGTCATGTCCGACGATTTCGACCTGATCGACAAGCTCTCTGCGCTTTACGATGAGCCCTATGCCGACAGCTCCGCCATCCCGACCTATCGGGTGTGCGAGCTCGCACGCAAGCATGTCACGGTCGCCTTGTCCGGCGATGGCGGTGACGAGAG
>JBFIJC010000058.1:0-15746 GCA_041600915.1 Nitrogeniibacter sp.
CAAAAGCACCGACCCGCTGCTCGCCGCCATCTACGCCGACGCACAAACCCGGCTCAAGGAGCCGCGCCACCTCGAACAGCTCATCAAAAGCATCGACGGCATCGACTGGTTCTCCGCGCAGCGCGACGGCCTCGGCGACCTCTACGAAGGCCTGCTCGAAAAAAACGCCACCGAAACCAAATCCGGCGCCGGCCAGTACTTCACCCCGCGCCCGCTCATCGACAGCGTCGTCGCGCTGATCCAACCCCAACCCGGCGAAACCATTCAAGACCCGGCAGCCGGCACCGCCGGCTTCCTGATCGCCGCCGACAGCTACATGAAGGCCACCACCGACGGCTACCGCGAAATGCGCGTCGAAAAACAAGAGTTCCAGCGCCGTAAAGCCTTCCTCGGCATGGAGCTGGTGCCCGGCACCCGTCGCCTGGCCCTCATGAACTGCCTGCTGCACGGCATGGAAGGTGACGACGCCGGCGTCGTGCACCTGGGCAACACCCTCGGCAGCGCCGGCAGCGCCCTGCCCAAAAGCGACATCATCCTCAGCAATCCGCCCTTCGGCACCGCCAAGGGCGGCGGCGGGCCCACCCGCGACGACCTCACCCACAGCACCAGCAACAAGCAGCTCGCCTTCTTGCAACACATCGTCCGCCACCTCAAAGACGGCGGCCGCGCTGCCGTGGTGCTACCCGACAACGTGCTGTTCGAAGCCGGCGTCGGCGCCGACATCCGCCGCGCCCTCATGGACAAATGCAATCTGCACACCCTGCTGCGCCTGCCCACCGGCATCTTCTACGCGCAAGGCGTCAAAACCAACGTCCTCTTCCTGCAAAAAATTTCCGAAAACGCCACGGCCAGCACCAAAAACGTGTGGGTCTACGACCTGCGCGCCAACATGCCGCGCTTCGGCAAACGCACCCCCTTCACCCGCGCCCACTTCGCCGACTTCGAAGCCGCCTACGGCACCGACCCGCTCGGCCAGTCGCCGCGCACCGATACCGGCGACACCGGCCGCTTCCGCGCTTTCAGCCGCGACGCCATCAAACAACGCGCCGACAGCCTCGACATCGCCTGGCTCAAGGACGAATCCACCGAAGACGCCGCCGACCTCCCCGAACCCGCCGTGCTCGCGCAGGAAGCCGCGCTGGAGCTCGAAGGTGCGCTGGCCGAGCTGCAGGCGCTGATGAAGGAACTGGGTGTGGAGGTGGGGGAATGAGTGGGTTGCCGGCAGGGTGGGCACACGCACCCGTCGAAGCCATCGCTGACGTTCAACTCGGGAAAATGCTCGACCGGAGCAAACAGGAAGGCACTCCGTATCGTTACATCGGAAACATAAACGTCCGATGGCATTCGTTCGATCTGCGCAATCTTCAAACAATGAAGCTGTCGGATGCGGACATTGCTCGATTTAGCATCAAAAACGGCGACGTCATGGTATGCGAAGGTGGCGAGCCGGGTCGTTGCGCAGTCTGGAACCTCGGCAGCAAGAACATCGCCTACCAAAAAGCCCTGCACCGCGTTCGCTTAGCAACTGGAATGAGTCCTGCGCTATTCGCCTACCAGATTCAAATTTCAGCGATGACTGGCTCACTCGCCAAGCATTTCACCGGCTCAACCATCCAGCACCTTCCACGAGCCGCATTTATGACGGTCGACGTTATCGTCCCCCCCCTCCCCGAGCAAAAACGCATCGCCGACAAACTCGACAGCGTGCTGGCGCGGGTAGATGCCTGCCGCGACCGCCTCGACCACCTCCCGGCCCTGCTCAAACGCTTCCGCCAATCCATCCTCGCCGCCGCAACTTCAGGCCAACTGACAGAGGGTTGGCGGAATAGCACTTCTGTTAACTTGTCTTCTTGGCGAAATGAGCGATTTGGGCAACTTATCAACGAGATGAGGAATGGACTCTCTGCCAGACCAACTGAGCAACCACCTGGAGCCAAAATTTTACGCATCAGCGCAGTGCGTTCAGGAGCAGTGGACTTCAACGACCACCGCTATCTTGAGGTTGATCAGGCAACACGCAAACTATATGGACTTGAGCAGGATGACCTGCTCATTACTCGATACAACGGCAGTCTGGAATTCGTTGGGGTTTGCGCGCGCGTTTCAACATCGCCTGCTGAATACGTCTATCCAGACAAACTCATCCGAGTGCGAGTCAACAAAGAAGATGTAGTGCCAGCCTTCGTTGAAATTGCATTTGGTAGCCAAGGCATCCGCATCCAAATTGAGAGCTTCGTCAAGTCCAGCGCTGGCCAAAAAGGCGTCTCTGGTGCAGACCTGAAAACAACAATAATCCAAGTGCCTCCGCTCGCCGAACAACACGAAATCGTCCGCCGCGTCGACATCCTGTTCGCCTTCGCTGACCGCCTCGAAGCCCGCCTCGCCACCGCCCGCAGGCAGGTCGAACAACTGACCCCGGCCCTGCTCGCCAAGGCCTTTCGCGGCGAACTGGTGCCGCAAGACCCGGCCGACGAGCCGGCGGCAGAACTGCTCAAACGCCTGGCGGCTACCCGCGCCGCCGCACCGCCGATAAAACGGGGCCGCAAGACCGCGCCAAAAACCAAGTCAATGGGCTAAACATCTGGCCCGCTCGCAAGTACGCGCATCGGTGCATGCCGCTGCACGCACGAATCCAGAGGCATGCTATGAACGGGATCTGGTCATGGATCGGGCGCGCGTTACGGTCGACCGTCACAACGCTGCTACAGACGGCACTGCTGCTGATCGCAGCCGCCGTCGGCCTGCTGCTGACGAGCCGGGTATTGGAGTTTTTTGGCTGGATGGACGGGGTGAGGTTTTAAGCGGTTTCGAAATACAGCCCGCCGAAGTCATGCAAGGCGCACACGATTCAGGTGTGCGCTCATCCACCCGATACGCCACAGCGAGCAGGTAAATGCCGGCGACCAGAGCAACGACTGCGGTCGCCGCGCCCCATCGGCTCGACCGGCGACGCCTGCCTTCAGCGCCGGCCGGAAGCTTCAAGTGCCTTGCGCATCTTGCGGCGGGCAAAAGGGCAAGTAGCGGCCGCGCTCTTCGCGGACAACACGGCCGCGAGGATGCTGCTCACGAGCGACGCCATGAAGAAATACGAGGAGCGAGAGTGCGGGCATGGAAAAACCTTCCAGAGGTTTTACCCACAAGTTGACCCACACAACACCGAGATGAAAAGAAACTCATCTGAATCCTAATGGACGCAGAATCGTATAACTATTTGATTTTTTGAAACATACAGAGAGGTGCGAGACGACAACAGACGGCTTTGGACGCCATCAGACCTGCATGTTCATGATGTCCTGATAAGCCGAGACCAGACGGTTTCGCACCTGCGTCATCTGCTGGAAGCTGAGATTGGCTTTTTGCAGGTTGACCATCACTTCCTGCAAGTTGACGTTCGGGTCCCCTGCCGAGAACGACTTGGCCATTGTCTGGGCGTCTTTCTGCGCAGCACTGACATCGGCCAGCGCATTCTGGAGCGCGTCATTAAAGCTGACACCGTCAGCCGTTTCGGTGGCCGCGGACGCACTCTTGCCGCCAGCCGTCTGAGCGGTGGCACGCAGTTCGTTCAGTACTTGGTCAATGCCGCGACTGTCCATGATGATTCCAGCAATTCCTGCGCTATCGGTGGTTTCTTATCAGCAAGGCGCATGCCATGCCGACACCCTTAGTCGACAGGGTAGCCCTCTTCCCTGTACTGCTGCAATTTGTAGCGCAAGGTGCGCTCCGAAATACCAAGCTTTTCAACGGCTTTCTTGCGCGAGCCGCCCATGGCCTTGAGCGTGCCGAGAATGTGCTCGCGCTCGAGATCCTTCATGTTGCTACTGGCGCCCGCTGCGGCAGATGCGCCCAAAGCGGCAAAACTTGCCGGTTCAGCGGCAAGACCTGCCGGCGGACGCGGTGCGCCACTGCCCAGGCACAGGCGTAGCGTGTCGGCGCGAATCACGCCACCGGTGGCCAGAATCAGCGCGCGCTGCATGGCATTGTCGAGCTCGCGAGCGTTGCCCGGCCAGGGGTGGGCGCGCATCAGCTCAGCCGCCTCATCATCGATCGAGGCCTGACAGCCGAGGCGCTCGCCCTGGCGCGACAAAAAGTGGCGAGCCATGGGCAGAATGTCGCCGGGCCGTTCGCGCAGGGCCGGAATCGGCAGGGGAAACACGTTGAGCCGGTAGTACAGGTCTTCGCGGAAGCGCCCGGCGGCCACTTCGGCGGCCATGTCACGGTTGCTGGTGGCGAGCACGCGCAGATCAAGTTGCACCGGCTTCTTGCCCCCCACGCGCTCGACTTCGCGTTCCTGCAAGACACGCAGCAGCTTGGCTTGCAGGCTGAGCGGCATCTCCGAAATTTCATCGAGCAGCAAGGTGCCGCCGTCGGCCTGTTCGAACTTGCCGGCCTGGGCGCTGTGCGCGCCGGTGAAGGCGCCCTTTTCGTGACCGAACAGTGTGGCTTCGAGCAGGTTGTCGGGAATCGCCGCGCAGTTGATGGCCACGAAGGGCTTGGCTTTGCGCGGTGAGTGATTGTGAATGTAGCGCGCGAAGACTTCCTTGCCGGTACCGGATTCGCCCGAGAGCATCACGGTGGCGTCGGTGCCAGCCACACGCGACGCCAGCGCCAGCAACTCGCGGGTGCGCGGGTCCTCGGCAATGGTGCCGCTGTCGTTGACCGGCAGCGCGGCATAGCGGCGCACATGGGCATGCAGGACGTCGGGTTCGAAGGGCTTGAGCAGGAAGTCGCAGGCACCGCCCTGCATGGCGGCCACGGCTTTTTCGACATCGCCAAAGGCGGTCATCAACATCACCGGCAATTGCGGCAGCCGCGCGCGGATCTCGCCGAGCAGCGTGAGCCCGTCCATGGGCTCCATTTTCAGATCGCTGATGACGAGGTTGAACACGCCGCGCCCCAGCGCTTCAAGCGCGGCCGGGCCGCCATCGACGGCGGTCACCGTGTGGCCTTCGAGTTCGAGGATCAGCGTGACGGCGTCGCGCAGTGCAGCATCGTCTTCGACCAGCAAGAGGTGCAGGGACTCACTCATGAGCGTTCTCTTCAACGGTGTCGCCGGCGGTCAGCGGGACCACCAGCCGGAATCGGGTGCCCTCGCCGGGGCGGGAGTTCAGGTCAATATCGCCACCATGCGCGCGGGCGACGCCACGGGCAATCGCCAGACCCAGGCCGGTGCCTTCGGCGCGGGTGGTGAAAAAGGGCTCAAAAAGGCGTTGCTGCTGGTCGGCGGAAATACCGGCGCCGGTGTCTTCAACAACAAAGCTCACCTGCTCGGCGTCGCGCGTGGCCCGCAAACTCACTTTTCCTCCTGCAGGGGTGAACTGCAGCGCGTTTTCGAGCAGATTGGTCAGTGCCCCGGCCAGGGCTTTTCGGTCGGCCATCAGGCGGGTCGTGCCGCATTCGCAGGCGTGCGTAAATTCGATCTCGCGCTGACGCGCGATAGGTTCCAGCGTGTGGGTCAGCTCTTCGGTCAGGGCGCACACCGGCACCGGCTCGCGCCCGAGGCAGTCACCGCGGGCAAACAGCAGCATGTCGCGGATCAGGCGTTCAAGATGGCGCAAGCGCTCAACGGCCCGGTCGGCGATACGGCCGCGCTCGGATTCGGGCAGCTGCCCCTTGCCCAGCGTGGCGGTGTACAACAGCGCGGCAGACAGCGGCGTACGCAGCTGGTGCGCCAGACCGGCCACCATCTCGCCCATGGCGGCCAGACGCGCGTTGCGCTCGGCTTCGCGCTGCATGCGGTGCGCATGGGTGACGTCGTTCATCAGCACGATACTGCCCTCGCCCGACTCCAGGTGCGTGGACGACATGGCGATGCGACGCGCGCTCTCCCCTTCGCCCAGCTCCAGCTCCCCCGGTGTTTCGGTGGCGGCAAGACGCTGGCTGAGTGCGCTCCACGCCATGCCCTCAATCGAATCACCCAGCCAGTCACGTGCTGCGCGGTTGGCTTGCAGCACCGTTCCCTGACGATCGAGTACCAGCACCCCGGCCGGCAAGGCGCCCATCAAGACTGACAAACGCTCATTGAGCTGCCCGACCTGCCCTTGCAGGCCGGCATAGGCATCGGTCAGCTCGGCCGACGCGCGGTTGAACAAGGCAAAGGCTTCGGCCAGCTGAGCGGCATCAAGTGACGGCGCGGCGGTCTCGGTCATGACGGGTTCGGTAGGTAGACGCTTTTCCACAATGCGAAGCCTAAGGGTGGACCTTGTGTTTAGAGGCGGCAAATAGGCGGCAAAAACTGCCGCTTATTCTGCCTAAGCTTTTGCGCGTTGGCGCAGACAATGCGTCTCATCCGTCAAAGCGATTCCGTGAAGGACCGAAGTCATGGCCACCGCACAAAATGCCGCTACCGTACCGGGCTCCCCGATACAGCAAGCGTTCGAAACCTTCAGCGCCATGCCCGGGCGCCAGAAAATGGCGCTCCTGGCCTCGCTGGCAGCCGCCATTGCGCTGGTCGTCGGCGTGCTGCTGTGGAACAAGTCTGCCGACTACGCCGTGCTCTTCTCCAATCTGGAGGAACGCGATGGCGGCGCCATCGTGACCGCACTGCAAACGCAGAACGTGCCCTACAAGTTCACCCCCGGCGGCGGCGCCATCATGGTGCCCAGCGACCGGGTGCACGACATCCGCTTGCAACTGGCCGCCCAGGGTTTGCCGCGTGGCGGCATGGTCGGCTTCGAGTTGATGGAAAACCAGAAGCTGGGCGTGTCGCAGTTTCATGAACAGGTGAATTACCAGCGGGGTCTTGAGGGCGAACTGGCACGCACCATTCAGGCCATCGGCTCCGTCGCCAATGCGCGGGTGCATCTGGCCATTCCGAAACGCAGCGCGTTCTTGCGCGATCAGCAAAAGCCGACCGCCTCGGTCTTCGTCAATCTGCACGCCGGCCGCAATCTTGACAGCGCGAAGGTCGCCGGCATCGTGCATCTGGTGTCATCCAGCGTGCCGAACATGAGCAACGAGAGCGTCAGCGTCATCGACGAGACCGGCAAGCTGCTCACCAACTCAAGCGACCCGATGGCCACTGCGGGCCTGGACCCGACCCAGCTGCGCTACATCGAAGAAGTTGAAGCGGCCTATGTGCGGCGCATCGAAACCATTGTCGAACCGCTGGTGGGCAAGGGCAATTTCCGCGCGCAAGTGACTGCCGATGTGGACTTCAACCGGGTCGAACAGACCGACGAAGTCTACAAACCCAACCCCTCGCCCCAGCAGGCCATTCGCTCGCAACAAAGCAGCGAAGTGCTGACCCGTGACCCCGGCGCCAAGGGCGTGCCCGGCGCGCTCACCAATCAGCCGCCGGTGCCGGCCACCGCCCCCATCACCAACCCCGCAGTCGGTGGCGCGGGCGCAACCGCCGATGGCAACTTCCTGACCCGCAACGCCAGCGGCACCACCAATTACGAGGTCGATCGCACCATCTCGCACACCACGCGGGCAATGGGTGCCATCCGCCGCTTGTCGGTCGCGGTGGTGCTCAATCACCGCACCGTCACAGACAAGAACGGCAAGGAAACGACCTCGGCCCTGCCGGAAGAAGAAATCGCCCGCATCAACAACCTGGTCCGCGAGGCCATGGGTTTCAACGCCGAGCGCGGCGACAGCCTCAATGTGGCCAATAGCGCCTTTGCCGCCGGCGCCACCGAGACGATGCCCGATCTGCCGCTGTGGAAGGACCCTGAGATCATCGACATCGGCAAGCAGGCGCTGCGCTATCTGATCGTGCTCGCGGTGCTCGCCTATGTGGCCTTCGGCGTGATCAAGCCCCTGATGAAAACGCTCACACCGCCGCCGCGCGAAGCCGACGAAGAAACCACTGCGGATGCCGAGGCCGGTGAAAAGACCTACGATGAAGATGGCGCGGAGGTCACCCTGTCCGACGCGGCGCGCAGGGGCAACAGCTATGAAGCCAAGCTTGCCCAGGCGCGCGAGACCGCCAAAAACAACCCGAAGCTGGTCGCCAACATGATCAAGGAATGGATGGGCGTCAATGAGGAGGCGCGCAAATGAGCGCGGAAGAAGGACTCGAGAAGAGCGCCCTGCTGCTGCTCTCGCTCGGCTCGGACCAAGCGGCCGAGGTGCTCAAGTTTCTCGGCCCCAAAGAGGTCCAGAAGCTCGGCATGGCCATGGCAAAGCTGCCCTCGCACCCGCGCAGCAAAGTCGAGCCCCTGCTCGACGAGCTCGAATCACACTGCGAGCAAGGCTCGCCGATCGAGGCCGACGAAGAGCAGATTCGCGACATGCTCACCAAGGCGCTGGGCGACGACCGCGCGGCGCACATCATTTCGCGCGTGCTGCAGGGCTCGGACACGGCAGGCATCGAAAGCCTCAAGTGGATGGATGCCGCCACCGCCGCCGACCTGATCAAGAACGAACACCCGCAGATCATCGCCACCATTTTGGTGCACCTCGAAAACGACCAGGCCGGCGAAATACTGAAAGCCTTCACCGACCGCCTGCGCAATGACGTGCTCCTGCGCATCGCCACGCTGGACGGCGTGCAACCCACGGCACTGAAGGAGCTCAACGACACGCTTACCCGCACCCTGTCGGGGGCATCCAATGTCAAGAAAGCGGCCATGGGCGGCGTACGCCATGCGGCGGACATTCTCAACTTTGTCGGCGCCGCAGCCGAGACTGCGATCATCGACAACGTACGCGAATACGACCCGGATCTGGCCCAGCGCATCCTCGACGAGATGTTCGTGTTCGACAACCTGATGGACATCGACGACCGTGGCATCCAGACCTTGCTGCGCGAGGTGCAGTCCGACTCGCTGGTGGTTGCGCTCAAGGGCGCACAGGTCGAGCTGCGCGAAAAAGTCTTCAAGAACATGTCGCAGCGCGCTGCCGAAATGCTGCGCGAAGACCTCGAATCGCGCGGACCGGTGCGCCTGTCCGAAGTCGAAGGCGAGCAGAAAGAAATCCTCAAAATCGTGCGTCGTCTGGCCGAGGAAGGCCAGATCATGCTCGGCGGCAAAGGCGGCGACGATGCCTTTGTTTAATGGACAGCCGGCATGAGCTTCGACCGCCATCAGGCCGTGGGTGCCTACCGCCGCTGGGAGCCGCCGCGTTTCGACGCCGGCGAACCGGCGCCGGACCCCACGCCCGCGCCGCCCGAGCCGGCGCCCGCAGACCCCTCTCCGGCGCCTGAACCGGAAGCGCCCGCATTCAAGCTGCCGACCGCCGACGACATCGAAAAGATTCACGACGCCGCCCACAAGGATGGCTACGCCGCCGGCTACGAAGAGGGCACGGCGCGAGGTCGCATGGAGGCGCTGCAGCTGCACACGCTCGTCGAAAACCTCGACACCGCGCTCAAGCAACTCGACCAGGATGTGGCCGAAGAGATCGTCGCGCTGGCCATCGAGATGACCTCCCAGATGGTCAAGCGCAGCATTGCGGCCCACCCCGAGAACATCGTCGACCTGGTCCGTGAAGCGCTTCAGCAACTGCCCCAGGTGCGCGCGACGGTGCATATCCACCCCGAAGACGCGGCGCTGGTGCGCGAGTATCTCGGCGAGCAGATGAGTCACCATGAACACCGCATTTACGAAGACGAAGACCTCACCCGCGGCGGCTGCACCATCGAGGCCGAGGGCGCGACGCTCGACGCCACCGTCCAGACCCGCTGGCGGCGCATCATGGAAACCATGAACGCCGACGACCCGCGTTGGGATCCGACAGACTGATGGAGCGCCACACCGAAACCTGGCGTCAGGTGCTGGCCGACGGCAAGCGCCTGGCCGCCGCCAACAGTCCCTTTCAGCTCTCCGGCCGGCTGACCCGCATCAACGGGCTGGTCATGGAAGCGGCCGGACTGAAGCTGCCGCTCGGCTCGGGCTGCCGCATCGTGGTGCCCGGCGGTGGCTCGGTGGAGGCCGAAGTGGTCGGCTTCCATGGCGAGCGCATCTTCATGATGCCGACCGACGACATCTTCGGCCTCGCCCCCGGTGCGCAAGTGCTGCCCATCGAACCCGTGCAACCGCGGCTCGTCGCCGGCCAGCGCACCGTACCGCGCCGCCGCGCCTCCGACCGCGCCAAGCACCTGCCGATGGACGACTCACTGCTCGGCCGCGTGGTCGACGGCGCCGGCCGCCCACTCGACGGCCTCGGCCCCATCGACACCGAAGACACCCGCTCACTCCAGAGCCGGCCGGTCAACCCCCTGCAACGCGCGCCGATTGCCCAGTCACTCGACGTCGGCATCCGTGCCATCAACGCCTTGCTCACCGTTGGTCGCGGCCAGCGCATGGGTTTGTTCGCCGGCTCCGGCGTGGGCAAATCGGTGCTCATCGGCATGATGGCCCGCTACACCAAAGCCGATGTCATCGTGGTGGGGCTGATCGGCGAGCGGGGCCGCGAAGTGAAGGAGTTCATCGAGCAAAACCTCGGCCCCGAAGGCCGCGCCCGCTCGGTCGTCGTTGCCGCACCGGCCGACACCAGCCCGCTGATGCGCCTGCAAGGCGCCGCCTACGCCACCACCATTGCCGAATATTTCCGCGATCAGGGCAAGCAAGTGCTGCTGATCATGGACTCACTCACCCGCTACGCCATGGCCCAGCGCGAAATCGCCCTCGCCATCGGCGAACCGCCGGTTACGCGCGGCTATCCGCCGTCGGTGTTTGCCCGCCTGCCGGCACTGGTCGAACGCGCCGGCAACGGGCCGGACGATGGCGGCTCGATCACTGCCTTTTACACCGTGCTCACCGAAGGTGACGACCAGCAAGACCCCATCGCCGACGCCGCCCGCGCCATTCTCGACGGCCACATCGTGCTCTCGCGCACGCTGGCCGACCAGGGGCACTACCCCGCCATCGACATCGAGCAATCCATCAGCCGCGCCATGCACAACCTGGTCAAACCCAGCCACTTCGAGCATGTGCGGCGCTTCAAACTGCTGTTCTCGCGCTACCAGCGCTCGCGCGACCTGATCGCCGTCGGTGCCTATCAGGCGGGCGCCGATCCGGTGCTCGATCAGGCCGTCGAAGCCTACCCGGCGCTCGAGGCCTTCCTGCAGCAAGCCATCAACGAGCGCGAAGGTTTTGACACCGCCGTGGCAAACTTACACACACTCTTTGGAGACGAGGTGTGATACTCATCCAGACGCAAAGGATGAAATCAGCCCCTAAAGATTTCGCCCCCCGAACCGTAAGCCCTGTTGCGGAAAGCGTGCAGCGCCGACCGCGCATCGGAGAACGTGGATGAGCAAGACGTTTCCGTTGCAGCCCCTGCTAGACCTGGCAAACAACCGCATGGATGGCGCCGCGCGCCGTCTGGGCGAATTGATTGCCGGTGAAACCGAGGACTGTCGAAAGCTCGAACTGCTCGAAAACTATCGCGCCGAGTACCAGCAACGCTTCCAGGAAGCGTGCAGCGAGGGAATCGGACCGGACGCATGGCGCAACTTCAGCCTGTTCATCAACAAGCTCGATGACGCCATCAACGCCCAACGCGCAGTCGTCGAACAGGCACGCAAGAGTACGGCCCATGGCCAGAAAACGTGGATGGACCAGCGCAACAAGGTCAAGGCCTTCGACACGCTGTCCCAGCGCCATGTGGCCAAGGAAGCGCGCACCGAGTCTCGCCGCGAGCAACACGCGACCGACGAGCACGCCAGCAAGCAACATCGGGATCGCCACTCGGACAGCTGAGCCACTGGCACGGGGATTGCAACAGATCGCCTGAACATTCCACTCAAGGAAGACGGCGATGCCTGAAATGGCGAATTCCTCCCTGTCGCAGCTACTCAGTTCAGCCCCGGCGCGAAACGCGTCTGCGCGTGAGCGTGGCCCTGCCGACACCGGTGCCCAGAACGATTCTTTCTCCCGCACGCTGGACCAGAAAATGCAGGCGCCCGAGCGCCCGGCAGAGCGGCCTGTCGACCGTAGCGCCGAGCGCAGCGCCCAGCAGCGCCCCAGCACGCCAGAGCCCGCACGCACGGCGCAAGCGCCGGCCCGGCCCACCGCCCCGGCAGAAGCACGCCAAAGCGCAGCGGCGGCCAAGCCCAAAGACACCCAATCCGATGCGCCTGCAGAGGCATCTGCCAGCGCCGCGACCGCTGGCGAACAAACCACCACCGACAGCACCGTAGCCGCGAGCAGCACCGCCACAGCAGCGCCCACCAGCAAGGACGCCCTGGCCGCCGACACGGAAGCGACGCTGCTCGCCGCCACAGGCGAACCAGGCACCGCCGCACCAGCGGCAGCACTTGCCGCCACACCGGCAGCGCTTGCCGTCGTCACGGCAAGCCCCGCCGTCGCCGCCGATGGGCAGCCGATAGCGGATGCCGACCCCGCCGAGCAAGCGACGCAAGCACGCCCCGCGCGCGGCGACATGGCCAACTTGAGCGGCAACGCCGGCCAGGCCAAAACCGCGTCATCCACCGCCGAGCCAAGCACCGGCCTCACGGCAGTCAAAAACGAGGACGCGGCAGACACCGCACCCGCCGCACAAGCGCGCCCTACCCGCTTTGCCGACCTGCTCGCCGCCAATACCGCGCCACGCGGCGAACGCGTCGGCGCACTCATGACCGAATCTGCCGGCGTGCCGGGCACTGTCGGCAATGCCTCACTGAACGCCGCCATGGCGGGCGTTCAAGTGCCCGCCGCCGACCGCCCGCAGGCTACGCAGGCGGCGCTGCCAATTCATGTCGGCACGCCCGCCAGCGATGCTACCTGGGGCGATGCCGTCGGCAACCGGGTGCTATGGCTGGCGGGTCAGAACAACAGCAAGGCCGAGCTGATCCTCACGCCGCCGCACCTGGGCAAACTCGAGATTTCGCTCACCGTCACCGGCGACACCACCACCGCGCAATTCACCGCCGCCACGCCGGCCGCCCGCGAGGCGCTTGAACAAGCCATGCCGCGTCTGCGCGAGATGCTCGAACAAGCCGGCATCACGCTGACCGACAGTAATGTCAATACGGCATCGCGGGACAACAATGGTGACTCGGGTCACGGGCAAGGCCGCGCAGGCAACGCGCGCGGCGCAGAGATACCGCAGGAAAACTTGATGTCACGCGGCGGCCCCTGGCTGCAGCGTGGCGAAGGCATGATCGACACATTCGCTTAAGGGCGCGGAATAGCGGCCTTCTGCCACCGCTATTCAAGGCATTTGCGGCGCAATGTGTGATCGATAATGAAAACGTCGTAACTGGAGATTGACGCATGTCGAAAGCACCCGCCACGCCCCCCGCGGAAGGCGAAGCCCCACCCAAGAAAAGCAAGAAGATGCTGATCATCATTCTCGTGCTGGTCTTGCTCATTGTGATTGCCGGTGGTGCCGCTGCGTTTTTGTTACTGAACAAAAAGAAGGCTGACAGCGGCGACGAGGCGCATGAACCCGAGCCCGCGAAGCTCACGGTCGACACCTCCAAGCCCCCCACCTTCGTCAACCTCGACCCATTTACGGTCAACCTCGCGCCGGCCGAGGGCAGTCATTACCTGCAGGTGGTGCTGGTGCTCAAGGTGGTTGATCAGACCATCGCCGATCAGCTCAAGGTGTACATGCCCGAAATCCGCCACGAGGTGAACTTGCTGCTGTCGAGCAAGCTGCCCTCGGAAATCGCCACCGTCGAAGGCCGCGAAACGCTCGCCGACGAAATCATGGTCCGAACCAACTACGTGCTCGGATTCGACAAACCCCGTGACGACGACCGCCGCCGTGACAAGGGCCCGTGGGGCCCGGTCATGTCGGTGCTGTTCAACTCGCTGATCGTGCAGTAAGCCAAAAGGACAGCACAAACCATGTCATCGGATTTTCTCTCCCAGGACGAAGTCGACGCGCTATTGCGCGGCGTCACCGGGGAAGTCGAGGAAACCGACGCCGACGAAGGCGACGGCAGCGGCATTCGTGAATACAACCTGGGCACGCAGGAGCGCATCGTGCGTGGGCGCATGCCCACCATGGAGCTCATCAACGAACGCTTCGCCCGCTACCTGCGTATCGGCCTGTTCAACTACATGCACCGCAATGCCGAGATCTCGGTCGGCACGATCAAGGTGCAGAAATACAGCGAGTTCGTGCGCAACCTGGTGGTGCCCACCAACCTCAACCTGGTCACCGCCAAGCCCCTGCGCGGCACCGGCCTGATCGTGTTCGACCCCAACCTCGTGTTTCTGGTGGTCGACAACATGTTCGGCGGTGACGGGCGCTTTCACACCCGCGTCGAGGGCCGCGACTTCACCGCCACCGAGCAGCGCATCATCATGGGCATGCTCAACACCGTGTTCGCCGAATACGAACGCGCCTGGGCGCCGGTGTATTCGCTGAAGCTCGAATACCTGCGCTCGGAGATGAACTCGCAATTCGCCAACATCGCCACGCCCTCCGAGATCGTGGTGTCGACGGTGTTCTCGCTCGAACTGGGTGGTGCGCAGGCCGACATGCACATCTGCTTCCCCTACTCCATGCTCGAGCCGATTCGCGAAACGCTCTACTCGACCATGCAGAGCGATCACATCACGCAAGACAAGCGCTGGATCGGCACCATGACCAAGCAGTTGAAGACTGCCGAAGTCAAACTCACCTGCAATCTGGGGCACGCCACCGTTTCCCTGCGCGACATCGTCAACATGCGCGTAGGCGATGTCATTCCGCTCGACGTAGAAGAAATGATCCAGGCCTGCGTCGACGGCGTACCTGTGCTCGAAGGCCAGTACGGCGTTCACAACGGCCAATACGCCATCAAGGTCGACCGCATGATTGCCGCCGACGACAACTCTGACACCCTGCCATCGGGAGCACGCAATGGCTGATACCGACACCGACGAAAACCAGGTCTCCGACGACGATTGGGCTTCCGCCATGGAAGAGCAAACCGACGCCGAAGCCAAACCAGACACCGACGCCGCCGCTGACGGTGAAGACGATCCATGGGCCGCCGCCATGCAGGAACAAGCGGCCGCCGATCTGGCTGCGGCTGCCGCCGAAGGCGAATCGCCCTACCAGGCCAAACCGGCCAGTCAGGTCTTCCCCGACTTCGGCGCCGAGCGCAGTGGCGGCGGCGGCAATAACGACCTCGACATGATTCTCGACATTCCCGTCCAGATCACCGTCGAACTCGGCCGCACCAAGCTGTCGATCCGCAACCTGCTGCAACTCGCACACGGCTCCGTCGTCGAGCTCGACGGCCTGGCGGGCGAACCGATGGACGTGCTGGTCAACGGCACGCTCATCGCCCAGGGCGAAGTGGTGGTGGTGAACGAGAAGTTCGGCATCCGCCTCACCGACATCATCACCCCGGCCGAACGCATGCGAAAACTGCGCCACTGAACATCGCCGCTCAAACGCGTCGGGCCACCCTACCCGGGTGGCCCGACGCGTTCACACCCGACAAAAAGGCCAAGATGCAACAACGAAAACGCCACACTGCATCGCAGGAAAGCCGCGCCGGTGGCGTGCCGAACACCGCCTTGCGCAAACCGGGACAGCGGATACCAATTCTTGCCTCGCCAACGCGCACGCCCTTTCTCCCCCGGCCAAACAACAGCCATGCTCGCGCAAAAAGCCAGCCACGCCTTGAAGTTGAGCGGTATAGCTTGCTACATTGCTCTGCACTGTGGCGGGTAGAATGACCGACTTAGCAATTGTCTGGATGTCTTCATGAGTGTTGATACAAATTACGCGAACAATCCGCTGCACGGCGTTGGTCTAAAACAGCTGCTCACCGAACTGGTTGACCACTACGGCTTTGAAATACTGTTTGCCTACCTGAACATCAACTGTTTCAACAAAAATCCAAGCATCGA
>JBFIJC010000059.1:0-15388 GCA_041600915.1 Nitrogeniibacter sp.
CCTGTAATTATAACCGAATTCCAAGGCGCCGCGACCCTCGCTGCCGCGCGGATCCCGGCAGCCGGCACATGCCGCTCAGTCTCGCCTAAACATCACCATCTTCGGCCTCGGTCGAATCCTTCGAGGGCGCACGATACCAGGCCGGGTAATACTGCCGCACGGTGTCACCATCGGTCGCAAGCGCGTGACAGCGGTCCAGCTGAAACGGCTTTTCCGACGCATTGCCACTGCTGTTGTCTTTCATGAAGGTCGCAAACGTCTGCACCGCCGCCGTGGGCAAACTGAGCAACAACTCCGTGATGTGGCTGCAGCCGTCGATACCAAAAAACTCGGCCCGGAGCGCATCACGAAACCCCCTCATCAAGTTCATCCCGACCAAGGCATCGTAGGCCGGCGCAATGCTTTCACAACTGCCCGGATACGGCACCCGCTCCGATTCAGCGTGGGCGTCCAGAATGGTAAAGCTTTGGTCAATCAGCACAGACACCCGCATGCGATGCACAGGGTCGCCCTTCTTTCGCAAGCCCGCAGCCAACGGATAGTCGACGTCCTTGACGTCGACCAGCGTCGCATCGAGCTCAATCAGCCCGTCATCGCGAAAAAAACCTTCGATCTCAATACGCCGGACCTGGGCGCGCCGGCGTGCAACACCACCTGACAATTTTGGACTCATGGAAACGTACGCAATCGTATGGAAACACCCCCATGATACCGCGACTTGAGTCCACGACCAGACGCGCCGCGCCGCCCCAATGTGTGCAATTTTGTGCACCAGCCCATGACAATGGGCCAAAAGCAGCGCAAGTTCATTACAATGTGCTTCAACTTATTTCGCGATCGCCCGAATACATAAGGCTTTTCCGACTGAACGATGAAGTCGTCCCCGAGCAAGTCCTTACTGCTGCTTTGTGCCCTCGCGTCGAGTCCCGTCGCGACGCACGCGATCGGCTTTGGCGAAATCGTCAGTCAATCTGCCATTGGCGAGCCCTTTCGCACCGAAATTCGACTGCACGGCGTTGGCCCCAAGGATGGCAGCGACTGCCTGCGTGTCGCACAACAGGGCGCCGACTCCGGCGACGGCATTCCCTCGGTGCGCAACGCGCAAGTCAGCCTGCAGATGCGTGCCGGCAAGCCGGTCGCCGTCGTCACGCGCACCCAAGCCGTTCTCGACCCCATCGTCCGGCTCACGCTTGAAGAAACCTGCCAGGCGCGACTCAAACGAACCTACACGCTGCTGCTGCCATCACCGGTCAGCGCCATTAAAGCGCCGACGGTCGCAGCGGCAGAGCCCCGCTCACGCCCGCCGGTCGTCAAGGAGGTGCCTCCGGCGCCCTTGTCGGCGAGCGAACTCGGCGGCACCTGGACCTTGCCAGACGGCGCCTCCATCAACCAGCTCGCCCGTCAGCTCTACCCGTCAAGCCGCAAAGACCGCATCGGCTTTATCCGGGCCACACGCAATCTCAACCGCGGCGACCGCAGCATTCGCTCATCGCGCCAAACCCTTGGCGCGGGCACAACACTCATCCTGCCAGACCGCGAAGCGATCATCGCGGCCCATCCGGCACCGCCACCGGCTGACGCGCCGCGCCCGTCGGCACCAGCGCCCAAGCCGGCCGAAGTGGCTGCGGCTGCGCCAGAGCCAAGCGCGTCGACGCCGCCCGAGCCTGTCGCAGAACCTGCCGCAAGCCCTCCCGAGCCGCCGGCCGCCGACAACGGCGACCGCCTGAAACTATCCGGCGACGTGCCCGACTTTGACGGCTTCAAGCTGTCACGGCAGCTGGGTGACCCCGGCCTGGTTGACCGCACCTCCGACGCCGACCGAGAGCTTCTGCGCCGAGAGCAGCGCCTGATCATGGTCCTCGATCAGCAGATCATGGCCCGGCTTGAACTGACTGACCGCATCGAGCGCATCGAAGCGCTGCAAAAGGCGCTGGCCGACGAAGTCGCCAAGCAAGCTGAAGAGCAGCCCCCCGAGCCGGCAAACGAGCCGGCACCCGCCGTTCAACCGATCGTACCCGCGGCGGCGCCCGCTCCGGCACCTGCACCTGCGCCCTCAAGCGACTGGTTGGCAAGCGCCCAGTCCTGGCTACCTGCGGGCCTCGCCGCACTGCTCGCAGCGCTGGTCGTGCTTTGGCTGCTGCGCCGGCGACGCAGTCAAACCGAGATCGACGACTTCCTCAGCGAAGGCGCCGAAGCAAACTCGGAGTTGCCGGCCGATGAACCGCATATCGCCACGCCAAAGGCAAACCAGGCCACCGAGAGCTTTGACTTCTCGCCAGTCGACTGGGACGGTTCAGCACCGGCCGAATTGCAGCATAGCGTTGCCCCCATCACGATTGAAGAAGCCGATTTTTCGGAAGAGCACGAATCAGCGGTCGAGCTTGCGGACATCATGATGTCCTTCGGCCGAATTCAGGGTGCCGCCGAGACCCTGGCCGAATTCATTCGCAACAACCCGAAGCAGGCAGTCACGCCGTGGCTGAAGCTCCTTGAGGTCTATCGCACCGCCGACATGCGTGATGACTTCGAAGTCATCACGCGCCAGCTGAACAAAACCTTCAACGTCAAAATTGTTGACTGGGAAGACTTCGACCTTGCCCGCCAAACGACCGAGTCAGTCGAGCAAATGGCGCACATCGTCAAAATGCTTACCGACACCTGGATGACGGCTGAGTGCCAAGCCTATATTCAGCTGCTGTTGCGCGACAATCGCGATGGCGCACGGCAGGGCTTCCCGATTGCCGTGGTCGACGATCTGCTCATGCTGATGGCGGTGCTCGAAGACCAGCTCGGCCCCTACACCGGCACCGTCGACATCCCAACCGCTGCGGCCGCCCCCACGCGGGACTCGGACTCACCAGACGAGGACAGCGCGCCGATTGATTTCAGCACACCTCTCGCTGCGGCTGTGACAGAGCCGATCTTTGAATTCAATGACGTCGATATTCCCTCATCACCGACCGAGACCACGCTCCCCGATCTCGACTTCCAGCTTGAGTCGGGCGAGATGCAGACACCTGCGGACGATGAGTTTGCCGCGCCAGAGGATGCGCCCGCCGACACAGAATCGTCGGTACCCGAGGAGGTGCCGCCGCCCGTCAAGCCGAAAGGCCTTGATGATGGTGAAGACGATGAGTTCACCGCCACCCAGCTACTTGGCGGTTTCAATCGAAAACGAGACGACTGAGCACGCCGCGAGTATCGTCCGGGGTCAGAGCCTGCCGGAAATACGCCGCTCAGACCGGATTGTCGATATCCACAAACTCGCATGCCAGCCCGAAGCGCTCGGCCAGGTGCGCACCCAGCGCCTGCACGCCGTAACGCTCGGTCGCATGATGGCCCGCCGCGATATAGGGCACGCCGGATTCTCGCGCCAGGTGTACGGTCGGCTCCGAGATCTCCCCCGAAACAAACACATCACAGCCCGCCAGTATCGCTGACTCGAACATCGACTGCGCCGCCCCGGTGCACCAGGCAACCCGCCGCACGGCTCGCGTCTCATCCCCCACCAGGAGCGCCTCACGCCCCAGCACCGAGCCGAGCTGTTTTGCCACCGAACTCGCGGGCAGGACCGCCGCCGCCTCGCCGATCAGGCCAATGGACTGATCGCCAAAGCTGTCGCTCACCGTCCATTGCATGAGACGAGCCAGTTGCGCGTTGTTGCCCAACTCAGGGTGCAGGTCCAAAGGCAAGTGATAGGCCAGCAGACTGATATCGTGCTTCAGCAGCGTACTCAGACGACGCTTTCGCAGGCCGATCACGCGCGCGTCCTCGCCCCGCCAGAAGTAACCGTGATGCACCAGCACCGCATCCGCCTCGCGCGCCACCGCCACATCAAGCAAGGCCTGGCTGGCCGTCACGCCACAAACCACGCGCAGCACCTCCGGCCTTCCTTCCACTTGCAAACCGTTTGGGCAATAATCTTTTATCGTCGCCGCGTTGAGCAGCACATCCAGATAACGCTGAAGCTCCAACAAATGCATATATCCGTACTCCTTCCCATCGCGCGGGTCGCCAAACTGGCACCCTGCTCATGATCCATCGTCTCTGGCTGACCTTCGCCCAGGCAGTCACCATTGCGGTGGCCGTCGTGTTCGTATTGTCCACCTTCAAGCCGGACTGGCTCCAGCCGTCCCCCAATACGGTAGTCACGGTGCAAAGTGAGAGCCAGCCCACCATTGCGCCAAGCGCTTTGGCCGAGACGCCCGGCTCCTATGCCAAGGCCGCCCGTACCGCGCTGCCGTCGGTGGTCCATATTTTTACCAGCAAGGAGATGCAGTCCCAACGCAGCCCCTTCCTGGATGATCCGATTTTCCGCCATTTCTTCGGCGACCGCCTCGGCCCGCGGCAAGAGCAGCGCACCTCCGGGCTCGGTTCAGGCGTCATCGCCAGCACCGACGGCTACATTCTGACCAATAATCACGTCATCGAGGCAGCCGATGCAATTGAAGTGGCCCTCAACGATGGCCGCAAGTTCGAGGCCAAGCTGGTTGGCCGCGACCCCGAAACCGACCTCGCCGTCCTGCGCATTGAAGCGGGGACCCCGCTGCCGGCGGTCACATTTGCCCCCACCGAGTCCCTGACGGTCGGCGACGTCGTGCTGGCCATCGGCAATCCCTTTGGTGTCGGCCAGACCGTCACCATGGGCATCGTCTCGGCCTTGCAACGCAGCCACCTTGGCATCAGCACCTTCGAAAACTTCATTCAGACCGACGCGGCCATCAACCCGGGCAATTCGGGCGGCGCACTGGTCAATAGCGAGGGCGCACTGGTGGGCATCAACGCCGCCATCTACTCGCGCTCGGGTGGCTCACTCGGAATCGGCTTCGCAATACCGGTCACCTTCGCCAGGGACGTGATGGACCAGATCATCCGCACCGGCCGGGTCACACGTGGGTGGATTGGTGTCGAGATTCAGGACATCACGCCGGAGTTGGCTCAGTCTTTCGGCTTGCCAGACGCCGAAGGCGCGCTGATCGCGGGGGTGATGCGTGGCGGCCCGGCGGACAAAGGCGGGATTCAGCCTGGTGACGTCTTGATCGGCATCGGCGCACAGCCCATTGCCAACCCACAACGCATGCTCGAACTGGTCGCGGCGCTCGCGCCGGGCGCGGACGCACGCTTCACGGTTCGCCGAAAGAAACAGGTGATTGAACTGCCGGTCAGGATTGGCCGACGGCCGACGCTGCCCCGCCCTCAGTAAGGCGGAGCACGCAAGCCAGGCTTAGCTGCGGGTAACGTCGCTGGCGGGCTCGGCATCCTCGGACGCCGAATCGTCTCCGCGCGCACCGACGAAGCGGGCACACACGATGCCGAGTTCGTAAAGCAGCCACATCGGCACTGCCAGCATGAACTGCGAAATGACATCGGGGGGCGTCACGATCGCCGCGATCACGAAGGCACCGACGATCACATACGGGCGCGCCTCCTTCAGCTTGGCCTGATTGACCACCCCGAACTTGGACAGCAACACGACGGCCACCGGCACCTCGAAGGTAATACCAAAGGCCATGAACAAGGTCATGACAAAGGACAGGTATTGCTCGATATCCGGCGCAGGAGTGATGCTCTTCGGTGCGAATTCATTGATGAAGGCAAACACCATCTTGAAAACGAAGAAGTAACAAAACGCCATGCCCGCCAGAAACAGCAGTGTGCTCGCAATGACCAGCGGAATGCCCAGGCGCTTTTCATGCGCGTAAAGACCGGGCGCAATGAAGGCCCAGGTCTGATAGAGCACGACCGGCAAGGCACAAACGAAAGCGACCATCAGCGTCACTTTGACCGGCACAAAGAATGGCGTCACCACACCGGTGGCGATCATGCGGGTGCCTTCCGGCAGCGCCTGCATCATCGGCAAGGCAAGCAAATCGTAAATCTGCCCGGCCCAGGGCATCAGGCAGAAAAACACCAGCAAGACGGCGCCAACCGCGCGCAAGAGACGATCGCGCAGCTCGACGAGGTGGGCGATAAATGTTTCCTGAGTGCTCTCGGTCACGCCTTGGACTCCTTCGGCGCATCCGCAGACGCAGCATTATCAAGGCCGAGTGCCATCTGGTTGTCGTCGCGCGGCGCCGGGGTGTGTCCAGCCGCGATATCGTCGGCAACGGTCTGGGCGATGGCCCGCTCGGCGTCTCTTAGCGCCGCCTCGGCATCGGCGGCGCTGGTATCGATGGCTTTCGGTGCGGAATCACCAGTCACCGCGGCATTGACTGACTTGGCGGTATCGTCCAGGTCGGCTTTGACCGCCGCCGCCTGCCCGCGCAAACCGCTTTCGAGGTCACGCGCGGAGTCGGTCATTTCTTTCTGAAGTTTTTTGAGGTCTTCCAGATGCATCTCGCGCTGGATGTCAGATTTCACATCGCCCACGTAGCGCTGCAAACGTCCCAGCATGTGACCAACAGTTCGCGCCACTTTTGGCAGGCGCTCGGGACCGATCACCACCAAACCGACGATGGCAATGAGCATGAGTTCGGTGAAACCGATATCAAACATGACGTTCCTGCGCAGACGAAAGCAAAAACGAGGGGCAGACTTGCTTAGCCCCTCGTATCAGACCCTTGATCGATCAAGAATTTTTGATCTTCTCTTTGGCTTCCGCGTTGATGGTCTTGCCATCGAGCTGCTCGGGCTTGGCCGGCTCGCTGGTGCCCTCGGCCTCACGCACGCCTTCCTTGAAGCCCTTCACCGCACCACCCAGATCCTGGCCAATATTGCGCAGTTTCTTGGTCCCGAAAACAAGCATCACGATGACCAGAACGATCAGCCAGTGCCAGATACTGAATGAACCCATTGATAACTCCTCAACGCTTTAGCATGGGGGGCAAGACATCCGGCCCGCCCACAAAATGAATGTGCAGATGATACACCTCCTGCCTTCCGACCCGCCCCGTGTTGACCAGCGTGCGGAAACCATCAGTACATCCCTGCTCGACGGCCAGACGGGCGCCGGTCTGCAGCAACTTGCCCATCACCAGTGCGTCCTCGGGCTGCGCCTCGGCCAGCGAGGCGATGTGCCGCTTCGGAATGGCCAGCAGATGCACCGGGGCAACCGGATTGATGTCGTGGAAGACGACCATGTCGTCATCCTCGAAGGCCTTTTTGGCCGGGATGTCACCCGACGCAATTTTGCAGAAGATGCAGTCAGACATAAGCGTGGTTTACCCTGCTGTGCGTGATTTTTTTTCGTCGATGCCGGACACGCCTTCGCGACGACGGAACTCGGCCAGCACATCGTCGACCGTCAGTCCAAAGTGCGCCAGCAACACCATGGTGTGAAACCACACATCGGTGATTTCCCAAACCATATGCAGGCGATTGCCATCCTTGGCCGCCATGATCGTCTCGGCAGCCTCTTCGGCGACCTTCTTGCAGATGGCGTCCGTGCCCTTGGCGTACAGGCTGGATACGTAGGAAGAATCCGGGTCCGCCGCCTTGCGCTCGGCAAGCGTCGCAGCGACGCGATGCAGCACTTCGATATCGATCATCCGTAAATCTCCTTGGGGTCTTTCAGAACCGGGTCGACTGCTTCCCATTGCCCGGACTCGCCGAGGCGCTGAAAGAAACAGCTTTTGCGTCCAGTGTGGCAGGCGATGCCGCCGGACTGCTCGATCTTGAGCAGCACCACGTCGTTGTCGCAGTCGGTGCGAATCTCGAGCACCTTCTGGATGTGGCCGGACTCTTCGCCCTTGTGCCACAGCTTGCGTCGCGAGCGCGACCAGTAAACGGCCTCGCCGCGCTCGGCGGTCAGCGCCAGCGCTTCGCGATTCATGAAGGCAAACATCAGCACGTCGCCCGTGGCGGCGTCCTGAGCGATGACCGGCACCAGGCCGTGGTCATCCCAGGCGATGTCGTTGAGCCAGCGATTGGGCATCTCGATCACAGGCGCACCTCAATGCCACGCTCGCGCATATAGGTTTTCGCCTCATGCACGGTGTGCTGGCCAAAATGGAAGATGCTGGCGGCCAGCACCGCATCGGCACGGCCTTCGGACACGCCCTGAGCAAGATGCTCAAGCGTACCGACGCCACCGCTGGCGATGATGGGAATACGCACCGCATCGGAGATGGCGCGCGTCAGGCCCAGATCGAAGCCGTTCTTGGTGCCGTCGCGGTCCATGCTGGTGAGCAAAATCTCGCCTGCGCCCAGCGACTCAATCCGCTTCGCCCACTCGATCGCGTCCAGCCCGGTATTGCGACGGCCGCCATGGGTAAACACCTCCCACTTGCCGGGCGCGGTCTGCTTGGCGTCGATGGCCACGACGATGCACTGGCTGCCGACCTTGCCGCTGGCCTCGGCCACGATCTCGGGGTTGGTCACGGCCGCCGTATTGATGCTGACCTTGTCGGCGCCGGCATTGAGCAGGCGGCGCACATCGGCCACGGTGCGCACACCGCCGCCGACGGTCAATGGAATGAACACCTGCTCAGCCACATGCTCGACCATGTGCAGGATGATGTCGCGGTCGTCGGAGCTGGCGGTGATGTCGAGAAAGGTAATCTCGTCCGCACCCTGCTCGTCGTAGCGACGCGCCACCTCAACCGGATCGCCCGCGTCCCGCAGTTCGACGAAATTCACGCCTTTGACAACGCGACCGGCGCTGACGTCCAGACAGGGGATGATCCGTTTTGCGAGCATGTTCAGCCTGCCAGTTCGTCGGCGCGAGCCTGCGCAGAACGAAAGTCGAGCGAGCCCTCGTAGATGGCCCGACCGGTAATGGCACCGACCACGCCTTCGTGCTCAACCGCGCACAAGGCTTCAATGTCGGTGACCGAGGCGATGCCGCCGCTGGCAAACACCGGAATGCGCAGCGCCTGAGCAAGCCGCACCGTCGCCTCGATGTTGACCCCGGAGAGCATGCCGTCGCGGCCGATGTCGGTATAGATCACGCCTTCAACGCCGTAATCTTCGAACTTCATGGCGAGATCCACCACGTCGTGACCGGTGAGCTTCGACCAGCCATCCACCGCCACCTTGCCATCCTTGGCGTCCAGGCCAACGATGATGTGACCGGGGAAGGCGCTGCAGGCGTCCTGCAAAAAACCGGGATTCTTGACCGCGGCCGTGCCGATGATCACGTAGCTGATGCCGTCATCGAGGTAGCGCTCGATGGTTTCGAGATCGCGAATGCCGCCACCGAGTTGCACCGGAATGTCATCGCCCACAGCCTGAACGATCTGCTTGATCGCTTTTTCGTTGACCGGCTTGCCGGCAAACGCGCCATTGAGATCAACCAGATGCAAGCGTCGCGCGCCTTGATCAAGCCAGTGCCGGGCCGTCGCGCCCGGATCTTCGGAGAACACGGTGGCATCGTCCATCTCGCCTTGCTTGAGGCGGACACAATGACCATCTTTAAGGTCGATAGCAGGTATGAGCAGCATACGAGTAGGGCCGTCTAGACGTGAGAAAAAGAGGTGCTGGCGCCCGTTCAGGGGTTCCAGTGCATGAAATTGGTCAGCAGTTGCAAGCCGGCGCGCGCGCTTTTTTCGGGGTGGAATTGCACCGCAAAAATGTTATCCCGTGCGACAGCACTGGTAAAGCGCAGGCCATAGTCGGTATGCGCTGCCACCACGGCATCGTCCGCCGAGTCCACATAATAGCTGTGCACAAAATAGAAACGGTCGCCATCCGGGATGTCGCGCCACAAGGGGTGTTCGCCGTGATGCCACACCTCGTTCCAGCCCATGTGCGGCACCTTCAGGCGCAGCCCGGCGGCATCGAACATTTTTTCGTCCGGGAAGCGACGCACCTGACCGGCAAAGATGCCCAGCCCCGGCACATCGCCCTCCTGGCTGTGGTCGAACAGCATCTGCTGACCGATGCAAATGCCGAGAAACGGCTTTTGCGCGGCGGCGTCAACAACGGCCTGATGCAGACCGCGCCCTTCGAGCTCGGCGATGCAGTCGGGCATCGCCCCCTGGCCGGGGAACACCACCCGGTCGGCGCGCATGACCACGTCCGGATCATCGGTGACCCGTACTTTGGCGCTGCCGGCAACGTGCTCGATGGCCTTTTCGACCGAACGCAGGTTGCCCATGCCGTAATCGATGACGGCCACATCAGTCATGGTATTGCTCGCATACAAGGACGACAGAAAGAGAAAGGCACTGAATCAGAGCGCGCCCTTGGTCGAAGGCACAACGCCCGCGAGGCGGGGGTCGACTTCAGCGGCAGCGCGCAACGCGCGACCGAAGGCCTTGAAGATGGTTTCGCACTGGTGATGCGCGTTGTCGCCGCGCAGGTTGTCGATATGCAGGGACACGCCCGCATGATTGACGAAGCCCTGGAAAAACTCACGCGCCAGATCCACATCGAAACTGCCGATGCGCGCACGGGTGTACTCGACAAAATAATGCAGCCCGGGGCGGCCGGAGAAATCGACCACCACGCGCGACAGCGCCTCATCGAGCGGCACATAGGCATGGCCGTAGCGGCGAATGCCCTTCTTGTCGCCCAGCGCCTTGGCAAAGGCCTGACCCAGGGTGATGCCGACATCTTCGACAGTGTGATGATCGTCGATATGCGTATCACCATCACAGTGGATGGTCAGGTCGATCACGCCGTGGCGGGCAATCTGGTCCAGCATGTGATCCAGAAAGGGCACGCCGGTGTTCAGCTCGGCAGCGCCGGTGCCATCAAGATTGATCCGCACCGAAATCTTGGTTTCGAGGGTGTTACGGGTAACGTCGGCTTGCCGCATGATGGTGGCTTCCGGACGTTTGGACGCCCGGCCAATGCTGATGGTTAAGGCGGCCATGATACCATCGCCCACGCCGAGTTTGTCTCTTTCACTGCCCGCTAGAACCCACGCCATGAGCCGATTCTGGAGCGACACCGCCCGCCGTCTGACCCCTTACGTCCCGGGCGAACAGCCCAAACTGGACAAGCTGGTCAAACTCAACACCAATGAAAGCCCCTACGGCCCGTCACCGCGCGCCGTCGAGGCGATTCAGCGCGCCGCCAGCGAGGATCTGCGCCGCTACCCCGACCCGAACTCTGACGCACTCAAAGCCGCGCTGGCCCGCTATCACAGCGTCAACCCGGCGCAGATCTTTGTCGGCAACGGTTCGGACGAAGTGCTCGCACACGCTTTCATCGCGCTGCTCAAGCACGGTGCGCCACTGCGTTTTCCCGACATCACCTACAGCTTCTACCCGGTGTATTGCGGGCTGTTCGACATCGCTCACACGCCGATTGCGCTGACCGACACACTTGAGATCGACCCGGCCGACTACGCCGCCGGCGGCCCGATCATTTTTCCGAACCCGAATGCGCCAACCGGTCGCCTGCTGCCGATTGCCGCCGTCGAACAGATCCTGGCGGCCAATCCCGAGGTGCCGGTGGTGGTTGATGAGGCCTACATCGATTACGGCGGCGAGTCGGCCATCCCGCTGGTGGACAGCCACCCTAACCTGCTGGTGACCCGCACCTTTTCAAAGTCTCGCGCACTCGCCGGGCTGCGCGTCGGTTACGCCGTCGGCAGCGCCGAGCTGGTCGAGGGGCTGGAACGGGTCAAGAACAGCTTCAACTCCTACCCGCTGGGCCGCCCGGCACAGGCCGGCGCGATTGCTTCGGTCGAGGACGAACCGCATTTTCGCGACAGCTGCGCCCGCGTCATCGCCACCCGCGAGTGGCTAGACCAGGCGCTGACGACACTGGGCTTCGAGGTGCTGCCCTCGGCGGCGAACTTCGTCTTTGCCCGGCACCCCAAACACGCCGGCGCCACGCTGGCCGCGGGTTTGCGTGAGCAGGCCATCATCGTGCGTCACTTCAAGCTGCCGCGCATTGATGACTACCTGCGCATCACCGTCGGCACCGACGAGGAATGCGCGGCGCTGGTCGACGCCCTCAAAGCCTTGGTGTAAACGACAACAGGCCGCGATCGCGGCCTGTTGAGTGATGGCGCCCCGCTCAGATCAGGACTTGATACGGTAGGTCGCCGAACGCGCATGCGCCTGCAAGCCCTCGCCTTCGGCGAGAACCGCGGCCACGGGTGCAAGCGACTGCGCGCCGGCCTCCGACACATGGATCAGACTGGTGCGTTTCTGGAAGTCATACACCCCCAGCGGTGACGAGAAGCGCGCGCTGCGCATGGTCGGCAACACATGGTTGGGGCCGGCGCAATAGTCGCCCAGCGCCTCGACCGACCAGTGCCCGACAAAGATCGCGCCGGCATGGCGGATCTTGCCGATCCAGTCTTCCGCGTCTTCCATCGACAACTCGAGGTGCTCGGGCGCGATGCGGTTGGCAATCGCGCAGGCCTCGTCCAGGTCGCTGACCTTGATCAGCGCACCGCGATTGGCCAGCGAAGTGGCAATGGTCTGGCGACGCGGCATCTCGGGCAGCAGTTTGGCGATGGAAGCGGCCACAGCATCGATGAAATCGGCGTCGGTGCACAGCAAAATCGACTGTGCCAGATCGTCATGCTCGGCCTGAGCAAACAGATCCATGGCCACCCAGTCGGGGTTGCCACTGCCGTCGGAAATGACCAGCACTTCGGACGGCCCGGCGACCATGTCGATGCCCACCGTGCCGAAGACGTGCCGCTTGGCGGAGGCCACGTAGGCGTTGCCCGGCCCGACGATCTTGTCGACCTGCGGAATGGTTTGCGTACCGTAAGCCAGCGCGGCCACGGCCTGTGCGCCACCGATGGTGAACACGCGATCGACGCCAGTGATGGCGGCGGCGGCCAGCACCAGCGGATTACGTTCGCCATCCGGGGTCGGCACCACCATGATCAACTCGCCCACCCCGGCCACCTTGGCCGGAATCGCGTTCATCAGCACCGAGCTCGGATAGGACGCGCGACCGCCCGGCACATACAGGCCGACGCGATCGAGCGGCGTGACGATCTGGCCCAGGCGGGTGCCGTCGGCTTCGGTGTAGTCCCAGGACTCGGCGGTCTGACGGCGGTGGTAGGCCTCGACCCGGCTGGCGGCGACTTCAAGCGCCGCGCGCTGCGCTGCGGGCAGCGTGGCCAGTGCATCCTCAAGCTCATGGCGGGGCAGTTCCAGCGCCGACATGTGATTGACGTCCAGCCGGTCGAAGCGGCGGGTGTAGTCGATGACGGCCGGGTCACCCTGCTTTCGCACGGTGGCGAGAATGTCGGTCACCGCGCTTTCGATCTGCGAATCGGTGCCGCTCTCGAAGGCCAGCAAGGCGTCGAGCGTGGGCAGGAAGTCGGGGGTGCGCGAGTCGAGTCGGCGGATCTGCGGCGCGTTCATGGTTTGACCGCTCCGGCAAAAGCATCGATCACCGGCTGCAACAGCTCGCGCTTGACCTTGAGCGCCGCCTGATTGACCACCAGGCGGGAGCTGATCGTGGTGATGTCTTCGACCGCCTCGAGGTTGTTGGCACGCAGCGTGTTGCCGGTGGAGACCAGATCAACAATCGCGTCCGACAGACCGACCAGGGGCGCCAATTCCATGGAGCCGTAGAGCTTGATCAGGTCGACGTGCACGCCTTTACTGGCGAAGTGCTCCCGCGCAATCTTGGTGTACTTGGTGGCCACGCGGATGCGACTACCCGGCCGTGAGGCGCTGGCGTAATCAAAGCCCTTGCGCACCGCCACGCACACGCGACAGCGCGCGATGTTCAGATCCAGCGGCTGATACAGGCCGGCGCCACCATGCTCGATCAGCACGTCGCGACCGGCAATGCCCAGATCGGCCGCGCCGTATTGCACATAGGTCGGCGTGTCGCTCGCGCGAACGATAACCAGCTGCACATCGGGCCGGTTGGTGCCGATGATCAGCTTGCGGGATTTCTCCGGGTCGTCGGTCGGCGTAATACCCGCCGCCGCCAACAGCGGCAGCGTCTCTTCGAAGATGCGACCCTTGGACAGGGCGATCGTGATGCCGGACACAGGAATTCCTTGAGTTCGTCCAAAAAAACGGATTTTACCGGAGCCTCAGGCCTGACGCCTGACCTGCGCGCCCAGGGCGCTGAGTTTCTGCTCCAGATGCTCGTAACCGCGGTCGAGGTGATAGATGCGCTCGATCAGCGTCTCGCCTTCGGCCACCAGGCCGGCCACCACCAGACTGGCGGAAGCGCGCAGATCGGTGGCCATGACTGTGGCGCCATCGAGCCGCTTGACGCCCGTCACCACGGCAGTGTTGCCGTCGATACGGATGTCGGCGCCCAGGCGCTGCAACTCGACCGCGTGCATGAAGCGATTCTCGAAAATCGTTTCGCGAATCACCGCTGTGCCCTCGGCCACACAGTTGATGGCCATGAACTGCGCCTGCATGTCGGTCGGGAAGGCCGGATACGGCGCGGTGCGCAGGCTGACAGCCTTGAGCCGCTCGGGCGCGCGCAGACGGATTTCGTCGCGATCAACATCGATCTCGCAGCCGGCGTCGAGGAGCTTGTCGACCACGATGTCGAGATAGGCCGAAGAGGTGCCGGTGAGGCGAATATCGCCGCCGGTAGCCGCCGCCGCACACAGATAGGTGCCGGTCTCGATACGGTCGGGCATGATCTGGTGGGTTGCGCCGTGCAGCGCGTCAACGCCCTGCACCCGAATCACGTCGGTGCCGGCGCCGGAGATGCGTGCCCCCATGGCCATCAGGCACTTGGCCAGATCGACCACTTCAGGCTCGCGCGCGGCGTTTTCAATCACCGTCTCACCGTCGGCCAGGCAGGCGGCCATCATCAGGTTTTCGGTGCCAGTGACGGTGACCATATCGGTGAACAGCCGGGCGCCCTTCAGGCGGCTGACTTCGGCGTGGATGTCGCCGTGCTCGACCTTAACCTGCGCGCCCATGGCCTGCAGGCCCTTGATGTGCTGATCCACCGGCCGCGCACCAATGGCGCAACCACCGGGCAGACTCACCCGCGCCTCACCAAAACGGGCAACCAGCGGGCCGAGCACCAGAATGGAGGCGCGCATGGTCTTGACCCGCTCGTAGGGCGCGACCGGATTGTTCAGCTCGCCGGCGTCCAGCGTGACCGTGCCGGCCGATTCATCGCGGTCGATCTTCACGCCCATCTGGGCGATCAGCGCCAGCAGCGTGCGGATGTCCTGCAGTTGCGGCACATTGGTGAATGTCACCGGCTCGCGGGTCAGCAAGGCCGCGCACAGAATGGGCAGCGCCGCGTTCTTGGCGCCGGAAATGCGCGCTTCGCCGGTCAGCCGCGTGCCGCCGGTAATCAACAACTTGTCCATGTGCGCTTACAGCCCCAGTTCCTGACGCACCGTCGCCCACTGCTCGGGCGTGTAGGTCTGCAGCGCGAGGGCGTGGATTTCATTGCCCATCAAAGGCCCGAGCGTGGCGTAGACGGCCTGGTGCTGGCGCACTTTCGGCTTGCCGGCAAACTCGGCACTGACCACGACGCCGGTGAAGTGGACGCCGTCGTCGCCCTGGACCAGAACATATTCGGTGGGCAA
>JBFIJC010000060.1:0-15273 GCA_041600915.1 Nitrogeniibacter sp.
CGACGCGACAAGGCCTGCGAACCTGCGGTGTCCATGCCTTGTGCATGTCCGCGCCACGCTGAAAACGCCGCGCGGGCGCCGTACCACAGCAAAAACACGCCGCCGCCGATCTTGGCCGCAGCCATGGCCGTGGCGCTGCTGCTCAGCCACGGACCCACGCCGGCCATGCCGAGCAAGATCAGACCGGCGTCGCACATGGCGCTGACCGCCACCGTCAGCAAGACGTGTTCGCGGCGCAGGCCCTGACGCAGCACATGCGCGTTTTGCGCGCCGATCGCCATGATCAGCCCGACGGATACGCCAAATCCACTGAAGAAAACACTGGTCATCGCTGCAGTCCTGAAAATGAAGCCGGCACGTGCCGGCAGGGATGAGCAGATTGTGGCTGCGGCTGCGGCAATCATTAAGTAGAATTAAATTTTTTCGATCCTGTGAAAAAATTCTAATGATTGACGCCCGTTATCAGGCTTTCGATGCGGTGGTGCAAGCGCGCAGCTTTGAAGCGGCTGCCCGTCGTCTGAATCTCACACAGTCCGCCGTGTCCCAGCGTATCAAGCAACTCGAAGCCGAGCTCGGACAGGTGCTGCTGGTGCGCAGCAAGCCGGTGCAGCCCACGCCGGCGGGTCGGCGTCTGCTGCCTTATGTGGCGCAGCTTCGGCTGATCGAGGCCGAGGCCGCGCGCGCGCTTGCCGGCGACGGCGCACATGCGCCGGTGCGGCTTTCAGTGGGGCTCAATGCCGACACGCTGGCGACCTGGTTCTTGCCGGCCGTGCGGCAGGTGGTGCTGGACGAAGCGGTGGTGCTCGAGTGCGTGGTCGATGATCAGGATCACACCCATGCTTTGCTCGCTGGTGGCGACGTGCTCGGTTGCGTCAGCACCCGGCCCGACGCCATGCGCGGCTGTGCGGTGCGTCCGCTCGGCGTGATGCGTTATCTGTGCGTGGCATCGCCCGAGTTCTGCGCGCGGCACTTTCCGCGTGGGCTCACCCGGCAGGCGCTGGCGCGCGCGCCCGGCATCGTGTTTGGCCGCCATGACGACATGCACGACCTTTTTTTGCGTCAGCACTTCGGCCTCGACGCCGGGCAATATCCGCAGCACGTGGTGCCGTCGTCGGAGGGCTTCTGGTCGCTCGCCGCCGCCGGGCTGGGCTATGGTTTTGTGCCCACGATCCAGATTGCGCGCCAGCTGGCCGAGGGCGTGCTGGTCGATGCCGCGCCCGGCCATGCCGAAGACGTCGCCTTGTACTGGCACCACTGGCAGGTGCAGTCGCCGCTGATGGCGAGACTGTCGGACGCCGTGGTCGATGGCGCGCGTGGGGCCTTAGCGCTGCCGTGAACGCCGCCGTTCGGCACTGCGGCTGGTGTCGACCGGCACCGCCGAGCGACGTTGCGTGACCGCCCTGTCTTGCCGGACTTCCGCGGCCCGCTGAGCGGCGCGCGCTTCGCGTGCGGCGCGGGCCCGCGAACTCGCCGCCGTCGAGTTCTGATTGCGCTGCGGCGTCGCCCGAGGTGTTGCCGGTGGCGCGCGACGCTGCGATCGTGGCGTCTGCGTGGCCTCATCGGCGGCACCTTCGATGGCCTTTTGCCAGTCGCCTTTTTGCAGGTTCTGCAGCCAATCGTCGGCCGCCAACAGCGGGCCGTGCCAGAGCGCGGCGAGTAATAGCGCGAAGCTGAGTTTTGCGGGTTTCATGATGCACTCCCGGCCCGGCAAAGCGGAATTTTTGGGTTGGCGGCGAACTTGTCGCGCCGGGACCGGACCAATCCTAAGTCTAGAAAACAGGAACGGCCAGCGCCATGATGCGAGCCTTGAGCTACTTTTTTGTCATTATTGCCATCTTTCTCGCGCCGCTGGGCGTGGCGGTGGCCCGTCACCTGGCCGACGACACCCACGCCACCGACTGGCGCACGGCACGGCGCGACAGCACCGGCATCGCCCCCTTGCCGGTGCAGACGCCCGAGGCCGTCATCCATGTGTATGCGGCGCGCGCTTTCCGCTGGCGTGGTGCTTTCGGCGTGCACACCTGGATCGCCGCCAAGCCGCAAGGCGCCGACGCCTACACCCGTTTCGAAGTGGTCGGCTGGGGCGTGCGCCAGGGGCGCAACGCCGTGCGTGTGGGTGAAGGCATCCCGGATGCTTACTGGTATGGCAACGCACCGACGCTGATCCGCGAGCTGCGCGGTGGCGCCGAGGTGGACGCGCTGATCGAACGCCTGCACACGGCGTCGCAGGCCTACCCGCACCAGCACGAATACCGCGTGTGGCCGGGCCCCAACAGCAACACTTTCATCGCCTATCTGGGCCGCGCCGTGCCCGAGTTACACCTCGACCTGCCGCCCACCGCCATCGGCAAGGACTACCTGCCCGAGGCCGACGTGTTTGCCCGCGCGCCCAGCGGCGGCGGTTTTCAGGTGTCGCTGGCCGGCCTGCTCGGCCTGACCGTGGCCGCGGAGGAGGGGCTGGAGTTCAATCTGCTGGGCCTGTCGCTGGGGCTCGACCTGTCGCCGCCGGCGCTCAAGCTGCCCGGCGTAGGGCGGATCGGTATGAGTGAAGAGTAGAGCGCAAGCCACCGTAAGTATCGTCTTTCAATACCAGTGACTCTTTTTGTTGTATTGAGGTGATCTCTGGCTAGACTGTGACCATCGTTTCTCGACAGGTCATTCTCCATGAGCACCACCGCCGATCTCGTCACCGCCCTCAAAGCCGAACTCAAAGCCAGTGGCCTGACCTATGCCATGCTGGCCGAGCGCCTCGGCATGGCCGAATCCAGCATCAAGCGCATGTTCTCTGCCAATGGCGATCTGCCGCTGTCGCGGGTCGACGCGGTGTGCCAGGCGCTGGGCCTGGATTTTGCCGACCTTGCCCGCAAGGTGGCCGACAGTCAGCCGCTGTTGCAACAGCTGACGCTCGACCAGGAGCGCGCCGTGGTGGCCGACCGGCAACTGCTGATGGTGGCCATCTGCGTGATGAGCCAGATGTCGCTGGCCGAGATCCTCGCCTCCTACGCGCTGACCGAAGCCGACGGCGTGCGCTGCCTGGCCGCGCTTGACCGGCTCGGCATCATCGACTTGCGCCCCGGCAACCGCTACCACCTCAAGGTGGCCAAGGGTTTTCGCTGGTTGCCGCAGGGCCCGGTGATGGCTTTTTTCCGCAAGGAAGTGCTGCAGGATTACTTTGCCGGCGGTTTCGACGGCGAATCCGAAATGCTCACCGTGGTGCATGGCGAGATCGGCCGTGGCCTCGCCGCCGCTTTCCGCGATCGGCTGACCCGCATCTGCCAGGACTTCTCCAACCAGCATCTGGCTGACCAGAAGCTCCCGGCCAGCCAGCGCCAGCCCTTCACCATGGTGATCGGCATGCGCTCCTGGCTGATGCCGGCGCTCAAGCAGATGCAGCGATCGGAGCGTGGCCAATGAGCCCCGCACCGCGTTCTCCGCTGCGTCGCCGAATGCTGCTCGGCGGTGTCGGTGGTCTTGTCCTCGGTGGCGCGGCCTGGCGCTTCGGTCAGCCGTGGCTGGTCAATCCCTGCCGCGCGGCCCTGCCGGCCGACATCGCCGATCACGACATCATTCGCGCCGCCTGGGCGGGGATCGATCCGGCCCTGGTGTGGGACTGCCATGTGCATCTGGCCGGGGTGGGCGATGGCGGCAGCGGCATCACCATCTCCGAAACCATGCTCAGCCCGCTGCATCCGCTGGAATACCTGCAGCGCCTGTTTTACCTGAACGCCGGTTGCGCCCACGACGCGCCGGGCCAGGTCGACCAGAGCTATGTTGCGCGCCTGCACAACCTGATGGACGCGATGCCCGCCGGCAGCAAGCTGATGCTCTTTGCCTTCGACCACGCGCATGACGCGCGTGGCGTCGCGCAGCCCGAACAGTCTGCTTTTTACGTGCCCAACGCCTACGCGCAGCAGGTGGCCCAGGCGCTGCCCGAGCGCTTCGAGTGGGTGTGTTCGATTCATCCCTATCGCGAAGACAGCGTTGAGGCGCTGGAGGCGGCCGTGGCAGGCGGGGCGCGTGCGGTCAAGTGGCTGCCGCCGGCGATGGGCATCGACCCCGCCTCAGCGCAGTGCGACCGCTTCTATGCCGCGCTGGCCCGCCTCGACATCCCGCTGATCTCGCACGCAGGCGAAGAAAAGGCGGTGCATGGCATCGGCCAGCCGGCCTGGGGCAATCCGCTGCGGTTGCGCCGAGCGCTCGATGCCGGCGTGCGGGTGGTGATGGCGCATTGCGCGAGCATTGGCGAGGATGTCGATCTCGATCGCGGCGAGCGCGGCCCGAGTGTGCCGAGCTTCGAGCTGTTCAAGCGCCTGATGGCCGCGCCCGAGTACGCCGACCGGCTGTTTGCCGACATCTCGGCCATCACCTTGCGCAATCGCGATCTGACGGTCTTGCGCGAAATCATCGAGCAAGAACGCTGGCATAATCGCCTGCTGTTTGGCTCTGACTACCCGCTGCCGGGTATCCTGCCGCTGATCTCGCCCGCGCAGCTGGCGGCCGAAAACATGCTGGATGCGGCCGCCGTGCCGGTGCTCGAAGCAGTTCGTGACCACAACCCGATCCTGTTCGACCTGGTGCTCAAGCGCCATTTACGCAGCCGCGGCGCAAAACTGGCCGACCGCATTTTTGAAACCCGCCGCTTTTTCGACCGGAGGCCCGCATGACCCAGTTTTCGCTGATGCATCAGCGCCGCTTCCTGCCCTTCTTCATGACGCAGTTTCTCGGCGCTTTCAACGACAACGTCTACAAAAACGCGCTTGTGGTGCTGATGACCTTTCAGGCGGCGCGCTACACCGAGCTGTCTGCCGGGGTGCTGGTCAATCTCGCTGCCGGGCTGTTCATCCTGCCCTTTTTCCTGTTCTCGGCCACTGCCGGGCAGCTGGCCGACAAGTTCGAAAAGAGCCATCTGATGCGGCTCATCAAGCTCGCCGAGATCGTCATCATGGCGTTGGCCGCCACCGCCTTTGCGCTCGACTCGCTGCCGCTGATGCTCACCACGCTGTTCCTGATGGGTGCGCAGTCCTCGCTCTTCGGGCCGGTCAAGTACGCGATCCTGCCGCAGCATCTGGCCGAGACCGAGCTGGTCGGTGGCAACGCGCTGGTCGAGTCGGGCACCTTCATCGCCATCCTCATCGGCACCATCGCCGGCGGGGTGATGATCGCGCTGCCCGGTGGCACCCTGTGGGTGTCGGTGGCGGTACTGGTGCTGGCCGTGGCCGGTTACTTTGCCAGTCGCGGTATCCCGGTGGCGCCCGCCGCCGACGCCGGCCTGCGCATGAACTGGAACCCGCTCACCCAGACCTGGCGCACCATCGGCTTCACCCGCAGCAACCGCACGGTCTTCCTGTCGGTGCTCGGCATCTCGTGGTTCTGGTTCTACGGCGCGCTGTTTCTGTCGCAGTTTCCGGGCTACGCCAAGGAGGTGCTCGGCGGTGACGAATACGCCGTCACGCTGCTGCTGGCGGTGTTTTCGGTCGGCATCGGCGCGGGCTCCTTGTTGTGCGAAAAGCTCTCCGGCAAGCATGTGGAGATCGGCCTCGTGCCCTTCGGCTCGATCGGTTTGTCGCTGTTCGCGCTCGATCTGTGGTGGGCCTGTCCCGCCGCGGGCGCGATGGGCGAGGGCCTCGCGATTGGCGCGGTCTTGTCGCAGGCGGTGGCCTGGCGGGTGCTGTTTGATCTGCTGATGATCGGACTGTTCGGCGGCTTCTTCATCGTGCCGCTGTACGCGCTCATCCAGAGCCGCAGCGCGCCCTCGCACCGCTCGCGCATCATCGCCGGCAACAATATTCTCAACGCCTTGTTCATGGTGGTCGCTGCCGGGTTGGGCGCGGCGCTGCTGGCGGCGGGCGTGTCGATTGCCCAGCTGTTTCTGATGACGGCCATCCTCAACGGCTTTGTCGCGCTCTACATCTACCTGCTGGTGCCCGAGTTTCTGCTGCGCTTCGTCGTCTGGGTGCTGGTGCACACCGTGTATCGCCTGAAGGTGACCGGCGATGAGCAGATTCCGGAGGAGGGCGCAGCGGTGATCGTGGCCAATCATGTGAGCTTTGTCGATGCGCTGGTCATTATGGCCGCCAGCCGCCGGCCGATCCGCTTCGTGATGGACCACCACATCTTCCGCTGGCCGATCCTGTCCTTCGTGTTCCGCACCAGCCGCGCGATTCCCATCGCGCCGGCCAAGGAAGACCCGGCGATGATGGAAAAGGCCTTCGACACCGTGGCCGAGGCGCTGGCCGCCGGCGAGCTGGTCGGCCTCTTTCCCGAGGGGCGCATCACCGACACCGGCGAGATGAAGCCTTTCCGCCCCGGCATCAAACGCATCATCGAGCGCAGCCCGGTGCCGGTGGTGCCCATGGCGCTGCGCGGCTTGTGGGGCAGCACCTTCAGTCGCAAGGACGGGCCGGCGCTGCGCAAGCCGTTGCGGCGCGGGCTGTTCAACCGCATCGCGCTGGTCGTGGGCGCACCGGTGGCGCCGGACGCGCTGCGGGTCGATGCCTTGCAAAACACGGTGGCCGCACTGCGCGGCGACCAGAAATAAGAACAGGAAAACGGTATGTGGATCATTGCAGGATTGGTGCTGGGGGCGCTGGCCGGCCTCGACAACGGGCTGGAAGAGCTGGTCATCGGGGCGGTGATTGGCGCGATCATCGGGGCGGTGATTCAGTTCTTTACCCGCAAGCCGAAGGCCGACGCCGCTGCACTGGCGCAACTCGAAGCGCGGGTCGCGCTGCTGGAGCAGACCGTGGCGCAACTGCGCGCGGGCGGCGCCGAGCGGGTGCCGACTCCGGCGCCGGTAACGTCTCTGCCACCCGTGGCGGACGCAGTCGAGCCGTCCTTGCCGGTGTTCGAAACTGACGCGCTGTCGCCCGAACCGCCAACCCCGCCCGCCGAACCCGTCCGCCGTCGCGGTGCCGATGTGCTGGCCGCCCGACGCGGCGAACCGGCGCCCGCGCGCCGCGCCCCGGTCGAGCGCACGCCCGGCACGCTCGATCAACTCTACGACACCGCCCGCGCCTGGCTGCTGGGCGGCAACACCGTGGTGCGTGTCGGCTTGCTGGTGCTGTTCTTCGGCCTCGCCTTTCTGGCGCGTTATGCGGTCGAGAACAGCATGCTGCCGGTCGAGTTCCGCCTCGCCGGCATCGCCTTAGGTGGCATCGCGCTGCTGGTGGTCGGTTGGCGTCTGCGCAAGCAGCGCAGCGGCTACGCGCTCAGCCTGCAAGGCGGCGGCGTGGGCGTGCTCTACCTCACCATTTTTGCCGCCATGCGCATGGTCCAGATGATTCCGCCCACGCTCGGCTTTGCGCTCCTGCTGGCGGTGGTGGTCTTCGCCGCCGCGCTGGCCGTGCTGCAAAACGCCCAGGCGCTGGCGGTGATCGGCATTGCTGGCGGCTTCATGGCGCCCATCATCGCCTCGACCGGGCAGGGCAGCCATGTGATGCTCTTCGGCTACTACCTGCTGCTCAACGCCGGCCTGCTCGCCATGGCCTGGAAGAAAGCCTGGCGGGTGCTCAACCTGGTCGGCTTCGTGTTCACCTTCTCCATCGCGCTGGCCTGGGGCGCCAAAGACTACCGCCCCGAGCTGTTCGCCAGCACCGAGCCCTTCCTGATCGCCTTCGTGCTGATGTACGTCGCCGCTGCCGTGCTCTACGCCTGGCGCAGCGCGCCCTCGCTCAAGGATTATGTCGACGGCACGCTGGTGTTCGGCACCCCGGTGGTCGGCTTCGGCCTGCAGGCCGCCCTGGTGCGGGACATGCCCTACGGCCTGGCCTGGAGCGCGCTGGTTCTCGGCGGCTTCTATGTGGTGCTGGCGCGCTGGCTGCATGGGCGGGCGCGGCCGAGTCTGCGCTTGCTGGTCGAGTCCTTTCTGGCGCTGGGCGTTGCCTTCCTCACCCTGACCATTCCGCTGGCCGTCGATGGCCAATGGACGGCCGCCGCGTGGGCCATGGAAGGCGCGGCGCTGCTGTGGGTCGGCACCCGCCAGTCGCGCAAGCTGGCGATAGCCTCGGGTCTGGTGCTGCAACTGGCGGCGGGTGCCTTCTTTGTGGCCGATGGCGGGCTCGAAACCTACGGGCGCGTCTGGCCCCTGTTCAACAGCCAGTGCTTTGGCGCCGCGCTGATCGCGCTGGCCGGTTTTTTCAGCAGTCGCTTCGCCGACACCGCCCGCGATCACTGGCCGCGTCTGCTGTCGGTTGCCGCCCCGGCGCTGCTGGTGTGGGCCACGCTGTGGTGGCTGGCCGGTGGCATGACCGAGCTGGATGCCTGGTTCAACAATCGCCAGCTGGCCGCCACCGCACTGCTCTTCTTCGCCGGTAGCGGCGCGCTGGCCAGCCTGGCCGCAGTGCGCTTCAACTGGCCGGCGTTGCACGGGCCCGCCTTGCTGGCGATCCCCGGCATGGCGCTGTCCTTGCTGTTGACGCTGCTGCATGCGAGCACCCACCCGCTGGCCGACTGGGGCCTGCTCGCGTGGCCGCTGGCCGTGGCCTCGGCGCTGTTTGCGCTGCGTCGCGCCGAAGGCACGCCAGTGGTCGCCAAAGTGCTGCGTCACGGGCACACGGCCTGGTTGTGGCTGGCGAGTTTTGCGCTGGCCTGGGCGGCGGGCGATGTGATCGATGGTGCGGTGGCTGGCGACAGCTGGTCGCATGCGGCGGTGCTGGCGGTGGTCGCGCTGGTGATGGTCGGCGTGCAGCATCTGGCGCTGCGCGGGGCCTGGCCGGCGGGGCCGTGGCGACAGGCCTACCTCGGGTTGGGCAACACCGGGCTGGCCGCCGCCGGGCTGGGCTGGGCGCTGCTGGTGAGCGTGGCCGGCGGCGGCGATGTGACGCCGCTGCCCTATCTGCCGCTACTCAACCCGCTCGATCTGGCCATGGGCCTGATGCTGCTGGTGGTGTTCCGCTGGTGGCAGGGGCAGGGCGAGGCGATGCCGGCGCTGCGTGGCACCGGTCTTAAAGTCCTGGCGGCGGTCGGTTTCGTGCTGGCCAATGGCGCTTTGCTGCGCGCGGTGCATCACCTGGCCGGCGTGCCATGGAGCGAGGCGGCGCTGTTTGAAAGCGACACCGTGCAGGCCAGCGTGTCGCTGTTCTGGGGCCTGCTCGGCCTGGCGCTGACCTTCATCGCCAGTCGCGGCCAGCGGCGGACGCTGTGGATGTTGGGCGCCGTGTTGCTCGGCGTGGTGGTCGCAAAACTGTTTTTGGTGGATATGGCCAGCACCGGCACGGTGGCGCGCATCGTGTCTTTCCTTGGTGCCGGCGTGGTCTTGCTGGTGGTCGGCTACTTCTCGCCGCTGCCGCCAGCCAGGGAGCAAAACGCATGAAAGTCCTGCCCTTGTTTTTGATGGCCTTTGCGCCGCTCGCGCTGGCTGCACCGGTGGCGGAGGACTTCGATGTGCGCCTCGCCATCGAGGCGCCGGCCGATGCCAGCCTGCTGCAGCTGAAGCTGCCAGCCGACGCCTATCGCGCCGTACGCCACGCCGATCTGCGCGATGTGCGCATCTTCAATGCCGCCGGCGAGGCGGTGCCCATGGCGCGCTTGCCGCGCCCGACCGAAACGCAGGCGCTGCGTGTCGAGCGGCCGCTGGTGGCCTTGCCGGCCCGGGCTGCGGCGGTGCGCGATGGGGTGACGGTGCATGCCAGCGGCGCGGCCAGTGTGCGGGTGGAGGTTGATGGCGCGTCGCCGGTCACGACGACGGCGCTGCCCGGCTATCTGCTGGAAGTGAAGGATTTCGACGCGACGATCGACGCGCTCACCCTGGTCTGGCCGGAGTCCACGCCCTTTGAGGCCGCGGTGAGCGTGCAGGCTTCGGACGACTTGCAGCAGTGGCGCAGCGTGGCGCATCGCACCGCGCTGCTGTCGCTGGGCGAGGGCGAGGCGCGCATCGTTCAAGACCGCGTTGCCCTGCCGTCCGTGCGGGCGCGCTATTTGCGGATCGACTGGGTCGGCACGCCGCCGCCGGTGAGTTTGCAGCGGGCGGTCTTGCTCAATCATCGGCGCACGGCGGCGGTGGTGCGGGAGTGGGTGGAGCTCGCAGGCGAGGCCGACGCAAAGAGCATCGACTTCACCTCGCCCGGTCTCTTCCCGGTCGACGCCCTGCGTCTGGTGCCGGTCAGCGACTCCGATGTGATCTCGGCCCGCGTGGCCTCGCGTGCAGCGGTCAGTGGCCGCTGGCAGTGGCGGGCACGGACGGTGGGCTACCGGCTGCAGCAGGCCGGCGGGTTGGACGAGGGTGAGGCGACCACGATTGCGCTCACCCGCGATCCGCTGTGGCGGGTAACGCTCGATGCCGACGCCGCCGTGGCACCGCGTCTGGCGCTGGGCTGGACGCCGGAATCGGTGGCCTTTGTCGCGCGCGGCGCCGGCCCCTACACGCTGGCGGTCGGCCACGCCTCGGCGCCCTCGGTGTGGCAAGCGCCGGGGCAGGTGGTGCCGGGCTTTGGCACTGATCGGGCGGCAACGCTGGTGCCCGCCCGCGTGCTATCGGGCGAGGCGCCGGTGGCCGCCGCGCCGCGCGAGCCGGCACCGTGGCAGGCCGGCAGTCACTGGTGGCTTTGGGGCGCGCTCTTGCTCGGCGTCGGCGTGCTCGGGGCGATGGCGCGCGGGCTCTGGCGCGAGATGGGCGCGTCGCCGTCCGACAAGAATTCGGACACGCGATAAGCCAGGCCGCCCACCCATTCGTGGGTGGCAAACCAGCCCGCGTAGGCGCTGCGCGCGTTGGGGATGAAGTCGCCAAACTCGATCTCGGTATCGGGGTTGGAGAGCCAGGCGGTGGGCGCCGGCGTGACGTGCAGGCCGGCGGCTTCGAAGGCGGCTTTCGCGCGTGGCATGTGGGCGGCATGGGTGACCAGCGCAATGCGTTCGACGCCCTCATCGCGCAGCATGCGGGCGGTCAGGTTGGCGTTGTCGCGGGTGTCCAGCGAGGCCGATTCGGCCCAGCGCACAACAATGCCGTATTCGTTTTCGATCACGTCGCGCATCATCGGCGCCTCGGGTGTGTGCGCCTCAGGCGCGCCGCCGGCGACCAGCAAAGGCCGGCCCGAATCCCGTGCCAGCTTGGCGCCGTAGCGCAGCCGTTCAAGCGCCAGGCTGCTGACGGTGGCGTGACCGTATTCGGGTGCATACGTGCGTGTGCCGGCGCCGAGGATAACGATGGCCTGGGTCTGGCGCAGGGCCGCCTCGGAGATCGGCGCTGCGGTCTCCAGCGGGGCGGCAAGCCAGTTGACGGTGATCGGCATGCTCACCACGAGGGCGTACAACCAGCCCAGCCAGGCCAGCGTGCGCAGCCGCGACACCATCAGGCCGAGGCCGATCAGCAGCAGCGGGCCGGCCGGCGGGAGAATCAGCACGGCGATGATTTTCTTCGCCCAGAAGGCGATCAGAGCGGGTTCCATGGGCGGGGTGCGTTGTGGTTGGTGGATGCCGACAGTATTATCCTCGTCTAAGCCCACCGCTGCCGGTTTTCCCCGGCCGACACCATGCCCGATCACCGCTACGGTATCGAAACCCTCTGCCTGCATGCCGGTCAGCCGCCTGACGCCACCACCGGCGCACGGGCGATGCCGATCTACCAGACCACCTCCTTCGTCTTCGACTCGCCCGAGCACGCCGCCGCGCTGTTCAATCTGCAGACTTTCGGCAATGTGTACTCGCGCATATCGAATCCGACGGTCGCGGCCTTTGAAGAACGCATGGCGGCGCTCGAAGGCGGGCGGGCCGCGCTGGCCACGGCCTCGGGCCTGTCGGCACAGATGGTGGCGCTGCTCACGCTGTGCGAGGCGGGCGACGAGATCGTCGCCGCGCGCACGCTCTACGGCGGCAGCTATTCGCAGCTCGATGTGAGCCTGCGCAAGCTCGGCATCAACACGCATTTCGTTGACCCGGCCGATCCGGAAGCCTTCCGCGCCGCGATCAACGACAAGACCCGCGTGGTGTACGGCGAAGTCATCGGCAACCCCGGCCTCAATGTGCTCGATATCAGCGCCATCGCCGAGGTCGCGCATGCGTCGGGCGTGCCGCTGGTCATCGACAGCACGCTGGCCTCGCCCTATCTGTGCCGGCCCATCGAGCATGGCGCCGACATCGTCATCCACTCGGCCACCAAGTACATTGGCGGCCATGGCACGACCATGGGTGGGGTGATCATCGAATCCGGCAAGTTTCCCTGGGACAACGGCCGCTTTCCGGCGCTGGTCGAGCCCTCGCGCGGCTATCACGGCGTCAATTTCTACGAAACCTTTGGCGACTTCGGCTTCACCATGAAGGCGCGCATGGAAACCCTGCGCACCTTTGGCCCGGCGCTGTCGCCCTTCAGTGCTTTCATGCTGCTGCAAGGGCTTGAAACCCTGCCGGTGCGCATGGATCGCCATGTGGCCAACGCCACGGCGGTGGCGAAGTTTCTCGCCGCGCATCCGATGGTGGCCTGGGTGAACTACCCCGGCCTGGAAGACAGCCCTGAGCACAGCCTGGCGCAGCGCTACTTTCCGAAGGGTGCCGGCGGTATCCTCAGCTTTGGCATTGTCGGCGGGCAGGTGGCCGGCGAGCGCTTCATCAATGCGGTGCAGATGATCAGTCATCTGGCCAATGTGGGTGACGCCAAGACCCTGGTCATTCATCCGGCCTCGACCACGCACCGGCAGTTGTCCGAGGCAGAACAGCGCGCCGCTGGCGTACCGCCCGACATGGTTCGCCTGTCGGTGGGCATTGAAACCGAGGCCGACATCCTGTGGGATCTCGACCAGGCACTGGCGCAAGCCGGCAAGGAGGCGTGAGCATGGGTGCGCGGGAAGTGTTGTGGATTGTGGTCGCCGTGCTGGCGGTGTATCTGGTGTTCCAGCTGATTCGCGCCATGGGCGTGAAGGACGCAGATACCGCCGTTGATGACAGTGCCGAGGCGAAAGCGGATGCCGGCGAGGTCGAGGCGGATGGTGCAGCAGACCTGAGCAATGAAGCTGATGACGCCGACGCAGCCGAGGATGCCGTGGTGGCGCAGTCAGCCACCGCGCCCGACACGACTGACGCGGCCGACGGTTTTGCCCTGGCGCTTGAGGTGCGGCAGTTGCGGCGCGATGCGGCGCAGTTGCGTGGCGAGATCGATCAGTTGCGCGCCGAGCAGCTGGTGTTTCGGCAGAACATCAACGAACAGGCGGCGCAAATCGACGCCGCGCGTGCCGCACAGCGCGTCTCGCCACTGTATGGTGAGGCCTTGGCCCTGGTGCGGCGAGGCATGACGGCCGAGGATATCGCCGAGCGCTGCAGCATCTCGGTGGCCGAAGCCGAGCTGGTCAAGTCATTGGGTCAAGACCCCGCCGAGGGATCAGAGGACGCACGATGAGTGAAGCAAAACCTGACACAACGCCGGCCGCCCTGCGCAGCCAGATGCTTCGTCGCGCCGGCATTGCGGGCGGCCTGATCGTGGTGCTGCTGGCCGCACTGGCGTGGTTTGAAAACACTCAGCGCGAAGACGATGCCGCTGCCCGCCCGGCGGTGGTGATGGCACCCCCGCCGCCCGTGCCCGCGGTGGGTGCGCCGCCCATGCCGAGCGCCGCCGAGGTCGAGGCGACCGCCGCCGCGCAGGAGGGCCTGCCGGCCGACGGCGAGCTTGCGCCGGTGGCGGCCGAAATGAGCGCGTTGCCGCAGCCCGTTGCGGCCACCGAGCGCGTCGACGAAACGCCGGCCGCCGTGGTCGGCAAGCCGCGTCTGGTGCTCAAGAGCAGCGATGCGCCTGCGCGCACCGCAGCGGCCGATCCCGAACGTCCCGTGCCTGCACCGGTAACCGAGCCTGCGCCACCGAGCCCGCCCAAGGCGGCCGTGGCGGCGTCAAAACCGGTGCCGCGTTCAGGCTATCTGGTCCAGCTCGGCGTGTTCAGCACGACTGATAACGCCCAGGCGCTGTACGAAAAAGTCGCAAAAATGGGTATCGAGTCGCACATCGAAAGCCGCGTGGTGGTCGGGCCGTTCAAAGACCGCGCCGCCGCCGATGCCGCCCGCGAAAAGCTGCGCAAATCCGGCCTTGGCAAAGGGCTGGTCGTGCGCAATCCATAAGGCGGCGCACCGCAGCCGCCACGTTTATCGCCAGAATTGAAAACAACACGAGGAGACATCATGCAGATTGAAAGCGCCGCCTTCGGATCGATCGACGTCGAAGCCGATCAGATCATCGAATTCCCCGCCGGCCTGCCGGGCTTTGAAGCCTGCAAGCGCTTCACATTCATTCAGGCCGGCGAGCATGGCTCGGTGCTGCAGATGCAGGGTGTGGATGACCCGTCGATTGTGTTCTCGGTGACCGACCCGGCTGCACTGGGCGTCAATTACGAACTCACGTTGTCCGACGCCGATGTTGCCGCGCTCGGCCTGACCCAGCCCGAAGACGCGACCGTGGCGGTCATCGTGCGCCAGGCAGCGGTCGATGCCGGTTCGCCTGCCGATGCCGGCCTCAAGGCCAACTTCATGGCCCCGCTGGTGGTCAATACGGCCACGCGCCGTGGCATCCAGAAAGTGCTGGAGCAGGTCGGCTGCGACATCACGCTGCGCGGTCAGTAAGCGGCAGTCCTAGTCGGTGGCGGTGTCGGCTTCGCCGGCTTTTTCCAGCCGGCGGATGAACACCGCCATCTCGCGCGCGGCCTGAATGTCGCCCTTGTCAGTGGCCATCTGGTGGCCCTGACGATAGGCGCCGAGGGCTTCATCGGGGCGGCCGTCGGCCAGCAAGGCTTTGCCCAGTTGCTTCCAGGCAGCAGAGAACAGGCTGTCGCGCTGCAGGCAGTTGCGGTAGTGCTTCGCGGCTTCGGCGGGCTGTCCGGCCTGCAGATAGGTATTGCCCAGGCCAAAACGCAGCAACGGCCCGTCGTGCGGTCCGTCAAGCATGGCGCTGAGGCGGGTGATTTGAGTGGTGCTGTCCATGCCGGATGGGACTGCGCCGGGCGGCGAAAGTTCGCTCGGTGCGCCGCGGTCCGACCGCCGGGTACAATGCCGTCCAGATGTTGGCAGGTCAGGTGCCTGCCGGTTTAGACAGATTCTCAGGAGAGTGACTTCATGAGCAAACAGATCATCGCCACCGACAAGGCCCCGGCCGCCATCGGCACCTATTCGCAGGCCGTGCGCGCCGGCAACACCGTGTATATCTCCGGTCAGATCGGGCTCGACCCGGCGACCATGACCATGGTCGAAGGCTTCGAGGCGCAGACCGAGCGCGTGTTCGAAAACCTCAAGGCCGTGGCCGAGGCCGCCGGCGGCTCGCTCTCCGATGCAGTCAAGCTCACCATCTACCTCACTGACCTGGGCAACTTC
>JBFIJC010000061.1:0-15224 GCA_041600915.1 Nitrogeniibacter sp.
CGTTCATTGTCCACGCCGGCGACATCAAGAGTGGCAGTCAGCGCTGCGACGACGCCATGTACCACGATCGGCGCGCGCTATTTGATGCCGTCGCCGCACCTCTGGTCTACACCCCGGGCGACAACGAGTGGACCGACTGCCATCGCGACAACAACGGCGGCTATGATCCGGTGGAACGGCTGGACTTCCTGCGCACGGTGTTTTTTTCGCAGGCCAAGTCGCTAGGCAATCCGGCCATGCCGGTGCTTCGCCAGAGTGATGTCGCGTCTGACAGACCCTATCCGGAAAATCTGCGCTGGGAGCACCAGCGCGTGGTCTTCGCCACACTCAACGTCACCGGCAGCAACAACAATATCGGCAAGTCCGACACCCCGAGCCAGGAGTTCCGGCAGCGCCACGCCGCCAACCTCGACTGGATGGCCGCTGCCTTTGCGCACGCGGCGCAGATCGACGCTCGGCTGGTGGTACTCACCTTGCAGGGTGACCCACATTTCAAGGCCTACGCGGCGGGCAAGCCCAAACGGGGCTTTGTCGACTTTGTCGATCGACTCCGCGAGCATGTGCTGGCCACCGAGCGCCCGGTCATCCTGATCCATGGCGACAGCCACAACCACAAGATCGACCACCCGCTCAATGACCTGGCGGGTCAGCCCATCGGGCATTTCACCCGCATCGAGACCTACGGCGCACCCTTTATGGGCTGGGTCGATGTGCGTTTGAGCGACAACAGCGAGCAAACCCACATCACGTCACACCCCTGGGCGCCGCCGCCGTCTTCACCATGAGCCGTATGCACCTGGATGGCATGGGCGAACTGAAGGCCATCGATGTTCAGATCAGCCAGCTCAAAGCAGTGTGCAATCTACACGACACCGACGAGCACATTTTCAACAGCCTGCATGTGCCGCTGCATTTCGCCGCCGACTCGCCGGAAGCCCGCGCCTGTCAGCGGCTGAAGGGGCTGTATTTTCTGCGCAGCTTTATTGGCTACCAACACCTGCAATCCTTGAGGGGCGACGCCGACGCGCCGCTCTTTCCCCGGACTGGATTCTGAGCCCATGGAAAACCCCATCGACATCCGCGAAGAAGCGGGCGTACGCTTTCTCCACTTTGGCACCGAATGGGTGCAAGGCGCCATGCGCCTGCGCAGCCCGCACACACTGGAGCTGCCCTACACCCGCGAGATGATGGCCGGCCTGCTCATGCGCGACGCGCCCTGGCCTCGCCGCGTGCTGTCGATTGGCTTGGGCGCGGGCTCACTGGCCAAATTCATTCACCGGCAACTTCCCGATGCGCATCACACCGTGGTGGAGATCGAGCCGCGTGTACTGGCGATCGCCCGCCAGTATTTCCGGTTTCCCGCCGATGACGAGCGCCTGCAAGTGCACCTGGAAGATGGACTGAAGTTCATGGCGCAGACCGATGAGCGCTGGGACTTGATCCTGCTCGACGCCTATGACCACGACGTGCGCCAAGGGCCGCTCAATTCAATCGAGTTCTATCGCTGCCTGCGCGACCACCTGACGGATGACGGCCTGCTTTCGGCCAATCTGTTCAACCGCGGACGGCGCTATGAAGGCACCGTGGCGCGGCTGGAATACGCCTTCGACCAGCGCTCGCTGGCCTTCAACTCGGCCGACAACGGCAACATGATCGCCTTTGGCGCGGCCGGTCATCCGATTGAGCTCAACGCGAGCGAACTCCGTGAACGTGCGCTCGCAGTGCAAGCCGCAACCGGCCTGGACCTGCGGCCCACCGTCAATCGCCTGCTTGGCGCCAAGGCAGAAAGCGGCGAGCTGCTGCGACTCTGATCGCGACTCAGTCAGCGGCCACCGGCGGTGCGCTCGGCAGCCACAGGCAGGTACCTTTGGTCGACTCGGCAATATCGGCCAACACGGCCGCATGGCTCGCCAGTTCATCATCGCTGGCGCGCAATACTTTCAGTGGCGGCCGATCAGCCAGCGATGCCGCGTGCTCTTCGTTCATCGCCGCCGTGGGCACCTCGTCCAGCCCGATGATCAGGCTCTCCTGCCCACGGGTCATGGACAGATAGACCTCGGCCAATAGCTCGGCGTCGAGCAAGGCGCCGTGCAGGGTGCGCCGGGCGTTGTCGACGTCGAAGCGCTCGCACAAGGCGTCGAGCGTCGCGCGCTTGCCCGGATTGAGCTCCTTGGCCATTTTCAGGGTGTCGATCACCCCGGCGCAGATACCGCCGAGTCGTGGCCGATTGAGCAGTGTCAGTTCGTTGTCGAGAAAGCCGACGTCGAAGGTCGCGTTGTGGATGATCAGCTCGCCACCGCGCACAAAGTCTTCGAACTCCGACACCACATCCTTGAACTTCGGCTTGTCAGCAAGAAACTCGTTGGTGATGCCGTGCACCTCGATCGCCCCCGGGTCGCTGTCGCGTTCGGGATTGAGATACACATGATAGTGACGCCCGGTGAGCTTGCGGTTCACCAGCTCGACGCAGCCGATTTCAATCACCCGGTCGCCATTTCGCCACTCCAGGCCGGTGGTTTCCGTATCCAGCACAATCTGTCGCATGTCTGCCTTCCTTAGCCTGCCCGACCGGCGCGAATCAAATCGACGCCTTGACGCGCCAGCGCGTCAGCCCGCTCGTTCTCGACATGCCCGGCATGCCCCTTGACCCAAACCCATTCCAACTGATGCGCGCTTTGCACGGCATCGAGCGCACGCCACAGGTCTTCGTTCTTGACCGGCGCCTTGCTTGCGGTCTTCCAACCACGCGCTTTCCAGCCGTGAATCCACTCTGAAATGCCCTTCTGAACATACTGACTGTCGGTGTGCACCCGCGCCTTCACCGGGCGTTTGAGTTCTTCGAGTGCCCGAATGACGGCCAGCAGCTCCATGCGGTTATTGGTGGTATTCGGTTCGCCGCCAAACAAGGTCTTTTCCTGCGTACCCCAGCGCAGAATCGCCCCCCAGCCGCCCGGGCCGGGATTTCCGCTGCATGCGCCGTCGGTAAAAATATCAACTTCAGTCGTCATTCTGTTTCCTGTGAACTCTTGCCACCCGCTGCCCGGGCGAAGCGACCGGGGCGAGCGATTTACGACGGGCGCTGCGCGTTCGCCATTTGGGCTGAATCAAACGCATGCCGTGCACCCGCTTGACCGCCTGCAGCAGGTAAACACCACCACACACAGGCCACCAGCGATCACCCGCCGCATCCATGAAATTGAATCGATCGAGCCAGCGCTGCTGACGCATGGGCGGCGCATAACAGCCAAAACTACCCGCACGTGTATCGAAGCTCAGCAGCTGCAGCCAGTCCTTGAGCCGACGCACCGACAGATACTGCCCTTGCCACGGAAACGCGCCAGCGCGCCGCTGGGCCAGACGACGCGCCCCCCACAGACTATACGGATTGAAGCCGGCAACGATCAGCTGCCCCTCGGGGACCAAAATGCGCTCGACCTCCCGCAATACCTGATGCGGGTGCTCGGCAAACTCCAAAGCGTGCGGCAAGAGCACCAGGTCGACGCTGCCGGTCTCGAATGGCAGCGCCTCCGGACTGGCCAACGCATCCGCCTGACGGCCATCCAGCGTGACATCGCACAGCGTTCTGGACGGAATCCGGTTGTTACGCAGAAAATCAAACTGCGTCAGCCCGATCTGTACGGCGTGGTAACCGAACAGATCCGCTACCATGGCATCGAATTGTTTTTCCTCCCACGCCGTCACGTACTGCCCCATGGGGGTTTGCAACCAATCGGCCAGATCAAATGGCTCGAGTGGGCTTGGCGAGGAGGTATCAGGAGGCAGCATGAGACAGATTGTTCCCTTACCCGCGTTCAAAGATAACTACATATGGTTGATTCACGACGGCCGACATGCCGTCGTAGTCGATCCCGGCGACGCTGCGCCAGTGGTCGATTTTATCGCGCAACACGATCTCACGCTGGCTGCTGTGCTGATTACCCACCATCACCCCGACCACGTTGGCGGTCTGGCGGCGCTCAAGCCACGATGCCCGGTCTATGGGCCGGCCCTGGAAGCCATAGACGGCGTGACTCATGCCCTCGCTGCGCCCGATGAGGTCTCGATTCCTGAGCTTGCGCTGACGCTGCAGGTGATTGACGTGCCGGGCCACACCCTGGGGCATATTGCCTACTACGGCGCCGGCATGCTCTTTTGCGGTGACACGCTGTTCAGTGCGGGTTGCGGCCGGATTTTCGAGGGGACACCGGCACAACTCTTCGATTCGCTCAACAAGCTGGCAGCACTACCCGACGACACGCAGGTGTTCTGCACCCATGAATATACGCTTGCCAATCTCGCGTTCGCACAAGCGGCCGAACCGGAGAACCCGGCACGGGATCAGTGGTTGGCCGAGTGCACCGATCGACGTCGATCGGGCGATCCGACGTTGCCCAGCACCATCGGCCAGGAAAAGGCCATCAACCCATTCCTGCGACCACTCAGTGATTCGATTCGCGCCAGCCTTGCCGCCCGACTCCAGCAGCCCGTCGAGAGTGCACTCAGTAGCTTTACGGCATTGCGGGAATGGAAAAACACCTTCTAGCAGCAATTCAGACGGCGGCGCCTTCGGCCTGATTGGTCACCGCAACCTGATTGCGCCCGGCGCGCTTGGCTTGATAGAGCGCTCTGTCGGCGGCATCCATCATGGAGGCAATTGTTCCTTCATCCTCCGGCGCGGGGTAAACCGTCGTCACGCCCACGCTGGTGGTCACATAGTCGGATACCGACGATTTGTCGTGCGGCAACTTCAAGGACTCCAGCGCCTTGCGCATTGCCTCAGCCACACGCTTTGCGCCCACGACGTTGGTTTCCGGCAGGATCACCACAAACTCTTCGCCACCGAAACGAGCCACCAGGTCAGCCGGACGCTTCAGTTCTGACTGAAAGCAAGCCGCCACGGCTTTGAGGCACTCGTCGCCTGCCTGGTGACCGTAGCGATCGTTGTACTGCTTGAAGAAATCGACGTCCAGCATCAGTATCGACAGCGGCAGTCGATTCCGGCGCGAGCGCTGCCACTCGCGCGCGATCGACTCGTCAAAGCAGCGTCGATTGGCAATACCGGTGAGACCATCGACCGAGGTCAGACGCTTTAATTCACGATTTGCATCATCCAGACGGCGCGTCAGCACCAGCAAGGACAGACGCATCTGCGCCAGACGCTGCATCGCCCGAACCTTGGCCGCCAGCACAATTTCAGACACCGGCTTGACGAGATAGTCGTCACCGCCCGCCTCAATGCCGCGCTCAAGGTCTTTATCGCTGGTGCGCGCGGTCAAAAAGATGATCGGCGTCCAGTCACCATCTTTTTCAAGCAGGCGAATCCGCCGTGCAACCTCGAATCCGTCAAGGCCGGGCATGATGACATCAAGCAGAATCAGATCTGGTCGTGACTGCTTGAAGATTTCCAGCCCGGCCGCACCGTCTCGCGCGTGCACCGATTCGAGCCCCAGCTTTGCGAGTTGGGCTGAAACAATGGTCGCACTGGTAACGGTATCTTCAATCAGAAGAACTTTCATGGGAAAGACCCGGCTATAGACCCAAGTATTATTGCACCGAACACTATCACCTAAGTCGCAAAATCAAGACGAAAGCCACGTCTTCTCACAGTTTGACGCCTTTACACACCGGTCTCTAGAATGCGAGGCCCTTTCAACCCTCGGAACCCGATGACCGGTCTCGTCCGTCTCTTTCTCGCCTTGGCGCTGCTCACCCCACCGCTCGGTGCGCAGACCCTGTCGCCAAGCGCGACGGGGCAAGGGCTGTCAATCTCCCAGCCTCAGCTCCTCGATCTGACGGCTGAAGACGAGCCGATCATCACGGTAGACCTGACACACCAGGCTGCCGACTTATGGGACCGGATCCGTCGCGGTTTCGCCATGTCTGACCTGGACACCGACGAAGTCGCCACCCAGCAAATCCGCTACCTGAGTCACCCGAACGCGCTACGCAGCCTGTTCGAGCGCAGTTACCGCTACCTCTATCACATCGTCGACGAACTCGAGCGCCGCGGCCTGCCGACCGAATTGGCGCTTTTGCCCATGGTCGAGAGCGGATTCAACCCGATGGCCTTGTCGAGTTCGCGCGCGGCGGGACTATGGCAATTCATTCCATCCACCGGGCGCTACTTCAAGCTGGATCAAAACGAATGGGTCGATGAGCGGCGCGACATCGTGGCCTCTACCGATGCGGCACTCGACTACCTTGAGCGCATCTATGACATGCACGGAGACTGGCACCTCGCACTCGCCTCCTACAATTGGGGCGAGGGCGCGGTGGCGCGAGCGCGCAAGAAAAACGAAGCAGCCGGCTTGCCGACCGAACTGCCCTACCTGAAGCTGCCCGACGAGACTCGCCGTTACGTCCCCAAGCTCCAGGCCCTGAAGAACATCATCGCCCGGCCAGAGCTCTTCAAGATTGACTTGCCGCACGTGCCTAACCGCCTGTACTTCGAAAGCGTGGAAAGCCCACCAGGCATCGACCTGGCGATGGCGGCCGACTTTGCACAACTCCCACTTGAAGAGCTGGTCGCGCTCAACCCCGCATTTCGTCGCCCGGTCATTCCCGAAGGACGGCAACGGCTGATACTGCCCGCCGATCGCGTTGAGTTGTTTCAATCAAAACTCGCCGGCGCGGGGCCGCGCTGGCAAACCTACCGCCTCGGCAAGGCAGAGAACATCGAAAGCGTTGCCAGCAAGTTTGGCCTGACGCTCACCGAGCTGCTTCAGGTCAACGGGCTGACCTCCCCGTTCAATCTCAAATCAGATGCCGTGCTGCTGGTCCCCATCGGGGCTGACGTGCAATCCGTCATGCCGCTCACCGACCTCATCCCCGATTTGCCCAGCGCCAAAGAGATCAGCACCCAGCCACCGAAAAAGAAGAAGGCGAAACGGCGCACTCGCACTGAAAAGCGTCGATGAGCCGGTTCAGTCTGCCGTAGGAAAGTGGCAGCGAACATAGCTGCCGTCTTCAAAGTGAGTGATGTCGGGATAGTGCGAACGGCACCGCTCATCCGCCCGGATACAACGCGGGTGAAAGTGGCAGCCAGAAGGCGGATTCAAAGGCGACGGCAACGAAATCTCAGCCTGCGGTAGCGCTCCCGCCTGACGCTCGACGGCACGCCCATCGGACGGCGTTGCGGTAAGCACCGCATCCAGCAGGGTACGGGTATAGGGATGGCGCGGCTGACGCAAGACTTGCTCACGATCGCCCTGCTCCACAATCCGCCCCAGATACATCACAGCGACGTCGTCCGCCAGGTAGTCGACCACGGCAATGTTGTGCGTAATAAACAAATACGCCAGCTGTTCGCTACGCTGAACGTCCCGCAGCAAATTGAGAATCTGTGCTTGCACCGACACGTCCAGAGCGCTGGTCGGCTCGTCGCACACGATCACCTTCGGCGACACCGCCAAGGCGCGTGCCAAGGCAATGCGCTGTCGCTGCCCGCCAGAAAAAGCATGCGGATAGCGGTCGCGCATGGCCGAATCAAGACCGACCCGGGCCAGTAGCTCATCCACCCGCCTGGATCGTGCCTGAGCGTTGCCAGCGGTCTTCAAGGCCGCCATGCCCTCCTCCAGGATGTCACCAATGCGCATACGCGGATTCAGCGAGGCGAATGGGTCCTGAAAGACCATCTGGACCTGACGACGCAGATCCTGCAAGGCGGCACCGCGCCGCCCGGTTTGCTCCTCGCCAGCCAGCCGCACCGAACCGCCGGTTGGCCGAACAAGCTGCATCAAGGCCTTGCCAGCGGTTGTCTTTCCGCACCCCGACTCGCCGACCAGGGCCAGCGTCTTTCCGGGCGTCAAAGTCAGACTGATGCCGTCGACAGCCTTCACGTGGCCGGTGACGCGCTTCAGTAGGCCCTTACGCACAGGAAAGTGCACCTTCAGATCAGACACCTCCAGCAAGGGCTCGGCCAGACCCGGCGCCGCCACAGGCGAGTTCTCAAGCGTCTCGACGGGCAACGCCTCTTGCGCGGGAAGCGCCGGATCATACAGGTGGCAGCGCACCTGACGCCCCTCAAACGCATACCAAAGCGGCACACGCTCAGCACAGAGCGCCATCGCCGATGGACAGCGCGGCGCGAAGCGGCATCCCTCGAATACCTGGTCGAGGCGCGGCACCATTCCTGGCAGCGTCTCAAGCGGACGCAAGCGCCCCTCTGGCGTTGGCAATGCGGCAAACAGCTTTCGAGAATAGGGATGCAGTGGCGCGCTGAAGAAAGCTTCACGGGCGCCTGTTTCGATCAACTCACCCGCATACATGACCGCCACCGAGTGTGCCATGCGTGCCACCACGCCCAGGTCATGGGTGATCAGCAGCATGCCCATCTGCCGCTTGACTTGAAGATCCGCCAGCAAGTCCAGAACCTGCGACTGAAGCGTGACGTCGAGCGCGGTGGTCGGCTCATCGGCGATCAGCAAATCAGGATTCCCGGCGAGCGCCATCGCAATCATGGCGCGCTGCTTCATGCCGCCGGAGAACTGAAACGGGTACTCGTCCAGCCGTCGCTCGGCGTCCGGAATACCGACCGCCGACAACAAGCGTGCGGCTTCGGCGCGCGCCTGCGCACCATTCAGGCCGCGATGACGGCTGAGCACTTCCTCGATCTGACGATAGACCGTCATCACCGGATTGAGACTGGTCGACGGCTCCTGGAAGATCATCGCCATGCCGCCGCCCCGCACCTGCCGCATGCGGGCTTCCGGCAGAGACAACACGTCGGTGCCGTGATAACGCACCGAACCACCGGCGATCCGCCCCGTCGTGGGAAGGAGCCGCATCAGCGCGAGTGCGGTCATGGACTTTCCGCAGCCGGACTCTCCCAACAGCGCCACAGTCTGACCGGGCGCAATCGACAGGCTCAGGGCATCGACGGGGCGGATACGCTGCGCGCCGTCGATCTCGACGGAGAGTGCTTCAACAGCCAGCAATGCGGCCTGATCGGACATCGTCATGGAAAGGTCACACAAACCCGGTTGAAATCAGTATCGGCAAGGGAGCATTCGAAATAAGACGGCTGAAAATACCACCACCGCCACGAGAATCTACTGCGAACGCACCAGAAATCAAAACGGGCCGCAACTGGCGGCCCGTTCGACGTGCATTTCGACACAAATCAGTGGTGGTGACCACCGGCCCCATGGACATGGCCATGAGAAATTTCTTCGGCGGTCGCAGCGCGCACTTCGGAAACCGTGATGTCAAACAACAAGGCAACGCCAGCCAGCGGATGGTTACCATCAACCACGACCTTGCCATCAGCGATATCGGTGATGCGGTAGAGGATCTCGTCTTCGCCGTCTTCCGTCACGCGCTCGAAACTCATGCCCACTTCGATGTTGTCCGGAAACAGGGTGCGATCTTCCATCATCACCATGTTTTCGTCGTACTCACCGAAGGCATCATCGGGCTGAAGCTTCATCTTCAGGTTTTCGCCGGTGCTCTTGCCCTGCAGCGCCTCTTCGATCGGCGAAAAGATCCCGTCGTAGCCGCCATGCAGGTAAACCAGCGGATGCTGGCCATCATCAACCACATTCCCGTCGGGATCGTGGACAGTATATTTAAGCGTTACGACGGTGTTTTTTGCGATTTGCATTAGCTTTTTCCGGTTCCAGTTCCCTGACAAGAGCGAGTACTTCAGCGACATGGCCGCGGGGCGCGACGTCATACAGTGCATGCCGAATCTGACCAGCCTTGTCGATAATAAAAGTCGAACGTAACACACCCATTCGTTTCACGCCATCGACGACTTTCTCGCGCCAAACGCCGAACAACTTGCATGCTTCGGCTTCGGTGTCAGCGAGCAGCCGAATCGACAAGCCATGCTCATCACGAAACTCGGCATGCGTCAGGCAATCATCGGGGCTGACACCGATAACAATGCAATCCAGACGGTTGAACACATCCTCATGGTCGCTGAAGTCAGCGGCCTGAAGCGTGCAACTGGGCGTGTTGTCACGGGGATAGAAAAACAGAACGACATGGCGGTTTCCGCGAACGGACGCCATGTCGAAGTTTTCCATATCCGCATCCGGCAACGAGAAAAGGGGCGCGGTATCTCCGCTGCGCAACATAGGCTCACCTTCAAGTGCAAACGATACGATCCTGCTTGAGGCGCGAACTGTACTTGTGGTGGAACTATTCGGCAACAGCATTGTGACCCCCCTCTATCCGTCGAATATGCCTGACACTATTGAACGAATAGACCATCCGCCGACGCGGCTCAAGTTCCGAAAACAACACGCCGGCGCCCAATCCTTGCTTCAAGGCTAGACACAGGATCGCCTGCCCGAATATCCGGGCGGATTCATGACACGACGACAGGCCGTTCAATGGCGGCGCTAAGGCTTTGATTTAAAAGCAGCGAGCGAATGCACCGAACACACTGAAATGCCCATGGCAACCAGGCAAAAATGACAACGCGTTTAGCGCCGCAACGACTCATGGATGAGGACGAGAACAGTGAAAAAAGTCACCGCGCAAGAAAGAATGTTGACCGAGGTCATGTCCACAATCGCTGAGCGCATAGCGCCAGTGTCTCGAAAAGGCACCACATTTCCGAGCAGGTGCCTGCCGAGGCTGGGCTACGCGCGACTCAAACAGACGTGTTTTTAACTCGAGCGCTGGCCGAGTTTTGCACCGGCATGCCGATAGCCGCCTGACACACCCCCACAGAGGCGTCCATGCGTTCGACCAAAAGGAACTGAAGGCAAATGGCGTGGCGAGCAGTCGAGCAGCGACATGTGCCGCTACAAAGCAAAAAAGCGGGCGCTTGCGCGCCCGCTTTTCAGTATTTCTGGCGGAGTGGACGGGACTCGAACCCGCGACCCCCGGCGTGACAGGCCGGTATTCTAACCAACTGAACTACCACTCCACACCTTTCGGTGTCGTGACCGGTGCCACCGGTCAAATCAAAGGCTGCCAAGCTTCCCTGGCAGCCTTTATACAACTTGGCGTCCCTACGGGGATTCGAACCCCGGTCGCCGCCGTGAAAGGGCGGTGTCCTAGGCCTCTAGACGATAGGGACCTTGTTTCTTTGGTGGAGGTAAGCGGGATCGAACCGCTGACCTCTTGCATGCCATGCAAGCGCTCTCCCAGCTGAGCTATACCCCCGAAAGAGCGCGCATTATAGGTGGCGGTTTGAAAGCTGTAAACCCCCTTTTGACGCGATTTTCAGAACTCTGGCGAATCGGGCAGCACCTTTCCTGGATTCATCAAACCGCGGGGGTCGATCGCATCTTTGATACGGCGCATCAGTCCCAGCTCAACAGCCGATTTGTAGCGCACGATTTCGTCACGTTTGAGCTGACCAATACCGTGCTCAGCGGAAATCGATCCATCAAACCGCGCCACGATGTCATGCACGCAACGATTCACCGCATCACTTTGCGCAATCAGGGCAGCGTTTTGATCGGCGTCGATTGACGATATGTTGTAGTGCAGATTGCCATCGCCCATGTGACCAAAAACCACGAGACGCGCCAGCGGAAACCCTGCCGCCAACGCCTGTTCCGCCGCGTCGAGAAAAGCCGGGATGGTACTGACTGGCAAAGACACATCGTGCTTGATGCTCAAACCCTCGATCCGCTGCGCCTCGGAAATGTTCTCTCTGAGTGCCCACAGGGCGTCGCATTGAGCGCCCGATGCGGCAATTGCAGCATCGCTTACCCAGCCGGCTTCAAACGCGTCTGCGGCCAGCGTTTCGAGCGACACGTCGAGCCGGGAATCAGCCGCGACATCCGAGACTTCGAGCAGAACCGACCACTGAGGATTTTCCGCCAATGGGAGGCGAGCGCCGGGAATGTGCCGCAAGACGACATCAAGCGCGTTGCGACTGATCAGCTCGAAAGCGGACACCCGCTCACCCAGGCGATCTCTGGCGGCGGCCAGAAGCGCCAGAGCGGCCGCCGGATCGCTCACCGCCAGCCATGCGACGGCGCGCTGCTTGGGGCGTGGCATCAGGCGCAGCGTGGCGGCGGTAATCACACCTAGCGTGCCCTCCGCGCCGATGAACAACTGCTTAAGGTCGTAACCGGTGTTGTCTTTCAGCAAAGACCGTAATCCGTTCCAGATCGTACCGTCGGGCAGGACAACTTCGAGACCGAGCACTTGCTGGCGTGTGTTGCCATAGCGAACCACATGCACACCGCCCGCATTGGTCGCAATGTTGCCGCCGATCTGACAACTGCCTTCGGATGCAAGCGACAAGGGGAACAAGCGATCCACGCCTTCGGCGGCCTGCTGAATCTGAGCCAGAGTGCAACCGGCTTCGACCAGCATCGTGTTGTCAACCGGGTCAATGGCGCGAACAGCTTTCAATCGATCGAGCGCCAGAACGATGACGTTGTCGCCTTCACGCGGGGTTGCGCCCCCGCACAAGCCGGTATTCCCGCCTTGGGGCACCACGCCGACACCAAGCTCATGGCATAGGCGCATGACCCCGGAAACCTGCGACACATCTGCCGGACGCACTACCGCATGCGCCGATCCGTGATATCGACCGCGCCAGTCCGTCAGGTATGGCGCCTGATCATCCGAACGGGTCAGCACATAAGATTGGCCAACAATGTCGGCCAACTGCCCCGGCAAGGCGTCATGCGTCATGCGCTGCTCCTTCATGTCCTAATGCATATCGAATCGCCGGCATCATGCGGGCAACAGCCGCTTCGCCTTCAGCAATCGTTTCCTTGGCTCGGTGGTAGTCCATCGGGCCCACTTGGCCGACGCGTGGTGCGATCAGCACATCGGCCGGCTCGCCTGCCAGGCGGCTGCGGGCAATCCTGACCTGCATGATATTGATACTGGCGTTGAGCACATCGAGCACTGACAGTTCGTCGTCTTCGTCACTGTTGCCATTGAGCCCGAGCCGGTCGAGCAGCCGTTCAGCCCAGTTTCGGTCAGCATTGGGCTCGACAATGGTTTTTTTGCCATGCGGGAGGCGGCGCCTGGCCCGCCCAACGATATCGGAGCCCAGGTCGACTGCGATCACGATATCGGCGCCCATGGCACGACACAGCGACACGGGGACAGGATTGACCAGCCCGCCATCGACCAGCACGCGATTCTTTTCGGCCACGGGCGTAAACAGGCCAGGCAGCGCGATGGAGGCCCGCACGGCACGGGCGACACTCCCCTCTCTCAGCCAGATCTCCCGGCCGGTCTGAAGCTCGGTCGCGACGCATCCGAAAGGCAAGGCCAGCTCATCGAAATCAAGCGTCGCAATCTCACGCTCGAAATAATCAATGAGCCGATCGCCCTTGATAAGCCCGCCTTTGAGGCTGACGTCAAGGAGCGAGACCACGGACTGCCATGTGAGTTTTTCGACCCAGGCGGCCAGCTTTTCAAACTCGCCCGTGGCCTCAGCGGCGCCAACAAAGGCACCAATGGAGCAGCCGGCAATAACGTCCGGATGAATACCTTCGCGTTTCAGCGCGCGAATGACGCCAATATGCGCCCAACCGCGTGCCGCGCCACTGCCGAGTGCCAGCCCCAGAATGGGGCCGTCACTCGTAGCCTCGTGTGTTAGTCCTTCCTGCATGGCGAGCCTCTTGAAATAAATGGCGACGCCCGAGGTTTCTAGCGGCTGGCGTCGTCCTGCAACAGATCGGCGTAGAGGTCATGCACATCGCAATCTGTAATCCGCACCTTGACGAAGTCACCGACTTCAAGATGCTCCGCCCCCGGAATGTACACCAGGCCGTCGATATCCGGCGCGTCGCCAGGCGACCTCGCGACCGCACCGTCTTCGTCAACGTCATCAACGAGAACCGTCATTTCGCGCCCGATCTTGGCCTCCAGCCGCTGCGTGCTGATGTCTTCCTGGAAGGCCATCAAACGCGCACGCCGCGACTCGCGCACCGCCTCTGGAACAGGATCTGCCAGCGCATTCGCGGCCGCGCCCTCGACCGGGGAGTAGGCAAATGCCCCTACCCGGTCCAGCTCGGCCATTTCGAGGAAGCGAAGCAACTCCTCGAAGTCCGCCTCGGTCTCGCCGGGGAAGCCGGTGATAAAGGTCGAGCGGATCGTCAGATCGGGGCAGATACTGCGCCACTTGCGCACACGCTCCAGCACATTCTCAGCACTGGCCGGGCGACGCATGGCTTTCAGAATTCGCGGGCTCGCGTGCTGAAACGGCACGTCGAGATACGGCAGAATCTTGCCTTCGGCCATCAGTGGAATCAGGTCATCCACACTCGGGTACGGGTAGACATAGTGCATCCGCACCCAGATGCCGAGTTCGCCGAGCGCACTGGCCAGCTCGAGCAAGCGGGTCTTGACCGGCTTGCCACCCCAGAACCCGGTACGGTATTTCACATCGACGCCATACGCGCTGGTGTCCTGCGAAATGACCAGCAATTCCTTGACGCCCGCCTCGGCGAGCTTTTCGGCTTCGCGCAGCACATCGCCAATCGGTCGGCTGACCAGGTCACCGCGCATCGACGGAATAATGCAGAAGGTGCAACGATGGTTACAGCCTTCTGAAATCTTCAAATAAGCGTAGTGCCTCGGTGTCAGGCGAACACCTTGCGGCGGCACGAGATCCAGAAAAGGATCATGGGGCTTGGGCACATGGGCGTGAATCGCCTGCATCACCTCATTGGTCGCATGCGGGCCCGTCACCGCCAGCACCTGCGGATGGGCGTCGAGAATCACGTCGGCCTTGGCGCCGAGACAGCCCGTCACAATCACGCGACCGTTTTCTGCCAGCGCTTCACCGATGGCGTCCAGCGACTCTGCGACTGCCGCGTCAATGAAACCACAGGTGTTGACAACGACAAGTTCCGCATCGTCGTAGGAACCGGAAACCTCATATCCTTCTGCCCGCAAGCGGGTCAGGATATGCTCGGAATCAACGGTGGCCTTGGGGCAGCCAAGGGAAACAAAGCCCACTTTGGGGGCGGCGGAGTGACTCATGGCGACTCACTCCAAAACTCGATACTCAAGCGCAGGCTCACTTCTTATTGCTACTCGTTTTACGCGGATCAGCAGCGGCGTCTTGATTCGCCTCCTGCGGATTCTGCGAATAGTTGGGAAACTGGAAACCAGAGAACAGATTACGCGTCTGGCTTTCCACTTGTTCTTGCATCTGGGTGAGCATCTTTTTGCTCTGTTCCATATACGCACCCATCATGCTTTGCATCGCCGGCCCCTGAAAATTTAGGAACTGAGCCCACAAATCCTGGCTGATCGGGCTGTTTTCGCCATAAATTGACCGCGCC
>JBFIJC010000062.1:0-15118 GCA_041600915.1 Nitrogeniibacter sp.
CACGGCTGGGGCACCGTCACACCGCTGGACATGAAGCGGGTCGTGCGCACGGCAGGCCACGCCTACCTTGGCTTCTTCGCCATCTTCATCGTCATCTTCGGCATCTACTCGGGCATCTTCTCGCCCACTGAAGCGGCGGCAATTACCGTGGGCTTCTGCCTCATCGCCGGTCTGTTGATCACGCGTGAAATCAAGTGGAAGGCCCTGCCCGACATCTTGCTGCGCTCCGGCCAACTCACCGGCATGCTCGCCCCGATGATCGCCATCTCCATCGTCATGCAACAGGTCTTTGCCCTGCTCGGCGCGGCCGAGACGGTGCAAGCCTTCGTGGCCTGGTTCGGCGACGGTGAGATTGTCGTGCTGCTGGTGTGCATGGCCATCGTGTTGGCGGCCGGCTGCATCCTGGAGAGCCTGCCGGTGACCGTCATCTTCGCCCCCATCCTCGCCCCCATCGCGGTGGCCACGGGCGTCGATCCGGTGCATTTCTCGGTGATCTTCCTGGTCGGCGCGGCCATCGGCTTCATCACCCCGCCCTTCGGCCTCAACCTGTTCGTGGCCAGCGGCGTCACCGGCATCCCCTACGCCAAACTGGTGAAGTTCGCGGTGATGTACATGATCGGCCTGGTCATCTCCTGGCTGATCATCGCCTTCATCCCGTGGCTGTCGCTCGGGCTGATCCCGGCGCCGGGCTAAGCTGCGCTCAGGCCCGTCAAACCGCCCCGGCCGTCCGCAAGGACGCCGGGGCGTTTTTCTGTTCAGTCGTCCGCGGCGAGATCGCGATTGGCCAGCACGAAGGCGCCCGGCGTGGCGTCGAACTGCTGTTTGAAGGCGGCGATGAAGGCCGACAGCGAGTCATAACCGCAAGCCAGCGCCACATCGGTCACCCGCTCGCCGCGCGCCAGCGCCGGCAAGGCACCGAGCAGGCGCACGCGCTGGCGCCAGACGCGAAAACTCAAGCCGGTCTCGCGCACGAACACCCGGCTCAGGGTTTTCTCCGACACCCCCACCCGGGCGCTCCAGTCGGCCAGCGTGACGCGCCGGTCGGGATGGGCCTGCACCCGGTCGCACAGCGTGCGCAGACGCGGGTCGGTGGGCAGCGGCAGCATCAAGGCCACCTCCGGCGCCGCCGCGATCTGGTCGAACAGCACCGCCGCCAGGCGGCCGTCGGCGCCGGCTTCGTCATAGGCCTCGGGCACCTGGCTGAAGGCACGGATGAGCTCGCGCAACAAGGGGCTGACCACCAGCACCCGGCAGCGGTCCGTGTCCCAGCCGGGAATCGCCGGTGCCACATACAGGCTGCGGATGCGGGTCTGCGCGCTGCTCACCACCCGGTGCATCACCCCGGCGGGAATCCACACCGCGCGCTGCGGTGGCGCCACGAAACGCCCGGCCGCGCTGCGCACTTCGAGCACGCCCTGCTCGGCATAGGCGAACTGCCCCCAGGGGTGCCGATGGCGATAGCCGAGCACCAGGTTGGGCAAGGCCTCGACATGGCCGTAGAGCGGGCGGGGCAACTGCTTGAGTTCGCTCAGCCGCCGGGCGGCGTGCTGCGGACCATGTCCGTTCATCGACACTTGATGACCTATTTGCGTTAGCCGGAATTTTCCGGCCACGCTACCGTGTGCCGCATCTCAACGCAAGCCGGGGTTTGCCATGACGTTCCTGCGTCGCCTGTTCGATCCGTTTTCCATCGCGGTGATCGTCGCCGTGCTGGTCGCCACGCTGCTGCCGGCGGTGGGGCGCGGCGCCACCGTGTTTGGCGGGCTGACCCACCTGGCCATCGCGCTGCTGTTCTTCCTGCACGGCGCCCGCCTGTCGCGCGCGGCGATCCTCGCCGGCGCCGGCCACTGGCGCCTGCACGCGCTGGTCTTCGCCTGCACCTTCGTGCTGTTTCCGTTGCTGGTGCTGGCGCTCAAGCCGCTGATCCTGCCGCTGGTGGGCGAGACGCTGTACCGCGGCATGGTCTATCTCTCGGTGCTGCCGGCCACCGTGCAATCGGCCATCGCCTTTACCTCGATGGCACGCGGCAACGTGCCGGCGGCCATCTGCAGCGCCGCCGCCTCCAGCCTGCTCGGCATCGTCCTCACGCCGCTGCTGGTGATGTTGCTGATGGATGCCGGCGACGGCAGCGGCACTGGGCTCGACGCGGTCGGAAAGATCGTGCTGCAACTGCTGGTGCCCTTCCTCGCCGGCCACGCCGCACGACACTGGATCGGCGCCTGGGTGGCGCGCCACCAGCGCTGGCTTAAGTTCGTCGATCAGGGCTCGATCCTGCTGGTGGTGTATACCGCCTTCAGCGATGCAGTCAGCGGCGGCCTGTGGCAACTGGTGCCGCTGACCGATCTGCTCGCGCTCGCACTGGTGTGCAGCCTGCTGCTGGCCATCGTGCTGTGGATCACCCAGATGCTGGCGCTGCGCCTGGGCTTCAACACCGAGGACTGCATCACCATCGTCTTCGCCGGCTCAAAAAAGAGCATGGCCACCGGCGTGCCGATGGCGCAGATTCTGTTTGCCGGTGGGGCCGTCGGCCCGCTGATCCTGCCGCTGATGCTGTTCCACCAGATTCAGCTGATGGTCTGCGCCGCGCTGGCGCAACACTATGCGCAGCGCGACGAGACGCCGTTGAGCGCAGCCGACGCGGCCTGACACCGCCTCTGCTATCGTCGGAACACCGCAACATTGTCAGGGACGGACGCATGGCACAGATCAAGGCACTGGTGTTCGACGTTTTCGGCACGCTGGTCGATTGGCGCACGTCCATCGCCCGCGAGACCGAGCAATCGCTGGCCCCGCTCGGCATCCGCGCCGACTGGTTCGCTTTCGCCGATGCCTGGCGCGATCAGTACCAGCCGGCCATGGAGGAGGTACGCGCCGGGCGCATTCCCTTTTGCAAGCTCGGCCGCCTGCACCGGCGCAACCTCGACGTGGTGTTGGCCGACTTCGGCCTCAACGCGGTCGATGAGCCCGTCCGCCAGCACCTCAACCTCGCCTGGCACCGCCTCGACGCGTGGCCCGATGTCAGCGCCGGACTGCATGCGCTGCGGCGCGACTACCGGCTGGCGCCCTGCTCCAACGGCAACATCTCGCTGATGGTCGATCTGGCGCGGCGCAACGACTTTCCGTGGGACGCCATCCTCGGCGCCGATGTGGCACGCGACTACAAGCCCAAACCGGCGGTGTATCTGGCAGCGGCTGACGCGTTCGACCTGCGGCCCGACGAAGTGATGATGGTCGCCGCCCATTCGTCCGATCTGGCCGCGGCGGCCGCGGTCGGCCTGCGCACCGCCTTCATTGCGCGGCCAGATGAATTCGGACCGGGGCGGGGCGAGGCGGCAGCGACGGTGGCGGTGGATGTGTCGGCGGGGAGCCTGACGGAGCTGGCGTGGGTACTGGGTGTGCCCGACGACGCGTAGGGCGTACTTTCAGGGCGTCATCGTCGCGGAACCGATGTCAGGCCGGTTACGAAGGGTGATCGATGATCCGCCGATCAGTCACCACCAGCCGGCCGGCATCGACCCGCACACGGATCACGCCCTCGCTGAGATTGATGTCGAAATGATAGGCAAAGCCCGTGATACGACCTTGCGCATCCAGCGAGAGGGTGTAGAAGCACCCGTCCTCACGATTGCAGTCCTCCTGCCACGCCCAATCGGTAAAGGCCGGATCGTAGCTGGCGAAGCGGCGCGTGCCGGCCGCATCGATCAGGGTGATGCCCGGCGGCTGGTCCGCACATCGGTGCTCGACCAACCAGACCTCCCGATGCCGATAGCTTTGGTTGCAGGCGCGGGAGTCAGGGGACTGGGTCCGCGCGATGTCGCCCGTTGGACGCAGGTCGACCTCCGTCGCCTGGCAGCCCGAGACGAGGCCAAGGATCACGAAGGGAAGGATCAGGCGTTTCAAGGCGTTTGCGCTCAATGGAGGTTCGGGATGAGAGACTGCGGATCGACGACAATCCCGTTCTGCCGGACCTCAAGATGAATGTGATTGGTAATGCCGGGGTACTTGCTCAGCAGGCTTTGCGCCAAACCGATCTTCTCTCCCGCCTTGACCGACTGTCCGACCATGCCGGGCATCGGAGTCATGTAGAAAATCTTGACCTCCATGCCAATATGCCGCCCAACGCCCTCGATCATCACACCGGTCAAGGAGGTATCGCTGGCATAGGGATAGCTCATCCGGAGAATGCGTCCGTCGATCGGCGACAGCACCTCCTGCCCGAGTCGCGCCACGATATCGGCGCCGTTGTGCTGGCGGCACCCCCGGGAGGCCCCGAAACGGCCGGCGCCCCATGTGTCGGAACGCCTCATGACACCGAGAGAAATGGGATTGGTCAGCATGAATGCGGTTGTCTGTGGCATCGAATGCCTCCTGGAGCCTGATATCGTCTGACTGAAGGTAAAGTCGCTGGCACGCCAAGGATAGCCAACACTCAGCCAATGACAAACAGATTTTTTGCCAGTCACTGCCTATCCAAAAAAAACGGGCCTTTCGGCCCGCTGCTGTTGGCGCCCCTACCGCTTCAACATCCGCTGCACCGCCTCCAGGTGCTCGGGCTCGTTGTGGCACATGCCCTGGAAGGTGGCGCACAGGTCGAGGAAGTCTTTCAGCTCCATGCGCTGGGCCATCTTCATCAGCCGCTTGGTCAGGCGCGTGGCCTTGGGCGGCTGACTGGCGATGCGGGTGGCGATCTCCTGCGCCCGCGTCATCAACTGGTCCGGCTCGACCACATCGAGCACGATGCCCAGCGACTTGGCCTCGTCGGCGCCGACGATGCGCCCGGAGAGCGTCAGCTCGAAGGCCTGCTGATAGCCGATCAGCCGCTGCATGAACCACGCGCCGCCGTCGCCGGGGATGATGCCGAGGTTGAGGAAGGTTTCGCCGAACTTGGCCTTGCTGGAGGCGACGCGGATGTCGGCCATGTTGGCCAGGTCGAAGCCGGCGCCGATGGCCGGGCCGTTGACCGCGGCGATCACCGGAATCTCGACGTTGTGCAACGCCAGCGGGATGCGCTGGATGCCGCGGCGGTAGCGGTCGGCGCACTCGGCCACGTCGCCGGCAAAGTCGCCGCCGCGCTCGGCCATGTCCTTGACGTTGCCGCCGGCCGAGAAGGCGCTGCCGGCGCCGGTCATGACCAGCACCGACACGTCATCGCAGCCATTGACCCATTCGGCGACCTGCACGATGTCGTCGATCAGGCCGGTGCCGGTCAGGGCATTGCGCACATCGTCGCGGTTGAAGGTCAGCGTGGCGACGCGGTTCTCGACGCTCAGCAGCGCGTCTTTAAGTAGCGGGGGAGTCATCAGGCAGCATCCTCTCGGTTGACGATGATTCGGGCATCGACGATGGCATAGCCGTCGTCGTAGGCCAGCACGGGGTTGAGGTCGAGTTCGGCCAGTTGCGGGTAGGCCGAGACGATGCTCGACACCTTGAGCAGCAGCTCGACCAGCGCGGCCTTGTCGACCGGCGGCTCACCGCGCGCACCGTCGAGAATCTTGCGTGCCTTGATCTGATTGACCATGGACTCGGCCGCATGCCGCGACAGCGGAATGGCACGGAAAGCGACGTCTTCGAGAATCTCGACGAAGATGCCACCCAAACCGAACATCAGCACCGGACCAAAAATCGGGTCGCGGCTCACACCGATGATGATTTCCGTGCCCTTCCTGGCCATCGGTGTGACCAGCACGCCCTTGATATCGGCGGTCGGCAGATAGGCTTTGCACGAGCGCATGATCTGCTCGTGGGCATCTTTCAGCGCCACCTCGCCGCGCAGGAAGAGCTTCACGCCGCCAGCGTCGGACTTGTGCAGGATGTCTTTCGACACCACCTTCATCACCAGCGCCTGCTCACCAAAGTGGGCGGCCACATTGCCCAGCTCGTCGGCGCTTTCGACCAGAATCTCTTCGGCCACGCTGATGCCATGCGAGCGCAGCAGCGCCTTGGCCTCGACTTCGAACAGATCACGCCCTTCGCTCTGTGCTTTGGCAAACACGGCGAGCTGGTCGGCATGCGGCACCACCGCCGCCGCCGGCACCTGCTCCGCCGCGCCCTTGAGGTAAAGACCTCGCTCGCCCAGCGCCGCCAGCACGCGCACGGCATGCTCGAGCGAGCTGTACACCGGCAGGCCGGCTTCGTGCAGACGCCGCAGCGGCGGCGGCTTGACCGGCGCGTACAGGCTGTACACCACCAGCGGCTTGTCGATGCGGTGAGCGAGTTCGATCATCGCTTCCGAGCCGCGCATCTCCTCGCCCAGCAGGTGTTCAGCAAAGCGGATGCTGTAACCGCCGAACATGCCAACGAGAAAGACGGCGTCCACGCCCGGGTCTTCAGCCACGATTTCCATGCAGGTGGCGAGCAGTGCCGGATTGGCGTCGGTGCTGCCGGCCACGTCGACCGGGTTGATGACCGAGGCCTGTGCAAACAAGACCTCGCGCAAACGCGCTTGCGTGGACTCTGACAGCTCTGCGAGTTCGAGCCCCGCCTCAGAGAGTCGGTCGGAGGCAATCGTCGCCTGACCACCGCCGTCGGCGATGACTGCGATGCGCTTGCCCGGCGCCTTCTGCAACTGCGCCAGCCCTTCGGCCACGGGCAGGATTTCGTCGGAGTTCTGCACCACGCTCACGCCCACCTGACGCAGCAGGTCGACCGTCATCGCGTAGCTGCCGGCGAGCGCGCCGGTGTGCGAGCTGGCCGCCTTGGCGCCCATCTCGGTCGAGCCGGATTTGTACACCACCACCGGCTTGACCGCCGTCACATCGCGCGCCACTTCAAGGAAGCGCTCGCCGTCGCGGAAACCCTCAACGTACAGCGTCGCCACATGGGTGTTTTCGTCTTCGCCCAGATAACGCAGGTAATCGTTAAAGCCGATGTCCACCTGGTTACCCGGCCCGACATAGGTCGAGAAGCCAACGTGCCGGTTGTGCTCGGCTTCGAGCACCAGCGACAGCAACATGTTGCCCGACTGCGAGATGAAGCCCACATGCCCCGGCTTGACGTTGGCCAGGGCCAGCAAATTGACCTGCTTGTGCAGATTGAACATGCCCGAGGTGTTCGGGCCGATGATGCGCACCCCGCCTTCGCGCGCGGCGGCCATCATCGCCTCTTCGAGCTTGACGCCCTCACCGCCGATTTCCTTGAAACCGCTGGCCAATACCACCGCGCCCTTTACGCCCTTCTTGCCGCACTCTTTCAGAATGCCGGGCAGCGTCGAGGCCGGCGTGCAGATCAGCGCCAGATCGATCTTGCCGGGAATGGCATCCAGCGACGGGTAGGCCTTGACCCCCAGCACCTGGTCGGCCTTCGGGTTGATCGGGTAGATCTGCCCCGCATAACCATCCTTGATCAGACCGACCATGGCCTTGTAACCGCGCTTGGTCGGGTCAGCCGATGCACCCACGATGGCGATCGCGTCGGGGGAAAGAAACTCGTGCAGCGGGCTGCGGCCGCTCAATGATTGATGTTTTGCAATTGCCATGTTCAAACCCCCTTGAAAACCGGTGTGCGCTTCTCGGCAAAGGCGTCGATGCCTTCCTGCCAGTCTTGCGTCGTACCGACAAACATCATGCCTTCGAGTTCGGCTGTGAGCGCCGCGTCGAGCGTGCGCTCGGCGGCCATGTTGAGCTGCTCTTTGGCCAGCTGCATCGAGAACGGCGCCTTACTGGCAATGCGCTGCGCAAACTCGCGCGCGCCGTCCAGAAAGCCGTCGTCCGGCAGCACACGATTGGCCAGCCCGATACGCACCGCTTCTTCGCCCTTGATCCGCTCACCCAGAAACACCAGCTCGCGCGCCTTAGCCAGACCGACCAGGCGCGGCAGCAAATAGGTCACGCCGCCCCCCAGGTAGTTGCCGATGCTCACCTCGGGCAAGCCGATCTGCGCGCTCTCGGCCATCAGGATGAAGTCCGAGGCCATCGCCACTTCGGCGCCCGCGCCCAGCGCGTAACCATTCACGGCAGCGATCACCGGCTTGGACAAGAGCATCAAACGCTTGCAGACAATCTGCTCACCCTGCAGGTACTGCCGCCGGTCAAAGGCCGTGCGTCCGGTCTTGTGCTCTTTAAGGTCGGCGCCCACACAAAACGCACGGCCCTCGCCGGTGAGCAACACCACGCGCGCGTCCTTGTCGGCCTCGGCCACGCCCAGCGCGTCGTTCAGCTCGTCGTACAGCGTCTGCGTGACGGCATTCATGCGATGTGGCCGGTTGAGCCGGATCTCGGCAATGCCGTTTTTCATCTCGTACAGAATCGTTTCGTAAGCCATGCTCACTCCTCTGAATAGCGCATTCGGTTCTGCGGCCGCGCCGCACAAAATCGTTCAATCACTTCATCGCATCTCGATGCCCAGCGCATCGAGAAACTGCTCTTGCCGCTCCAGCGCACGCAGCGCCTTGCTACCCAATTCCTTGGCCACCAGATTGGTCAGCCCCTCGCAAAACACCACATAGGCGCCGATGCTGTTGCTGATGAAACTGCTCTGGTGCGGAATGAAAAACGCGTGTCCGGCCCGCGCTGCCAACGGTGATGCGCGAGAGTCGGTCAGCGCAATCACCGAAATGCCCGCCTCACTGGCCACCCGCGCCACCTCAACCACCCGCCGGCTATACGGCTTGACGCTGGACACCACCAGCACGTCACCTTTGCCCATCTGCGCCAGCGCCTCGGCAATGCCCTGCCCCGGCGTGTCGAGCAAGGACACGTCCGGACGCACCAGACTCAAGCCATACGAAAGCAGACTGCTCACCGCGTGGATCTGGCGAACGCCAAAAAGCCGCACCCGACGCGCACGCGCCAGCAGCCGCGCAGCCTGTCGCAGTTCGGTGGCATCAAGTTGAGAGAGAAAACCGTCGACGTTGGCCGTCGACTCGTGCGCCAACTGAACAACCACACCCACGTAATCGTCGGTGTCGCCATCGGCATCGAGCAGGCGGTGCGCCTGACGGCTATAGAAATTGCCATGCGCGCCGGCAATGCGGTCGCGAAACACACTCTGAAAATCGGAAAAGCCCGAGTAACCCAGGCTGCGCACCATGCGCGAGAGCGTCGATGCGTTCACACCCAAGCAACCCGCCAATTCGGTGATCGAGCGCACCGCCACTTCCTCCGGGCGATCCACCAGCCGCGCCACCACATCCAGCGCCTTCTTGCCCAGCGACACCTCCGCCTCGCCCCGTCGGATACGCACCACCAACTCGCGCAACGCCTCCACACTGCGCGGCGGCAGTTGCGGGGCGACGAGTTGCGCCGAAGCAAGCGGAGAGTTCACGAGGGTGTCGGACTCCTGATTAGGTCTGAGGGCTGCGCCAATTTTTTGCGCAATAAAATTTGCGCAACGGCGACGAACAGCAAGAATAGTTGCATTTTGTACCGTATGGCAAGCCGGCGGAGACCGGCCGACACAAGGCATTTGACGCCATTGGCATTGCTGCAGTGCGGCCTAAATTGCTCTGGAGACGATCCCGAGTACCTGATTTTCAGCAGCGCTTGGCCAGTGCTCACCCGATTCCGCAGCACAAAAAAAGGCCCCGACACAAAGTCGGGGCCGGCAATCACGCAAGCGGGGGGGGGCTCGCGTGCTTTTGGCCTTATCCGGGGAACACTGAGGGAGGTCCGAATAAGGCCACGGAAACATTAGCCCGGCGGGCTGAGGCGCCGGGATGGCGTCATAAAAGGGATCCTAAACGCCGACGCGATCAGCGCGCCAGACGCGCGATGGCTTCGATTTCGACGCGCGCGCCGGTCGGCAAGGCTACGACCTGCACGGTTGAGCGCGCCGGGCGGTGCTCGCCGAAACGCTTGGCAAACACGGCGTTCATGGCAGCAAACTCGCCCAGGTCGGTCATGAAAACCGTGACCTTGATGACGTCGGCCAGGGTGGCGCCGGTGCTGGTCAGAATCCCTTCGAGGTTGTTGAACACCTGCTCGGTCTGCGCGGCGATGTCGCCCTCGACCTTGCTGCCATCTGTTGCCAGCGGGATCTGGCCGGAGGTAAACAGCAGACCGTCGAGCGCGATGGCTTGCGAGTAGGGGCCGATCGCCTGCGGGGCATTGGGCGTGGAAATAACGTTCATCAGGGGTTCTCCTTTGATTTGATCTTTTGAGGTGCTGCTCAGCTGTAGCGGGCGACAGTCAGGCCTTCCATGCTGATCTCGGGCTGGCGGCCGCTTATCAGATCGGCCATGACACGGCCGGTGCCGGCCGCCATGGTCCAGCCCAGCGTGCCGTGACCGGTGCTGAGGTAGAGATTGCTGTAGCGGGTTTCGCCCAGAATCGGCGTGCCGTCCGGCGTCATCGGGCGCAGTCCGGTCCAGAACTCGGCCTTGTTCACATCGCCGCCTTTCGGGAACAGGTCGGTCACTACGAAGTTGAGTGTTTTCTGGCGCGAGGCATCAAGCCGCAGGTCGTAGCCCGACAACTGCGCCGTGCCGCCGACCCGGATGCTGTCACCCAGACGCGTCACCGCCACCTTGTGCGTCTCGTCCATGATGGTCGATTCGGGCGCCATGGCGGCGTCGGTGATTGGCACCGTGATCGAGAAGCCCTTGACCGGATAGACCGGGATGTTGATGCCGATCGGCTTGAGCAAGAGCGGCGAATAACTGCCCAGCGCCAGAATGATCTTGTCACCCGTGAGCACGCCGGCGTCGGTGCGCACACCGGTGACGCGGTCGCCCTCGCAGTCGATGCCCTGAATGTTCACCCCGAAGCGGAACTTCACGCCCAGCGCCTCGGCCATCTTGGCCAGGTTCTGGGTGAACTTGAAGCAGTCGCCGGTTTCGTCGGCCGGCAGGCGCAGCGCGCCCACAAACTTGTCTTTTACCTGCGCCAGCGCCGGTTCGTATTGCAGATAGGCATCGCCTTCCAGCACCTGGTAGGGCACGCCGTATTGCTTGAGGATGTCCACATCCTTGCCCACGCTGTCGAGCTGCTTCTGGGTGCGGAACAACTGCAGCGTGCCCTGCGTGCGGTCGTCGTACTGAATGCCGGTGTCGGCGCGCAGCTGCTTGAGGCAATCACGGCTGTATTCGGCCAGACGCACCATGCGCCCCTTGTTCACGCCGTAGCGCTCGGTCGTGCAGTTGCGCAGCATGGCCAGACCCCAGCGCCACATCGCCGGATCGAGCATGGGCTTGATCACCAGCGGGCTGTGGTGCATCAGCATCCACTTGATGGCCTTGATCGGCACGCCCGGGCCAGCCCACGGCGCCGAGTAGCCCGGCGACACCTCGCCCGCATTGGCGTAGCTGGTCTCCAGCGCGGGGCCGGGCTGACGATCCACCACAGTTACCTCATGCCCGGCCTGCGCCAGGTAGTAGGCCATGGTGGTGCCAATCACACCGCTACCAAGAATGAGAACTTGCATGAGGCCGCTCCAATGCTGTCGAGGGGCAGTGCCGGGAAGGCGCTGCAGCTTCATGTCATTTAGCAACCGCCATGCCAGAAATAAAAACTCTTTAAAACCAATGCCTTGCAAAACGCCTGCGCTTTCACGGCGGCATCGACTGTATTGACATCGATACAGACCGCACCACAATCATTCTTTGCCCTTTGATTTTTCGTGACCAATCAACAACTTGCCTTTCGTGTATGGATACCAATACACTGTATTGAAAACAACACAGAGGCCGCGATGCGAATTGCCATTCTCTTTGCCGACCGCGTCGGCATCGCCCAGGAAATCCTCGCCGTCCTCGCCCAGCGCGCGCTCAGCGTCACCGCGGTCGAAGTCGAGCCGCCCCATATCTATATCGAAGCGCCAGCGCTGGATCAGGCCGATCTCGTCAAACTGCGCGGGCAGTTGCAGCAAGTGCCCGACGTGCAGTCGGTGGAAGTCGTCGACATGCTCCCAGGCGCTCAGCGGCGGCTCTACCTCACCGCCCTGCTCGCCTCGCAGGCCGACCCGCTGTTCGCCATCGACACCAAGGGCCGCATCGTCATCGCCAACGGTGCGGCGGTCACCGCCTGCGGCATGCCCGAGGCCGCCCTGCTCGCCACCTCCATCCAGGCCCTCATCGGCGACCCCAGCCTGCTCGACGTGCTCGTCGATGGCGGCTTCCACCTGCCCGTGCGAGAAATCGAAATCAACACCGAGCCCTTCATGCTCGAAACCCTGCCGCTGCACGAAACCAGCGGCCGCGTCGCCGGCGCCGTGCTCACCCTGCACGCGCCCAGCCGCATGGGCGAGCGACTCAGCGCGCTGCGAAACCACAACGCCGGCGGCTTCGAAGCCATCCTAGGCAAATCCGCAGAAATCGAGCAACTCAAACAACGCGCCGCGCGCATGGCGCAAGTCGATGCCCCGCTACTCATCACCGGCGAAACCGGCACCGGCAAAGAACTGCTCGCCCACGCCTGCCACGCCGGCAGCAGCCGCCACGCCGAACCCTTCTTCGCGCTCAACTGCGCCGCCCTGCCCGAGAGCCTCGCCGAGAGCGAACTCTTCGGCTACTCCCCCGGCGCCTTCACCGGCGCCCTGCGCGGCGGCAAACCCGGCCTGCTCGAAATGGCCGACGGCGGCACCGTGTTTCTCGACGAGATCGGCGAGATGTCGCCCTACCTTCAAGCCAAGCTGCTGCGTTTTCTCAACGACGGCAGCTTCCGCCGCGTCGGCGGCGACCGCGAAGCGAAGGTCGACGTGCGCATCATCAGCGCCACCCACCGCCCGCTCGACGCCATGGTCGAAGCCGGCCAGTTCCGGCAAGACCTGCTCTTCCGCCTCAACGTGCTCAACCTGCACATGCCCGCCCTGCGTGAACGCCCCGGCGACATCCTGCCGCTGGCCGACACCTTCCTCGCCCGCGCCTGCGCCCAGGCCAACCGCCCCGCCATGCGCCTGTCCCCCGCCGCCAAATCCGCCCTGCTCGCCAACGACTGGGTCGGCAACGTGCGCCAACTGCAAAACACCATCTTCCGCGCCGTCACCATGGCCGAACGCCTCGTCATCGATGCCAGCGACCTCGAACTCGCCGACGCCGCCGCCCCCAACGAAACCACCGCCGACGGCGACATCACCACGCTGGAGAGCGCCGTTGCCGATTTTGAAAAAGGGCTGCTCCAGCGCCTCTACCGCGACTACCCATCCAGTCGGCGACTGGCCAAGCGGCTGGCAGCGTCGCACTCGGCGATTTCGGTGAGGTTGAGGCGGTATGGGATTGGGTGAGTCCCGGCGCAGGCAGTGGTCTGGAGCGCTTGTGGTCAAGCTGGAAGTCGCGTTTAATCCTTAGTTCATAGAACTGCCCTGTGGGCATGCAACGGGATGCCGTCCTAGGCTACGGGAAAAGCACCGAGAACTTGGCGTCCACTTGTAGTTAGCATTCAATGATATGGGAAATCGATGAGTAGAAAGCCAAGATTATTTATAGGTTCTTCATCGGAGAGTCTTGATGTGGCTGATGCCGTGAATCTTAATCTAGACCATAAGGCCGAAGTCACCATTTGGAGAAATGGAACTTTTGACCTTTCGAGCAATACCATTGATGCTTTAACAAACAAAGCTAAAGCAGTGGATTTTTCACTGTTTATTTTTTCTCCGGACGATATCGCCATAATTCGGAATAAACAAAAAGCCATAGTTCGTGACAATGTCCTTTTCGAACTTGGTTTATTTATCGGCGCAATCGGAAAAGAAAGGTGCTTTATTCTTAAACCGAGAGGAGTCGACCTTCATTTTCCGACAGACCTCCTAGGTGTAACGCCAGCAGATTATGAGCCAAATAGGTCAGATGGTGATTTAGCATCTTCTGTGAATCACGCCTGCGTGCTTATGAAGCAGCAAATGGAAAAGCTACATACGGTAGAGAATGCATCCACCGACACCCCACCGCCAAAGATCAGTATCGATGCCGAGAACATCAAGGATCTGGATTATTTGGTTCTTGCTCAACTCTTGAGTACGGCAACATCAGATCCAGAAGGGCACATGCTTTACCAGCTAAAAAATAACTTAAATGAGCAATCCCACAGAGTAGACCTAGCTGTAATTCGTCTGGAACGCGTTGGGCATATCGAAAAGCGTAACGACTCGGACATGAACGGAAATGAATTTTACACCTATAAAATCACACCTCAAGGTATTGAGTTGCTTTTGGAAAACGAAGAACGGGCCTTTCCCGCTAAAAAACATCTGCAGGCACCACCAAAGCAAGTCTTGAACTCTTTCGACGATGATATTCCGTTCTAGAAAAAGCCCGCGTAGGGCGCAATAACCGAAGGGCATTGCGCCGTATGTCACTCCACGCAAACCAACGTATATTCGTCGGCGCTCCCTGCCCAATCCCTCGAATAAACGCCCGCGGCCACCAGTCGATGAAACGTCGAGTAGGGCCAGTCGGCAACGCGTGACACATGGCCGTGCTTGACGGGATTGAAGTGCAGGTAATCCATATGCGCTGCGAAATCGCGTTCATCGCGAATCAGGTGCTCCCAATAACGCCGTTGCCACACGCCGCGTTCGCCGCGCGCCTGCCGCACGCTTGAACGACGTTCGGTGGCGGGGAGTTGTTTTGAGAAGCCGGACTTGATCAAGCGCCAGCGGGTAGCAAAGTTGGCGTCGCCCGGCGGGAGTTCGATCACGCAATGCAGATGCTCGGGCAACACCACCCATCCATGGATCGCGAATGGATGCCGTCGGCGGACTTCGCTGACCGCGTTGCGAAGCAGATCGATGTGACGGGAGAGGATGTCGTTGTCGTGTCGCTTCAAGGCATTGACGGTGAAGAAATAGGTGCCGCCCGGATGCCAGGCGCGTCGATAGTCGGGCATGCCGGAATGATGACAACGGCAAGCATGGAAGGCAATGCCTTGCCGGGGTCGTCCTCCCGTTTTTTATCGCGGTGAACAACCGTTTAATGGTGCAATGCCCTTCGGTTATTGCACCCTACGGGTTGCGCCGTGCGCGAGTTCAAGCAAGCGTAGCCCGGATGCAGCGTAGCGGAATCCGGGGTCAGCGGTGGATCGGCCACCATCCCGGATTCCGGCCTTCGGCCTGCATCCGGGCTTGTATGTTATCGGTGCTCCCTTGTTCTCAGCGTGCGGGGGAGCCGAGGTGGAGGGACGATCCGGGCTATCTGCCGTGTTAGCGCACGGACAGACCTCTGTAGTGCTGTCCCAACTTCGTCTGCCCA
>JBFIJC010000063.1:0-15040 GCA_041600915.1 Nitrogeniibacter sp.
AACACGGCGGTGCTGGGCGAGCTGGAGGCGTCGCTGGCCTCGGCGCTGCGCAGGTAGCGGCGCAAAATCGAGCGTACACGGGCAACCAGTTCGCGCGGTTCGAAGGGTTTGACGAGGTAGTCGTCAGCGCCCAGTTCGAGGCCGAGCACCCGGTCGGTGACATCGTTGCGGCCGGTGAGGATGAGCACGGCGCAGGGCGAGTGCTCCTGCAATTCGCGGATGACCTGCATGCCGTCCATGTCGGGCAGGCCGAGGTCGACGATGGCCAGGTCGGGCGGGCACTGCTTGGCCATTTGCAGAAAGCGCCGGCCGGTCTGCTGGTGTTCGCAGCGAAAGCCGTAGCCGTCGAGGCCGGTGCAGATGAGCCGCGCGATGTCCACTTCGTCTTCGAGCACCAGAATGCGGGGGCGGTTCGCGTCTGTGGTCATGCGTCGGTGTCCTGAAGGAGTTGAGCCAGGGTGCGCTCGAGCATCTTTCGGTCGAAGGGTTTGCGCAGGACCGGGACGTCGAGCTCCTGCACGTCGTTGATGGCGGCGCCGCTGGCGTAGCCGGTGATCAGCAACACCGGCAGGTCGGGGCGGGCATCGCGTGCGAACTGCACCAGTTCCCGGCCGCCGATGGCGCCGGGCATGACGGTGTCGGAGATGAGCAGGCCGATGTCCGGAATCTGCTGAATCATTGTCTGGGCCGAGGCGCCGTTGTCGGTCTCCAGCACAGGGTAGCCCAGCTCGGTGAGCTGCATGCGGATGATTTTGCGCACTTCGGGCTCGTCTTCGACCAGCAGCACGGGTGGACGCGGCGCATTGGCGTCGCTGGGTTTTTCACGTATCTCCTCGGAGACTGGCGCGGGCGGGGCGGTGCGCGGCAGGACGAAGGTGACGGTCGAGCCCTTGCCGATGGTGCTGCGCACCCGGATGTTGCCGCCGGACTGGCGGACAAAGCCGTACACCATCGACAGGCCGAGCCCGGAGCCGCGGCCGAAGGGCTTGGTGGTGACGAAGGGTTCGAAGACGCGCGGCAGCAGCTCGGGCGCGATGCCGGTGCCGGTGTCGGAGACTTCGACCTGCACATAGTCGCCCACCGGCAGTTCGATCAGCATGGCCAGGCTGGAGGGGATGTGACGTTCATGGACCCGGATGCTCAGTTCGCCGCCGCCGGGCATGGCGTCGCGGGCGTTGATGGCGAGGTTGAGCAGCGCACTTTCGAGTTGGTGCGGGTCGGCCATGGCATACAGCGGCGTCTCCGGCAGGTGGGTCTGGATGCGTACTGATTCGGTCAGCGAACGGCTGAGCAGCTGCGTCATGTTGTGCACGAGCTGGCCGACTTCGACGGCACTGGGCTCCAGCGTTTGCCGGCGAGAGAAGGTGAGCAGGCGGCGGATCAGCTCGGCGCCGCGTTGCGCAGCGTGGAGCGCCGGGTTGAGGTAGTCGGCGGCCAGCTCCGGGTCGCAGCGCGCTTTGGCCGCTTCGAGGTTGCCCATGACGATGGTCAGCAGGTTGTTGAAATCGTGGGCCAGACCGCCGGTGAGCTGGCCGACGGCTTCCATCTTTTGCGCCTGCACCAGCGCGGCCTCGCTGGCGCGCTGTTCGGTGATGTCGATGGACAGCACGAAGAAGCCGACCACTTTTTTGTCGCTGTTGAACTCCGGCACCACCACGCTGCGCGCATACACCGTGCGGCCTTTGTCGACTTTGCGTGCGTACTCGTAGGTGACGCGCTCGCCACGCGTGGCGGTGTCGAGGTAGCCGCTGATCTCGGCGTAGGTTTCCTCACCAAACACCGACCTGATCGAGCGACCGACGATATTTTCCTTGCTCAGCCCGAACCACTCGGCATAGCCCTTGTTGGCGAACTGGTAATTGCGGCTGACGTCGACATAGGCAATCAGCGCGGGGATCGAGTCGATGATCATCTGCAGGCGCGCTTCGCTGCGGCGCAGGGCCTGGGCGATGTGGTCGATCTCGGTCTTGGCTGAGAGCAGCTCGGCGGTGCGCTCGCGCACCCGGGCTTCGAGCAATACGTTTTGCTGCTGGATCAGGGTTTCGTAGCGGCGCTGCTCGGTGATGTCGGTCCACAGCGAGACGAATCCGAGGTTGGGGATCGGCACGCCGCGAATGGCCAGCACCTGGCCGTTGGGGCGGGTGCGTTCGACATAATGGGGTTCAAAGGCGCGCACCGAAGCCATGCGCTCCGCGATCTGCTTTTCGATGGGGCCGTCACCGTACTCGCCGCGTTCGGCGTTGAAGCGCACAAAGGCTTCGAAGGGCGTGCCCACCCGCACCAGCGACTCCGGAAAATCGAGCAGTCGCACCATGGCCTTGTTCCAGGTGACCAGTTTTGGCGATGCGTCGAAAACGGCAATGGCCTGATCAAGCAGATCGAGGCCGGCCAGCAGCAGATCGTATCGACGCAGCTCTTCGGGGGAGTCGCCGGGGCGCGTCTGGAACGCTGGGCCTGCGTAGGGATTGCGCGGGGGCATCGGGGCTTGGTCTCAGGGGGCGGCTTGGAGAGGCACCATTCTAGTGCGTGGCCGTGTCGGGCGGGAAGGGCGTGCTTGCGTCGTCGGCATGCTGCTGCACCTGCCGACGGAAACGGTCGGGGGCGAGGCCGGTCCAGGCGACGAAGGCGCGGTAAAAGGCCGAGGTGTCGGCATAGCCCAGATCGGCGGCGATGTCGCCAATGCTTTGGCGGGTCTTGGTCAGGCGCGAGAGCGCGATGTCGCGCCGGAAGGCGTCCTTGATCAAACGGAAGCCCGAGCCTTCTTCTTCGAGCCGGCGGTGCAGGGTGCGGGTGGACATGTGCAGGCTGGCCGCCGCCTCGGTCACGGTAAGCGCGGCGGGCAGCGCGTCGCGCAGCAAGTCGCGCACGCGGAAGACCAGCTCGCGGTCGCGGCGGTAGAGCATGCTGATCTTGCCCGGCGCACCGTCCAGGAAGACGGCTAGCGCGGCTTCGTCGCGGCGGATGGGCAGGTCGAGCAGATTGGCGCGCAGGCTGGCTTCGAGATCGGGCGCCTCGAAGGATGAGTGTTCGGTGTAGACCAGTGCGTAGTCGTCGGCGTGAGGCGGGCGGGCGTAGGGAAAACGCACGCTCTCCAGCGCCAGGCCGCGCCCGACAAGCCAGCAGGCGACGCTGTGCAGCAGGCGCAGCAGCCACTCGAAGGCAAACACGCGGGCCGGGTCGTCGCGTTCACCGAGGCTGCGGGTTTCTGCGATGTGCAGCTGAGCCATGTCGCCGCGGCGGTGAATGGTGATGCTCAGGTCGGGCAGCACCAGATGTAAAAAGCGGCCGGCCCGCTCCAGCGCGTCGGCCAGTGTGGCGGCGCCGAGCATGCTGCGGCACAGGAACTCGAAGCTGCCGGGGCGTACCGGCTGTGAGAACAGGCCAAAGCCTTCGTCGCCCAGTTCGGCAATGATCCGGTTGTACAGCGCGGCATAGCGATCGACCTCGATGCGCAGTGTCGGGTTGTTCAGGTCGATGCCGGCCTCTGCCAGCAAGGGCGCGGGGTCGCGGCCTTGCCGCTCCAGCCCGGCGAGCATGCCGGTGACGAAGCCGGGGGCGACTGTCGCGCGCGGCCGACGCGGCCGGCCGGCCGTGCCCGGTGAGGCGGCGGACTTTGCAGATCGGGGCATCAGAATCTCCCGGTGGGCCGTAACTGACAAGCGACGCAGGATGTTGGCCGATTTTGCACGATAAGCGTCCCCGGCGGCAATGGCAATGTGTCCGGTCGACCTCTACCATGAAGCAGATAACCTGACCCCGGGAGAGACACATGACTGATCTGAGCGTCGCCAAGAAGCTGCAGCCCTACAAGCCGAAGAACAAAGTGCGGTTCGTGACCGCAGCCTCGCTGTTCGATGGTCATGATGCCTCCATCAACATCATGCGGCGGATTATGCAATCTTCTGGCGCCGAGGTGATCCACTTGGGCCATAACCGCTCGGTGGGCGAGATCGTCAATGCCGCGCTCCAGGAAGACGTGCAGGGCATCGCCATCACCAGCTATCAGGGCGGCCATGTCGAGTTCTTCAAGTACATGATCGACCTGCTCAAGGCCAATGGCGGCGAGAACATCAAGGTCTTCGGCGGCGGCGGTGGCGTGATCGTGCCCTCCGAGATCAAGGAGCTGCACGAATACGGCGTGACCCGCATCTACTCGCCCGAAGACGGCGCCACGATCGGCCTGCAGGGCATGATCAACGATGTGGTCAAGACCTCCGACTACGACCTGTCGCCGCTCGCACCGGCGGCCAAGGATGTGCTCAAGCAACTCAAGGCGGGCGATCTGCGCGCGCTGGCACAGATCATCACCGCGCTCGAAAACGGCAGCTACGATGCCGCCACCAAAAAATCCCTGCTCGACGCCGCCGCCAAGCTGACGGTACCGGCGCTGGGCATCACCGGCACGGGCGGCGCGGGCAAGAGCTCGCTGACCGACGAGCTGGTGCGCCGCTTCCGTCTGGATCAGGCCGACAAGCTCAAACTGGCCGTCATCTCCATCGACCCCTCGCGCAAGCGCACCGGCGGCGCGCTGCTGGGCGACCGCATCCGCATGAACGCCATCGAGCACGAAAACATCTTCATGCGCTCGCTGGCCACCCGCGACACCGGCGCCGAAGTGTCCGCCGCGCTGCCCGAAGTGATCGCTGCCTGTAAGTTGGCGGGCTTTGATCTGGTGGTGGTCGAGACCTCCGGCATCGGCCAGGGTGACGCGGCCATCGTGCCGTTTGTCGACAAGTCGCTGTATGTGATGACCCCTGAGTTCGGCGCCGCCAGCCAGCTCGAAAAAATCGACATGCTCGACTTCGCCGACTTCGTGGCCATCAACAAATTCGACCGCAAGGGCGCCGACGACGCGCTGCGCGATGTGCGCAAGCAATACCAGCGCAACCGCGAAGCCTTCAGCACGCCGACCGAGCAGATGCCAGTCTTCGGCACCATGGCCGCGCGCTTTAACGACGACGGCGTGACCGCGCTGTATCAGGCGATTCTGCCGAGCCTGATCGAGGCCGGCCTCAAGGCCAAGCCGGGCAAACTGCCGCCGGTGAGCGTGCGCTCTTCGTCCAAGGGCCGCGCGATTGTGCCGGCCGAGCGTATCCGCTATCTGGCCGAGATCGCCGAGTCGGTGCGTGATTATCACAAGCACACGGGCCAGCAAGTGCGCGTGGCGCGCGAGCGTCAGTCGCTGCGTACCGCCAAGGCACTGTTTGAACAGTGCGGCAAACCGGCCGCCAACTTTGACGAGATGATCAACTGGAAGGACGGCGAACTCACGCCGAACGCCCGCAAGTTGCTCGATCAGTGGCCGACCACCCACGCGCTGTATGCCGACGACGAGTATGTGGTGAAGATCCGCGACAAGGAGATCCGCACCCAGCTGACCCGCAAGTCGCTCTCGGGCACCAAGATCCGCAAGGTGTCGCTGCCCAATTTTGAGGATGATGGCGAGACGCTGCGCTTTCTGATGAAGGAAAACGTCCCCGGTTCCTTCCCCTTCACCGCCGGCGTGTTCGCCTTCAAGCGCGAGGGCGAGGACCCGACGCGCATGTTCGCCGGCGAGGGCGACGCCTTCCGTACCAATCGCCGCTTCAAGCGTGTGTCCGAAGGCATGCCGGCGCACCGCCTGTCGACCGCCTTCGACTCGGTCACGCTGTATGGCTGCGACCCCGATCCGCGTCCGGACATCTACGGCAAGATCGGTAACTCGGGCGTCTCCATCGCCACGCTTGACGACATGAAGGTGCTCTACGACGGCTTTGATCTGTGCGCGCCGACCACCTCGGTGTCCATGACCATCAACGGCCCGGCGCCCTTCATTCTGGCCTTCTACTTCAATACCGCGCTCGACCAGCAAGTGGCCAAGTTCAAGGCCGATAACGGTCGCGAGCCGACCGAAGACGAGCTCGCCAAGATCAAGGCCTGGACGCTGTCGACCGTGCGCGGCACGGTGCAGGCCGACATCCTGAAAGAAGATCAGGGCCAGAACACCTGCATCTTCAGCACCGAGTTCGCGCTCAAGATGATGGGCGACATCCAGGAGTATTTCGTGCACCACAAGGTGCAGAACTTCTACTCGGTGTCGATCTCTGGCTATCACATTGCCGAAGCCGGCGCGAACCCGATCAGCCAGCTCGCCTTCACGCTCTCCAACGGCTTCACCTATGTGGAAAGCTATCTGGCGCGCGGCATGCACATTGACGATTTCGCGCCCAATCTGAGCTTCTTCTTCAGCAACGGCATGGACCCGGAATACACCGTGATCGGCCGCGTGGCGCGCCGCATCTGGGCCGTGGCGATGAAGAACAAGTACGGCGCTAACGAGCGCAGCCAGAAGCTCAAGTACCACATCCAGACTTCCGGCCGTTCGCTGCATGCGCAGGAGATGGACTTCAACGACATCCGCACCACGCTGCAGGCGCTGATCGCCATTTACGACAACTGCAACTCGCTGCACACCAACGCCTACGACGAAGCGATCACCACGCCGACCGAAGAATCCGTGCGCCGCGCCATGGCCATCCAGTTGGTCATCAACCGCGAGTGGGGCCTGGCCAACAACGAGAACCCCAACCAGGGCGCTTTCATCATCGACGAGCTCACCGATCTGGTCGAAGAAGCCGTGCTGCGCGAGTTCGAAGCCATTTCTGAGCGCGGCGGCGTGCTCGGCGCCATGGAAACCGGTTACCAGCGCGGCAAGATCCAGGAAGAGTCGCTGTACTACGAGCACAAGAAGCACGACGGCTCCTACCCGATCATCGGCGTGAACACCTTCCTGAACCCGAAAGGCTCGGCCCAACCGGAAATCGAACTCGCCCGTTCGACCGAGGAAGAAAAGCAGGGGCAGCTCAAGCGCCTCGCCGACTTCCAGGGCCGCAACAAGGCCGAGTGCGACAAGTGGCTCGCTAAGCTGCGCCAGACCGTGATCGAAAACGGCAACGTCTTCGAAGTGCTGGTCGACGCCGTGCGCTACTGCTCGCTCGGCCAGATCACCACCACGCTGTATGAAGTAGGTGGACAGTACCGGCGCAGCATGTAAGGCAGAACGGACAATAAAATCCTCCCTCTCCCTTTGGGCCCGCCGTGTGCGGGCCTTGTTTTTTTGAGCGGGGCGGTGTTTGGGCTCAGGGCGGGGGGCTGACGGAGAACATCGCTTCCAGCACGTCGGGCGATACCGGCCGGCTGAACAGGTAGCCCTGCGCGAGGTGGCAGCCGTTGTCGCGGACGAAGTGGTGTTGCTCGATGTGCTCGACACCTTCGGCCACGATCTCAAGCTTCATGAGTTGGCCGAGCGAGATGATGGCCTTGACGATGGCTTCATTGCCGGGGTTGTTCGGGATGTGGGCGATGAATGACTGATCGATCTTGAGCGTCGTAATTGGCAGTTTCTGGAGATAGGCCAGTGAGGAGTATCCGGTGCCGAAGTCGTCGATGGCCAAGCTGAAGCCTTGCTGGCGAAGCGCGTGCAGGATGGGCATGCTCTTGTCGGCATGTTCCATGATGCAGTTTTCGGTGATCTCCAGTTCGAGCAGATGAGCATCGACTTCATGCGCTGTCAGCGCTTTTTGAACTGTCGCAAGGAGGTCGCCACGTGAGACCTGAACACTGGAGATGTTGATCGCCAGGCGTGGCGGCACGAGCCCCTGCCGATGCCAGGCGTGTAGTTGGCGGCAGGCTTCGCCGAGCACCCAGTCGCCGATCTCGAGAATGATGCCGGTCTCCTCTGCCAGCGGGATGAACTCGGCAGGCGAGATCAGGCCGCGCTCGGGGTGGCGCCAGCGCAGCAGTGCTTCGGCGCCGACCACGCTGCCGTTGTTCAGGTCGATTTGCGGTTGGTAGTCGAGATAGAACTCATCTCGGGCGAGTGCACGGCGTAGGGCCGATTCAAGGTTCAGCCATTTGGTTGAGGTCTGCGTCAGCTCTGGAGAATAGAAGGCGTAAGTCGAGCGTCCGCTGCGCTTGGCCTGGTACATGGCGGCGTCAGCGTTCTTGATCAGCGTTTCGGCATCGTTTCCGTCGTTGGGGTACAGGCTGACGCCGATGCTCGACGTGACCACCAGCTCCTGCCCACCGAGCTCGAGCGGCACCGCCAGCGCTTGCTCGATCTTGTTGATCACGGCGGCGGGTGTGCGCGGGTCTTCGACGGCTTCGAGCAGAATGAGAAACTCGTCGCCGCCGAGCCGGCCGACCGTATCGCTTTGGCGAACAGCGTGCTTGAGTCGTTGCGCGACGGTCTCCAAAAGGGCGTCGCCCACCGGATGTCCGAGGCTGTCGTTAATGTGCTTGAAGCGATCCAGGTCCAGGAACAGCACTGCAACGCCATGGTCGAGGCGACGCGCATTTTTAAGCGCCTGTTCGAGGCGATCATTGCACAGCAGACGATTGGGCAAGTCGGTGAGCGAATCGTGGAAGGCTTGGTACTGGATGCGTGCTTCGGCCTCGGTACGCAAGGTTGTGTCGACCAGCGTGCCGATGATGGCGGGCTCGCCGGCGTACTGCGTGGCCGAGCCGAGCAGCTCGACGTGAATGAGGTCGCCATTCTTGCGCAGGCACCGAATCCGGTAGTCGATGCTGTCGACCTCGCCGCTCAGACGCTTTTCAATGTTGCGCTGGACTTGGTCGAAATCATCGGGATACGTGACATCCTTGGGTCCCAGTCGGGATTCGATCTCGCCCCGGGTGTAGCCGAAGATGTCGGCAAATTTCGGGTTGACGTAGGTAAACAGCCCGCCCTGGATGATGTAGATACCGACCAGGGATTTTTCTGACAGGTCTCTGAATTTTCTCTCCGATTCCAGCAAGGCTGCCTTGGTCGCCTCGGATTTGCTGATGTCCCTAAACGTCAGCACGGCGCCGGCGTGGTGTTGATCGTGGTACATCGGCAGGGCGGAATATTCGACCGTCAGTGGGGGGGCCGCGTGGCGGCGCAGGCGACAATGCCGGTTGACGACGCGCTCGGTGGAGCGCCCCAGCGCGTCGACCGGATCTTCATCTGTGTCATCCGGGAACCAGAACTGGTCAAGCGGCCGACCGATCATCGATTCTGGTCGGGTAGCCAGTATCTTGCCTGCCGCGGGATTGACGAAGCGCATCTCGCCATTGGCGGTGAGGCCGATGACGCCTTCGCCCGCCGAATTGAGAATGAGCGCGTTCTCCCGTTGCAGCTCTGCCAGAAGCATAAATTGGCGACGGATATGGGCAGAGATCAAGACTCCGAGGATCACGAAGATGAGCGCCAGGGACGACACCGACATCGTCATGCGCCGCAGCGCTGTGGCCAGGGCGGCTTCGGCCTGACCGTTTGCGGCGGCTATTTGCTCGGCGGAGGCTAGCGTCAGTGTGTCCAGAATCCGATGTGTGCTGGCCTGATGGTGTCTTGCGTCCTGAATCAGCGCGAGGCGTGTTTGCTCCAGCACGAGATAGGTCTGTTGCAAGTCGACCAGGCCCCCAGTGCCGAGCACGATGCTTTGCAGGGCGGGATCAAAAAGATGCCCTTCGCCGAACAAGGCGTTCAGCGTGGGTTGAAGGTCGAACCGGAGTGCGGGGGTGGTGTCGGCAAGGCGATCATCGAGGACGGCGAGTTGTCGGGTGAGCCGATCGATCGAGGGTTTGAGCTGATTGTCCTTGATGTCGGCAATCGCCGAGAGCTGCCGTTGTGTGGCCAGCAGCTCGATCTCTCGCGCCAATTCATGGATTTCGGGCTTTGCCGCTTGCAGTGCGCGCGGCCAGCGCAGGGATTGCTCGGCGCGCACCTGTCGGGCGATGGCGATGAAGTTCGGGCCGTCGGACGACTTCCACTGCCGAAGTAGCGTCACCAAATGGAGTTTGTGTTGTCCCTCGAGGCTGATGATAGATGCCTGCACGCGATCGAGGTGATCGCGCACGGTACTGAGACTACGCTCCGCCCGGATATCGTTCGCGATCGGGGCGTAAGCCTGGTGCCATTCGATGGTGCGCGCCCGAAGCTGTTTCAGCTGCTCGACTTGTGCGAGCAGCACGTTGAAGGGCGGCGCGGAGCCGAAAGCGGCCATGGCGTCGCGGGTGGCGATCTCAAGTGCGTCGAGCGCCGGGTTGTCGGTGGTGAGTTCGTCCGATCCGAGCGAGGCCAGTAGCGTGTTTTGCGCGCTGCTGGATTCGCCGGCCAGGCGCCGGATGTGCTCCAGACTCAGTTGCATCTGGTCGTGCGTCTTCCTGATTGAAGTCCGCTCGTCGTCGACGCTGGCCAAGCTGCTGGCGACGTACATCGCTATGCCAGCGCTCGTCACCAGGCCGAGTAGTATCAGCGCCCATAGCAGGCGCGTCAGTTGGCGAGGGGAGAAGCCTTGCTTACTCACGGGCGGGTTGACCCTTTTTCCAACAGACTGCCGATCTGAGCCCAGTCGAAAGGGACGATGGCATGGCCGTTGAGCTTCGTGGGCCAGACTTCATGGCTGGCTTGATGGTGCGCTTCGCTCAAGTTGAGGGAGTAGCCGAGTCCCGGATCAAAGCGGCCCAGGCCTTCCAGTGCATCAATGAGGGTCTCCCGGGTGGGGGCTCGGCCCAGTTGGTGCAGTGCCCGAATCAGCACCCGACCGGCCAGATAGCCTTCAAGGCTTCCGAAGGACGGAAGGAGTGTGTTGTCGTAGCGTGCGAGGTCGTCCAGATACTCTGCAACGATTGGCAGGTCACGGTGCGTGGGGTGCGGAACGACCTGTGTAATCAGTGTTTTGCCGTCGGGGGTTTTCATTGCGCCAGCCAGTGAGTGGCTACCGACGAAGGACACATTGAGCATCAGGGCGTTGATGCCGTGTTCGCGGGCGAGGCCGATGAATTTCGCCGCAGGGGCGTAGGCGCCGACGATGATGATGGCGCGTGGCAAGGGGTCGGCGTAGAGCAGATCGGCCAGCGCATTTTCGACGGCCAGGGTGTTGCGTTCGTAGCGCACATGCGCGACGTCCAGATCGCTCTTCAGGCCATGCTTGCGCAGCGCCACAATGCCGCCATAGAAACCCGCATCGCCGTAGCCGTCGCGTTGGGTGAAGAAGGCGATCTCGTGCGGCTTCAATCCCCCGGTGCCAACCAGGGCGTCGACCATGGCCGCGGTTTCTTCGGCATAGCTGGCGCGGTAATTGATGATGTAGCGTTCGGGCGGGGTTCGGCGCAAGACGCCCGCGCCGGTGAAGGGCGCAAAGAAGAGGATCCGGTGTTCGCGAATGATCGGCAGGCTGGCGATCGCGGTGGGAGTGCCGACATTGCCGACAATCGCCAGCATGTCGGGGTTGCTTGCCAGATCGCGGACATTGCGGGCGGCACGTGTTGGCTCGTAGGCGTCGTCGAGCACGCGTAGCTGCAGGGTTCTGCCGCCGACGCCACCATCGCGATTGGCCCGGTCGAGCGCGATCAGCACGCCGTCGCGCATGTTGGTGCCAAGCTTGGCCGCCGGGCCGCTCAGTGCGGTGGACATGCCAAAGAGCATTTCCGGTTGCGCTGCGCGGGCCGGGCCGAGTAACACCGTCAGAAAGAGCAAGAAGAGAAAGCGCATTGGCAGTGGCCTGTTGCTGGATCGGCATTCGCCGGCGCGCTTGGGGCAGGGCGCCGGCAGTGAAGATGATTGTGGCCCGCGATACTGCGTGTTTACGGCAGCCGGTAGGCTTGTCTTGAAAACAAATCGCGGTGCGGCGCTTACGTCCGCTGAAGGAATCCAGAAAATCAGGATTGACCCCCGCTGCTGATTCGCGGAGTCTCGCTCGACGGGTCGTGGAATCGCAGCGCTTAAGCGCTGCGTTTTCTTGGTCGACCGCCCGAGGGAGCGTTGTCATGCGTATCGCGAAAATGCTTTTCCACGCGCTGCTGTGTCTTGCTGCTCTGTGCCTGGTTCGCCCGGCGGCCGCATGGGACATGCGTGGCACGCAAAGCATCATTCTCGATGGCCGAGACGGCCAATCGATCACCATCGGTACGGTGACGTTCACCCCCGGGGCCGATCGCATCGGCATTGCCGTGCATATGGATCACACCCGGCTTCAGGACTTTTTTCTGTCCATGAAAGAGTTCAAATGCCTCGACACGCCCGACGAAGTCTTTTGCCATGTGCCCTATCCGCATGCCAACCCGGCAAGTGTCACGGCAGATGATCTGGCCTGGCTTGAGCATGCGCTGCTGTTCTTCTACAAGGCGCCCAGCGACTTCGGCGCAAAGCTGTGGAATGGCGTGTACTACAAGTTGCGCCAGACCGAACGCGGCCTGGTCGGCACGCCGCAAGCCATCGACCTCAACCAGATCGGCGCGCCGCCCGATGACACCGCGACCCCGCCCTACGGCCCGGGTGAGCGCAGCGAGATTGCACCCGGCGCACGCTGGTTTGGCACTTTGCGCATCGAGTAAGCGGGGGGGGCGCGGGCGGGCGCCTGATGTTTTTGTGGTGGCGCAAGATGCCAGCCGCGCCGGCGCGACGTAGTATCGCCACATGAACACCACCACTATCGACGCCGCCGCGCCCACGCCATCGCTCAGGCAAGACGCCGGGGTCATCGGCCTCGTCGGTCTGGCGCACGGCATTTCGCACTTTTCGCACCTGCTGCTCGCGCCCCTGTTTCCGATTTTCATCCGTGAATTCGGCCTCAGTTTTTCCGATGTCGGCCTGCTGATGAGCCTGTTCTTCGTGGTCTCGGGCAGTGGGCAGGCGGTGGCCGGCTTCGTGGTCGACCGCTTTGGCGCGCGCCCCGTGCTGTTTGTGGCGATCAGCCTCTTCCTGCTCGCCGCCCTGGTGGCCAGCCAGGCCACCGGCTACAGCGGGCTCATGCTGGTGGCCGTGCTTGCCGGGCTGGGCAATGCGCCCTTCCACCCGGCTGACTTCACCATTCTCAACCAGCGCGTGTCCACGGCCCGCCTCGGCCACGCCTTCAGCGCCCACGGCCTGACCGGCAACCTCGGCTGGGCGCTCGCGCCGGCCTTTCTGGTCGGCATCACGGCGCTGGCCGACTGGCGCACCGCCTACCTCTGCGCCGCCGCGCTGTATGCGTTCGTGCTGGCAGTGCTCTACTGGCACCGCGACAAGCTGCTCACCGAAGTGGCCGTGCGCCATCCCGATGCGCCCAAGGGCTCGGATCTGGACTACCTCAAGCTGCCGGTGATCTGGTGGTGCTTCGCCTTCTTTTTGCTGTCGACCATGACGCTGGCCGTGGTACAGAGTTTTGCCCCGTCGATTTTGAAGGCGGTGCACGGCGTCAGCGTCGAAGCCGCCACGCTCACCATCAGTGCCTACATGCTGTGCGGCGCCTTCGGCATGCTGATCGGCGGATTCGTCGCCAGCACCCGCCGCCACAGCGACCGCGTGGTGGCCGTGTCGATGACCGCCGGCGCCCTCTTGCTGCTGGTGTGCGCGACAGGCTGGCTGGGCGGCACCGGCACCATGGCCGCCCTGGCCGCGACCGGCTTTGCGGTCGGCATTGGCGGCCCCAGTCGCGACATGATGATCAAAAAGGCCGCGCCCAAGGGCGCGACCGGCCGCGTGTACGGCACGGTCTATTCCGGCCTCGACGTCGGCTTCGCGATCTCCCCGATCCTGTTCGGCGTGTTCATGGACCAAGGCTGGTACGCCGCCACGCTGGCCGGTGCGGCGGTGGTGCTGATGGTGGCCGTGGTGGCGGCGCTTGGGGTGGGGCGGCGCACGGTCTGATGTCGGTGAGGTGATGCAGGGCGCGGGGCAAGACCGGGCGCGCCGGCCCGACGTGCCGCATGCACTAAACTCCCGCCCATGAATATTGAAACCCCGATGCCCGGCATCAGTGTCAAACACCGCTCTGGCGCCATTCACGTCGAAAGCCAGGCGCTGCTGACAACACTCTCGTCGTCTTTTCATGGCGGTGGGTTTCGCCGGGTCCGCCATATCCTCAACGCGAACGTGCCCGCCGACTACTGCTCCGACGACCCCGCGTCAGACCTTGAGCGCATCGCCAGCCAGTGCGACATCAAAGGCCCCTTTGTCGGCCTGCTCACTGCGGTGCCACTGCACAAGGCACGATTCGCCCTCGCCGAAGAACAGGGCTTGCGCGTCGCTGTACTTGCCACCGCCGGCATCGGCAATGCCACCAGCGCCGGCATCTCCCTGCCGCATAAGGCCATGCCCGGCACCATCAATCTCATCGTGCTGGTCGACGCCGCACTCACCCGAGCAGCCATGGTGAACGCCATCATCACCGCCACCGAAGCCAAGACCGCCACCCTCACCGACATGGCCATCTTCACCCCCGACGGTGCATTCGCTACCGGCACTTCGACCGATACCGTGACCGCGGCAATAACAGGGCAGGGCGCCCCCCACCCCTACGCCGGCCCCGCCACCGTTCCCGGCTGGCTGATTGCAAAAGCCGTGCGGCAAGCCGTTCGGGACTCGCTGCTGGCGGAGTGAGTCAGCACAGAGAAACGGAACAAACTCGCTTATCTGCCGTAGCTTGGGTTGAGCGCAGCGAAGCCCAAGGTTCAGCCGTGCAGTCGTGGAACGCCGAGTGCTGGGCTTCCTTTGTCAGCCCAGCCTACGCTTGCTGCGCTTGGGGTGGGGCGGCGCACGGTTTGATCGAGCTTGGCGTCGGGATGGAATTGGTCTTGGGTGTTTAGAGGTTCTTTCTACCCCGAGCCGCCTTTCGATGTATCGGAAAACGGACGCGCACGATTCGAGTTAGGCCTCGCCGACGTCGTAGTACTTATTGCTATCCGGCGCAATGCCGTTCGGCTATTGCGTTCTACATCAGGCGGCCACTGCGGGCCGCTTGCTGTCGTCCGTCGTGGGCGGGTTTTGGCGGGTACCGATATTGGGCGGCTGAAGAAAGACGGCCGGGGAGTACCCGGTGTTCGCTGCCATCCGAAGCCAGATCAACCCTTGGCGTCTCCGCCAGCGCCCATGTCGACAATGCCTTCCGCCGCCTGCCGGCCGACCAGGCATTTGATTTCTGTGGCGCTCAGTTGCGGGTGGAGGCGGTAGGCCTCCGCGACCTGGCCGTGCGCCTCCTTGTGTCGGCCGGCGGCCAGTAGCACCGCCGCGAGCACGACGTGCGGAATGTGGTTACGG
>JBFIJC010000064.1:0-14778 GCA_041600915.1 Nitrogeniibacter sp.
CGGCGTGCCGTCGAGCACCGTCTTGAGGCGTTCATACAGAATGCGTTCGTGGGCGGCGTGCATGTCGACCAGCACCATGCCTTGTGCGTTCTGCGCGAGGATATACACGCCATGCAACTGGGCCAGCGCGAAGCCGAGCGGCGGCGCTTCGCCGGCGTTTTCGGGGGGCATGGCGGGCGCGTTGAAACGGTTTTGCGCGCCGGGCTCGCTTGGGCGGGCGCTGGCGGCGAAATCGTAGTAGTTGCGCGCGGCCGATTCCATGGCCAGCGGGCTTTGCGTCGGGGTGGGGGCGTAGTGGCCGAAGGCCGCGGCCGGCGGTGCGCTGGCGGACATGACCGGTGCCGTGGGCACAAATGCGTTACCGCCCGCATCGGCGGCGCCGGACTGGCCGAGCGCGCGTTCGACGGCGTGATAGACGAACTGATGCACCGCGCGCGATTCGCGGAAGCGCACTTCGATTTTGGCGGGGTGCACGTTTACATCGACGGTGCGCGGATCGATCTGCAAGAACAACACATAGGCCGGATGCCGGCTGCCGTGCAGGATGTCGCGGTAGGCCTCGCGGATGGCGTGGGTGATGAGCTTGTCGCGGACGAAGCGGCCATTGACAAAAAAGTACTGCGCGTCGCGGCTGGCGCGGGAGTAGGCGGGCAGGGAGGCGAAGCCGGTGAGCTGCAGCGGGCCGGCCTCGACGCTGACCGCGCGGGCGTGGTCGAGAAAGTCGTCGCCCATCAGCAGGCCGACGCGGCGTGTCATGTCGCTGGCCGGCAGGCGGTGGCTGACCCGGCCGTTGTGGGTCAGCTGCATGGCGATGTCGGGCCGCGCCAGCGCGACGCGGCGGAAGGCTTCGTCGCAATGGGCGAACTCGGTGCCCTCGGTCTTGAGGAATTTCCGCCGCGCCGGGGTGTTGTAGTAGAGCTCCTGCACATCGACGACGGTGCCGTGGTTGAGCGGTGCGGGCTCGGGCGTGCGGCCGGGGCCGTCGACGCGCCAGGCGTGGCCGGCGCCGCGGGCGCGGCTGGTGATGGTGGTGCGTGCCACCGAGGCGATGGCGGCCAGCGCCTCGCCGCGGAAACCCATGGTGGCGACCGATTCGAGGTCTTCGAGTGAGGCGATCTTGCTGGTGGCGTGGCGCTCCAGCGCCAGGGCGAGGTCGTCCTTGTCGATGCCGCAGCCGTCGTCGCTGATGCGGATGCGCCGCACGCCGCCGGCTTCGAGCGCGACCTCGATGGCCTGCGAGTCGGCGTCGACGGCGTTCTCCAGCACCTCCTTGAGTACCGAGGCGGGGCGTTCGACGACTTCGCCGGCGGCGATCTGGTTGATGAGCGGGTCGGAGAGGCGGTGAATCGCAGGCATGGGCAGGCAGTGAATCGTGTCAGAGGCAACGGTGGCGGATGCAGGAGTCGTACCCGCAACCGACGGCTTCGGTATGATACGCGCTGCCCACTCTATTGCGCCGCGTCATGGAACTGATTGCCCAATTCATCGATATCGTCCTGCACCTCGACAAATACCTTGCCGTGGTGCTGGCCGACTACGGCAACTGGATCTACGCGATCCTGTTCCTGATCATCTTCTGCGAGACCGGTCTGGTGGTGACGCCTTTCCTGCCGGGCGATTCGCTGCTCTTTGTGGCGGGCGCACTGGCGGCTACTGGTGGCATGGATATTACGATCCTGATCACGACGCTGTTTGTGGCCGCCGTGCTGGGTGACAACACCAATTACTGGATCGGCCGCTCGGTCGGGCAGCGGGTGTTTCGCTGGGAGCAGTCGCGCTTCTTCAATCGCGCGGCTTTTGACAAGACGCACTCGTATTTTGAGTCCCATGGCGGCAAGACCATCATCATTGCGCGCTTTTTGCCGATCTTCCGCACCTTCACGCCCTTTGTGGCCGGCGTGGCAAAGATGACCTACTCGCGCTTTTTGCCACTGGATATTCTCGGTGGGGCGATCTGGATCGGTTCGCTGTGCCTGGCCGGTTACTGGTTTGGCAACATTCCGCTGATCAAGAACAATCTGAGTTTTGTGATTCTCGGCATCATCGCGATCTCCCTGATGCCGATCGCCATCGGCTGGTTGCGCCATCGGCGCGCCGCAAGCCAGGCGCTCTGAGCCGATGCGTGCGGCGGTCCTGACCCTGGTGTGCGCAGTCCTGGCGGGCTGCGCGGCGCCTGGATCGGGACCCTCACCGCGAATGGACCGCGGTTTTACGCTGTCGGGCCTGGCGAAGTCGGATATCGACAAAGTCTCCGAAATTCATCATCACCATCTGTTTCAGTCCTTGCGCCGGCTGACGCTCAAGCTTTACCGACGTAATCCCGGCGAGTGGCGCAAGCGCGGTCTGTCCAGCGCCGAGGCGGCGGTGGCGGATCTGTTTGACCGGGACCATCGCTGGCGGCTGGAGTCGCTCAACTACCGCCACGGCGCTGAGGCCATCCAGATTGCGCTGATGCCAGACTACCCGGGTGACCGTGTCCGGGCCTTTGTGACGGGCATGGTCAGCATGGTGCAGAAGGCGCTGGGCGACCGTGGCGAGTTCTACATGTTTGACAAGGTCGATCCGCAGCGCGTGTACAATGCGGCCCGAAATGTTGAGGTGGCGGCCTGGAAGCTGGGGCAGGCGCGCGACGGCCAAGGGCGCTTGCTGCTCTTGAGCAACGAGATGGAACCCGTGGCCAATTTGAGTTTCGAACGTGAGTTCGGCCGCCAGATCGGTTTGCTCGACGCGCTGGCCGATGTGCACGCCGAGCGCGACGGGCGCACCCTGACCCGTGTCATCCAGAACGCCGCGACTGCCGTTTTCCTTCCTTTGTAAAGTTCGCCGGAGAAGAGATGCTGCCCTGCGCGACATCGCCGGCCAGAGCGAGTCCCATGAAATCTATCGTCATCCTCATTTCTGGTCGTGGCAGCAATATGGAAGCCATTGTGCGTGCGGCCATTCCCGGTGCGCGCATCGCTGCGGTCATCAGTAACCGACCGAACGCCGGCGGCCTGGCTTTTGCTGCCGCGCAAGGGATCGCGACGGCCGTGGTCGATCATACGGCCTATGCCGACCGTGCCGCGTTCGATGCCGCGCTGGCCGAGGCGATCGACAGCCATACGCCCGATCTGGTGGTGCTGGCCGGTTTCATGCGGGTGCTGACGGCGGATTTTGTTCGCCGCTATGAGGGGCGCCTGATCAATATTCATCCCTCGCTGCTGCCGTCGTTTACCGGGCTGCATACGCATAAGCGTGCGCTGGAGGCCGGCGTGCGCGTGCATGGCACGACGGTACATTTTGTGACCGCCGAACTCGATTGCGGGCCGATCATCATCCAGGCCGCAGTGCCGGTGATGGCCGGTGACGACGAAGATGCGTTGAGTGCGCGGGTGCTGGTGCAAGAGCACCGCATTTTCCCGCAGGCGGTGCGCTGGATTGTCGAAGACCGGGTGCGCATTGACGGCAATGTGGCAAGCGTGACCGGTGTGGGTGACGCAGGGGTGCTGATCAGCCCGCCGCCGGAGGATGTGTGATGCGCCCCGGCGCACGCTGGCTGGCGCTGTGTGGCCTTGCCCTGAGCTTGCTGGCAGGTGGGGCTTGTGCCAATCCGGCGATGTCCGAGGCCGTCGAATCCGCTGCGCCGTGGCCGACCCAGGGGCGCATCATTTATCGCGTGTATCACGGCGACAGCGGCATTCAGATCGGCCGCGCAACACACACCTGGTGGCATGACGCCGATCGTTACTGGATGGAAACGCTGGTTGAAACCACCGGTCTGGCCGCGCTTCTCAAAGATTTTCGTTACCAGCAGCGCAGCGAAGGCGAGGTGACGTCGCAGGGCTTGCGCCCCGAGCGTTTCAGCGTCGACCAGCGCGGCAAGCCGCACCAGGAGGCAGTGTTTGACTGGGGCGCGAAGCAAGTACGCATCAATCGTGGCGACAGCAAGCGTCAGGCACCGCTGGTGGCGGGGGATCAGGACATTCTCAGCATCGCCCACCAGCTGGCTCAGACGGGCGCGCCGCAGGCGCCGGTGGTCTTGACCGTGGTAAGCAACAAATCGGCGGCCGTGGCCAAGGTGCGCGATCTGGGCGACGCCACCGTTCGTTTGCCGCTCGGTCAAATGCCGACGCGACATTTTTCGGTGCGCTCCGACGACGGCAAGGTCAAGATTGAAATCTGGCTGGCAGCGGGCCAACACTGGCTGCCGGTACGTATCCGGATCGAGAACCGCAAGGGCGAGATTCTCGATCAGCAAGCCGAGCATCTGGTGCTCGGCGAACCCGCACAAGGGAATCCATCATGAGCGCGCCTTTGCCCGCTGTGCTGCATCAACACACCGCCCGTTTGCTTGACCAGTTGCTGCAGTTTGCGCACCCGGCCGACGCGACGGTGCAACAGTATTTTCGTAAGAATACGGCCTTGGGTAGCCGGGATCGGGCTCGGGTCGCCGATGCGGTGTTTGGCTGTTTGCGGCATTTGCGTCGTGTGCGGCGCGCGGCCGGCGAGGGGGCGGGCGCCGAAGCCTTGGTCGAGGCGTGGACCAGCGGTGGCTGGGCTGAGCTCGATGTATCGACGCTGAGCCCGGCCGAGCGCGCTGATCTGCCCGATTGGCTGATGGATCGCTGGCCGTGGCCGGCCGGCGAAGTCGCGACCGCAGTGGCTGAGTCCTTTAATCACCCAGCGCCGCTCGATTTGCGTGTCAATATCGTCAAAGCCAAACGTGAGGCCGTGCAGGCGGCACTTGCCGCAGCCGGCATCGAGACCATCGCCGGACGCTGGGCGCCGCACGCCTTGCGCGTGGTCGGCAAGCCCGCCTTGCAGCGCCATCAGCTGATGCTCGATGGCAGCATCGAGGTGCAGGACGAAGGCAGTCAGTTGCTCGGTCAGCTGCTGGGCGCGCGACGTGGCGAGCAAGTGGTGGATTTTTGCGCCGGCGCCGGCGGCAAAAGCCTGCAGATCGGGGCCCAGATGCGCAACACCGGCCGGGTGCATGCCTTTGACGTGTCGGCCGGGCGCTTGTCCGAGCTGGCGCAGCGGGCAAAAAGGGCTGCGCTGGGCAATGTACAGCCGATGGCAATTCGCGACGAAAACGATGTACGTCTGGGCCGTCTGGCCGGCAAGGTGGACCGGGTGCTGGTCGACGCGCCGTGTTCGGGCCTCGGTACCTTGAGGCGCAATCCCGACCTCAAGTGGCGGCAGGGGCCGGAGCAACTGGCCGAAAAAGCCGTGCTGCAGGGCTCTATCCTCAGCGCAGCGGCCCGTCTGGTGAAGCCGGGTGGCGTGCTGGTGTATGCCACGTGCAGCATGATCGCCGAAGAAAACGAAGGCGTGGTCGATGCCTTTTTGACAGCGCACCCCGACTTCGCCATCGAACCGGCTTTGCCGGCGCTGGCCAAGCAAGGCGTGGTCTTGCCCGACGATGGCCGGCAGACGCTCTTGCTCGACCCCTATCATCACGACACCGACGGCTTCTTTGCCGCCCGATTGGTGCGATGCGTCTGAGCCATTGGCTCGCGCTGGCGTGTCTGGTCTGGCCGCTGGCGGCTTCGTCAGCACTTGGGCCGGTGGCCGCGGCCGGGCGGGTCGAGGTGTTGTTTGCACCCCATGATCCGGTGGAAGAGCGGCTGATCGCCTTGATCGGCCGCGCACAGCGCAGCGTGCAGGTGCAAAGCTACATCTTCACGCGCAAGACGCTGGCGGCGGCGCTGATAGCGGCGCGCGCCCGCGGTGTCGATGTTCGGGTTCTGGCCGATGCGCGCATGAATCAGCGTGGCAAGAATGCCTTGCCGCAGTTGCTGGCTGCGGGTGTACCGGTCGCGCTGGAGACGGCCTACAAGGCCGCGCACAACAAAGTCATCCTGATCGACGCGGACGGGCCGAACCCGGTGGTGATCACGGGGTCTTACAACTACACGTGGTCTGCCGGGCGGAAAAACGCTGAAAACGTGGTGGTGCTTCACGGTCATGCTGACGTGGCGACCGCCTACCGCAAGAACTGGCAGCGCCACTGGCATGTGGCCACGCCGATCACCCGCCTGCCGGTGAAGCTGATCGATTGAACACCTTGCCCCCTGGCTCGAACGCCTTTTGGGCCGCTTGCACGGGCGGCGTTGAGCTTCACGTATAATCGGCAGGTTACCGCCTGATGAAAGGACGCGCGCTCGCATGATTTCCGGTCTGATTGATTTGCCCTGGTGGGGCTATGTGGTGGTCGCGCTCGGCCTGACCCATGTGACGATTGCCTCCGTCACCATTTTCCTGCATCGCCATCAGGCGCATCGCGCGTTGGAGCTGCACGCGATTCCGAGTCATTTTTTCCGGTTCTGGCTGTGGCTGACGACCGGCATGGTGACCAAGCAGTGGGCGGCCATTCACCGCAAGCACCACGCTAAGTGCGAGACCGTCGACGATCCGCATAGCCCGCAGACGCGTGGCTTGAAAAAAGTGTTGTGGGAGGGCGCCGAGCTCTATCAGATCGAAGCCAAGAACCAGGAAACACTCGACCGCTACGGCCATGGCACGCCAGACGACTGGCTTGAGCGCAACGTCTACACGCGCAACGAGATTGGTATCGGCCTGATGCTGGTGATCAATCTGGTGCTGTTCGGCCCCATGGGTCTGACCATCTGGGCCGTGCAAATGATGTGGATCCCGCTTTTTGCGGCGGGTGTGATCAACGGCATCGGCCACTACTGGGGCTACCGCAATTTCGATTGCGCCGATGCCTCACGCAATCTTGTGCCCTGGGGCATCCTGATTGGTGGCGAAGAGCTGCACAACAACCACCATTCATTCGCCACCTCGGCCAAACTGTCGGCCCGTTGGTACGAGTTCGATATTGGCTGGATGTACATTCGTCTGCTTCAGTTCGTGGGCCTGGCCACGCCCAAGAAAGTGATTCCGCTGCCCAAGTTCGGGGCCGCGCGTCAGGTGCCGGATGGCGAGATGCTCAGCGTGATCATCACCCATCGCTACGACGTGATGACGCGTTACCTGCAGACGCTGCGCCAGACTTACCAGGAAGAGATCGAAACGCTACGGCAGAAGCATGCGGGCACTTTCAAGCTCCGTACGGCCGAGCTGTATCGTCTGCTGCAGCACACCTCTGACAAGCTCCCAGCTGAGCAGGAGGCGCAGCGCGTCGCGGCCCTGGCGCACAGCGAACGGCTTGCCCTGCTGGAGCGCATGCGCGCCGAGCTGGCCGGTTTGTGGGCACGCTCTTCTACCTCGTCCGACCAGCTTCTGCTTCAGCTGCGCGACTGGGTGGAGCGGGCCGAGAAGAGCGGTATTGCGCAGCTGCAGGAGTTTTCTCATCGGCTGCGGTGCTACGCGGCTTGATCGTGTGGCGGGTGTCGATGTGCGTTGATGCCGGACGGCGTGTTTGAGTAAGCAAAGCATGCCGCGCATTTTGCTGTTCAACAAACCTTTTGATGTGCTGTGCCAGTTCTCGCCGGAAGGGGCGCGGACAACCCTGAAGGACTACATCGATGCGCCCGGGGTCTATCCTGCGGGCCGGCTCGATGCGGACAGCGAAGGCTTGCTGGTGCTGACCGACGACGGCGGCATTCAGCACCGGATTGCCGACCCGCGGCACAAAGCGCCGAAAACCTACCTGGCGCAAGTTGAGGGCATCCCGGACGATGCGGCACTGGTGGCCTTGCGCAGCGGTGTCGATCTGGGCGATTTTCGCACTGCCGCCGCGCAAGCACGGGTCGTTGATGAGCCCGACTGGCTATGGCCACGAACACCGCCGATCCGCGAGCGAAAGGCGATCCCGACATGCTGGATCGAGCTGGTATTGCGCGAGGGAAAAAACCGGCAGGTGCGGCGGATGACGGCCAAAGTCGGCTTTCCGACACTGCGTCTGATCCGTACGGCTATCGGCGATTGGACGCTGGCCGACCTGGCGCCGGGTGCCTGGTGCGATGTGCCCGTGCCGGCGCGCTTGTCGGGTCGGGCGTCATTGTCACGCGGCAGACGTTAAGCACTGAACCGGTTATGCTTCGCGTCGAATTGTTGCAGCGCATCCATGCCTTGGCGTGGGCGGGCCAAGGAACCCCAGAGTTCCTGCCCCGGCTGCCTGAACCCCTTGTTTTGACGGAGTCTGTGTGACAGATACGAGCATTGCGACTATTGCTGCCATTGGTGTTGTCGGCGGCCTGTGCCAATGGCTGGCCTGGCGGATGCGTCTGCCGGCGATCCTGTTTTTGCTGCTGGCCGGCATTGTGGCCGGTCCGATCGGTGGCTGGCTCGATCCGGATGCCTTGCTCGGCGACCTGCTGTTTCCCTTCGTGTCGCTGGCGGTGTCGGTGATCCTCTTCGAGGGCAGCCTGACGCTCAAGTTCTCCGAGATCCGCGGCATCGAGACCGTGGTGCGGCGCTTCGTGACCACTGGCGCCGTGGTGACCTGGGCAATCGTGACCGTCGCCACGCAGTGGATCACGGGTATCTCGTGGGGGCTGGCAACCCTGTTCGGCGCGGTGATGGTGGTGACCGGCCCGACGGTAATCGTGCCCATGCTGCGCACGGTGCGTCCGACCATGCACATTGCCAACGTGTTGCGCTGGGAGGGCATCGTGATCGATCCCATCGGCGCGCTGCTGGCGGTGCTGGTGTATGAATTCCTGATCTCGTCCGGCACCGCGGGTGGCGCCGTGGGCGCGACGCTGCTGGTGTTCTTCAAGCTGATCACGGTCGGCTCGCTGACCGGCATTGGCGTGGGCTATCTGGTCGGCGAGGCGCTGCGACGGGACTGGTTGCCGCACTACATGTTCAACGTAGCCACGCTGGCGGCGGTGATGGGGGCGTTTGCGCTGTCCAACGCGCTGTCGCATGAATCGGGGCTGTTGGCCGTCACGGTGATGGGTATTTACCTCGCCAACCGCAAGGGCGTGCCGGTGGAGGAGATTCTTTCTTTCAAGGAAAGCCTGAGTCTGCTGCTCATTACGGCTTTGTTCATCTTGCTGGCGGCACGGCTCGATCTGAATCTGTTGCTGGGCCTGGGCTGGGCTGCGGTGCAGATCTTTCTCGTGGTGCAGTTCGTGGCCCGGCCGATCAACGTGCTGGTATCGACGCGCGGCTCGACGCTGAGCTGGCGGGAGCGCGGATTGCTCGCCTGGATTGCCCCGCGCGGCATTGTTGCCGCTGCGGTGATTGCGCTGTTCTCGCTTCAGCTTGAGCAAAAAGGCTATGCCGAGGCCGTGCTTCTGGTGCCGCTGACCTTCGTGATCATCATCGGCACGGTCGTGTTGCAGAGCCTGACTGCTGGTCCGCTGGCGCGCCTGCTCAAGGTGGCCGAGCCCGGTTCGGGCGGGTTCCTGATTGTCGGCGCCAACCCTTTGGCGCGCGCCATTGCCAAGGCGCTCAGCGACAACGATGTGTCGGTGCGATTGACCGATATGCTGTGGGATAACGTAAGCCGGGCGCGTATGGCAGGTTTGCAAACCTACTACGGCAACCCGCTGTCCGAGCATGCCGAGGTCTATCTCAACACGGCTGGCCTCGGCCGGGTGTTGGCGATGACCGCTGACGAGCACTTGAACGAGCTGGCCTGCACCCGATTCAAGGGCGATTTCGGCCCCAAGCGGGTGTTTGCCTTGCGGGTTGGCGCGCGGGAGAAAGGCCGAAAGGCGGTGTCTTTGGCTGGCCTGGAGGCCTTTGGTGAGGGCATCAATTTTGTTGAGCTGTCACGTCGCCTGGCTCGTGGTGCCGAAATTCGCCAGACCAATATCAGCGAAGCCTTCAGCTTCGAGCAGTTTCTGAAAAACTATGGTGAGCGCGCCGTGCCGCTGTTTGCGATCGATCCGAAAGGCCGGGTCGAGGTGTTTGCGACGGAAGCGGAGGTGATGCCGAAATCCGGTTGGGTGGTGCTGGCGCTTGTGGATGCCGATCCCGACGAATACAAGCGACCCACCAAGGCGGAAAAGGCAGAAGCCAAGGCTGAAAAAGCCGAGGTCAAGACCGAAAAGGCCGATACCAAGCCTCAGTGATCCGCGTCAGGAGGCCCTGACGCGGCTTTGTTTCGGCACATGCTGGACCAGAAAGTCCATCTGGTCAGCCAGGATGTGTCGATTCGACAAAATCAGGTATTCGGCCTTGTTGGGCACGTAGGGCGTATAGAGCAGCGTCATGCCGGCGCGCTCGGGGCGGCGGTTGTCCTTGCGCTGATTGCAGCTGCGACAGGCGGTGACCACGTTCATCCACACATCTTTGCCGCCGCGCGACACGGGTTCGATGTGGTCGCGGGTCAGCAGCGCACCGGACAGGGTGCTTCCGCAGTAGGCGCAGGTGTGCCGGTCGCGGTGGAACAATTCGCGGTTGACCAGTGGTGGCACCTGACGAAGGCTGCCGGGGCGCAGTGCTTGCCCCTTGATGGCGATGATGCTCTGGCTGCTGATCGACGAGCGCTCACCGGTGATCCGGCTGGTGCCACCCAAAATATGAAATGCCTCGGCGCCGATCGACCACGCGACCATATGGCGGGCGTGGTAAGTGCAGGCCGCCTGCCAGCTGACCCAGCGGTGTGGGTGGCCATGCATATCCAGCGTGAGAATCCACGGACGGGGCGTCGGTCGAAGGACCGACGCGTGGGATGGTTCGACGGCAGGCATGGTTCGATCGCGCTCCCAAAGTGAGATGTTGCAATCTGGCAAATCAGTGTGACAGCTCTCAGTTTGAGGCGCCAGACCCTGCTTAGGTTCCTTTGTTCGTGATGCTGTGGAGCAAGCTCAGATCCTGAGTGTGGGTTCCGTACTGCCCGCGACGTCGATCTTCGAAAAAGCGTTCCAGGGCAAAACTGACGGAGCGAAAGGCGAGGGTATCCCACGGGATGTCGGCCTCGGAAAAAAGGGCGACTTCAAGTGACTCGGGTCCGGCTGCGTAGTCAAGATCCTGTAGCTCGGCGCGGTAGAACAGATGCACCTGGCTGATCTCGGCGATATTCACCAGTGCAAAAAGGGGCCCCACGGCGATGCGGGCGCAGGCCTCTTCGAGCGTTTCGCGAGCAGCCGCTTCTGCCGTGGTTTCGCGGTTTTCCATGAAGCCGGCCGGCAGCGTCCATTTCCCGAGCCGCGGCTCGATGGCGCGGCGACACAGCAGCACTTTATCGCCCCACTCGGGGATGGCTCCGACTACCACTTTCGGGTTGAGGTAATGGATTACGCCGCAATCGACGCACACATGGCGTGGGAGCGAGTCGCCCGCCGGAACCTGCAGACTGACCGTGGCGCCACAGGCTGAACAAAACTTCATGAAGACCTCCGAGTTGCCCTGGCAAGGGCTGCGTCCGGGCTGAACCATTCTAGCAGGCGACGCAATGGTGACGGCACCCGGAGACGGTATGCGACTTATGACAACGGCCCTAAAGTCGCCGTGCCACGTGTCGTAAGGAGAGAGGTGCCCCGCCGACAGAGCCGGTACGCGCGGGTTTATTGCTATCCGGAAAAATACTAAAAAAAATGGGTTCGAACATCGATATCCGAAGCTTCGAGCAGATCAAGGCATCGGGTGATTTGCCCTCCCCGAAAGGCGCAGCGCTGGCGATCATCCGTTTGACCCGGAAGGACGATCTGTCGCTGGCCGAGCTGGCACGTGTCATCAAGACCGACCCGGCATTTGTGGGCCGCTTGATCAAGGCGGCCAACGGCGCGGCGTATGGCCCGCGTCGAAGCGTCGCCTCCGTGCAGGACGCCTTGGTGGTGCTGGGTCTGGCCCCGGTGCGGAATATGGCGCTGGGCTTCTCGCTGTTGTCCAGCTATCGCAATGGCGGGTGCCGAGGTTTTGATTACGATGGATTCTGGTCGGGATCCTTGATCATGGCGGTGGCCATGCAGGCGGTGGCGCAGCGCATTCGTTCCGTACCCGCCGACGAGATGTTCTGCCTCGGCCTGCTGTCGCATATTGGTGAGCTGGCGCTGGCAACGATCTACCCCGGTCCGTACAGCGAAGTGCTGACGCTCCAGAAAATGGCGGAGGCGTCGGATCTGGCGGTGTGCGAGCGCACGGCTTTTGCAATGGATCACCGCGAGCTCACGGCAGCCATGCTTGCCGATTGGGGATTGCCCCCTCTGTTTGTCGAATCGGCGGCGCTGTTCGAAGTCCCGGAGACAGCAAAGTTTCCGGCTGACAGCCGCCAGCGGCAAGTGCTCGATGCCTTGTGCCTGGCCGATGCGCTGCGCATGACCTGTTTGGCCGACCCGTCGCTGCGCGCCGAGCGGGTGGCAGCGCTTTACCCGATTGGTGAGCGCCTCGGGATGGATGCAGAGAGCGTCAACAGCTTGTGCGATGGGGTCCTGGTGGCGTGGCGTGAATGGGGGCAGATGTTGCAACTCGACACGCAGGCGCTGCCGCCAATTGGCAGTCTCTCACGGAGCGCTGGGGCGTCGCCGCCCCCAGTTTCGGCGCAAAAACCGGCTGCGTCGCCGAGTTCGGAAGGCGTTGCCGCTGCCACCGGAAGCGCTGTGATGCGGGTGCTGGTGGTGGAGGATGACGCGGAAGTTCGAGGCATGCTGTGCGGCATGCTTGAACGCGCCGGACATTCCGTGTTTGAGGCCGATTGCGGCCGCCAGGGGATGGAACTGGCGCTCGAAGTGCAGCCCCAGATGATGCTGGTCGATGCCCAGATGCCGGAGATGGATGGCCTGGCGCTGACCCGCGCGCTGCGCCAGACGCGTATCGGGCGGGGTATCTATATCCTGATGTTGACAGCCAGTGGAGAAGACGAAAGCCTGATTGAAGCCTTCGATAGTGGTGTGGATGATTTCGTCGCCAAGCCGGTGCGTCCTCGCATGTTGGCTGCGCGTCTTCGCGCCGGGCATCGGGTGATTCATCTGCAGCAGGAGGTGGAGCGCGACCGGGAAGAGATCCGGCGATTTGCGGCGGAGCTTGCGGTAAAGAACCGGCGGCTGCAGGAAGCTGCGTTGACCGATCCGCTCACTGGTTTCCCGAATCGGCGCTATGCCATTGAGCGTATGCAGCAGGCCTGGGCGAGTTCAGCACGCAGCGGCCAACCCTTGTGTGCGATGGTCATCGATATCGATGCATTCAAGCAGATCAACGATAGCCACGGCCACGATGCAGGGGACCAGGTGTTGCGGCTGATCTCCACCGCAATCAAGAACGCGCTGCGCGCTCAGGACATGGTGGCGCGCACCGGCGGCGATGAGTTTCTGGTGCTGTGTCCCGACACCGATCTGAGCGCGGCACTGCTGTGCGGCGAGCGGGTACGCCGCGCTGTACGTGCGACGCGCGCCAATGCCGGTGGCCTGGCGCTGGCCTTGTCGATCAGCGTTGGCGTCGCCGAGCGCGATGCCAGCATGCAGGACCCGGATGCGCTGATCAAAGTGGCGGATCAAGGCGCGTATCGGGCCAAGGCCGGCGGCCGGAATCGAGTGGCAACGGTTCAGCGTGGCAAGGCCGCTGAAAACGGTGCACCCGCTGGCGCCGAGAAAAGCAATGAAACGCACAACGCTCAAGTTCGCGCGAGGTCTGTCGTGAACCCGATAGTGATAGACGAAAGCGCCTAGGCCGACTCGATATGCAACTCAAGGACGCCACAACCATGCAGGACCAACCCATCCGGGCTTTGGTCGTCGACGATGTCGAAGACGATGCGTTCCTGCTGCAGGCCGAGCTGGCGCAGCGCGGGGTCAGTATCGAGTACCGTCGTGTCGACAGCGAAATCGACATGGCGGCCGAGCTCGCCAGTCGTGAGTGGGACCTGGTCATCTCTGATCACAACATGCCGGGCTTCGATGCCCTGGCCGCTCTGGAAGTACTCAAGCGCAGCGGGCGCGACATCCCGTTCATCATCCATTCGGCGCACATCAGCCATCAACTGGCCGTGTCGGCGATGTACGACGGCGTGCATGACTTCATCCCGAAAGGGCAATACGAGCGCATGGTGCCGGTCATCGAGCGTGAGCTGCGCGGCGCTCAGGCGCGGCGGGCGGTGCGCCAGGCCGACGATCGCATCCAGCAGCTGTCCTATTACGACAAGCTCAGTGCACTGCCGAATCAGAATCTGTTCTGCGACAAAGTCACCGAATGGCTGAACACGTCGCAGCGCCAGGGGCGTACGGCCCGCGGTGCCATGTTTGTGATCGACATTGATCGCTTCCTGCGGGTGAATGCGAGCTTTGGCTACGAAGCCGGCAATGCGGTGCTTAAGGAAGTCAGTCAGCGGCTGACCGAAGTGCTTCAGTCCGATGTGTTACTTGCCCGTCTCGGGGGCGACGAATTTGGCGTGTTCGTGCCGGGCATTGGCGAGCGGCAAAGCGCGGAGGTGTTTGCCCGGTGGATTGGCAAAGTGTTTGATTCGCCGTTCATGAAGGACGGCATCGAACTGTTCCTGACGCCGAGCACGGGCGTCGCCCTGATCCCCACTGACGGCACGCAGGTGTATGAGCTCTTGATGAGCGCGGAAACCGCCGGCGCGCAAGCCAAGAAACGGGGTGGGAACGGCTTCGTGTTTTACGACCGGACCATGAATGCGGCCTCGACCGAGCGGGTGGCGCTGGAGTCGGACTTGCGCCATGCGGTCGAGCGCAATGAGTTGTTTCTCGAATTTCAGCCGGTGATCGACGCGAAGTCTGAGCAGATCGTCAGCGCCGAGGCGCTGGTGCGCTGGAATCACCCCCGCCTCGGACGCGTACCACCGGATCGCTTTATCACGCTGGCCGATGAAACCGGTCTGATTGTTGATATTGGCGCCTGGGTGCTCAACGAGGCGTGCCGTTGCTGCCGTGGCTGGCATGTGGCGGGCTATACCGAAATGAAAGTGTCGGTTAACGTTTCGGC